>JANOQG010000446.1:0-4106 GCA_031422255.1 Actinomycetes bacterium | reverse complement strand
GCGCATGTTCCCGCGGAGGCCGACGAAGCGAAGGTCGGGACGGACCGCCGCGAGCTGTGATTGACGCCGTAGCGAGCCGGTGGCCACCTCCGCTCCCTGAGGCAGATCGGCGAGCGTGGAGCCCACGAGCGCGTCACGCGGGTCTCCCCGCTCGGGCACGCTGGCCAGGACGAGACCGGCGACGGCGACCGACGGCAGGTCCTTGGCGCTGTGGACCGCGAAGTCGGCGCGGCCATCGAGCACCGCCTCCTGGACCTCCTTGGCAAACACGCCTTTGCCGCCGAGCTCCCAGATGGGCACGTCCAGCTGCCGGTCGCCCTTGGTCTCGACGACGACAAGCTCCACCGCGATCTCGGCGTCGAGGCTGCTGAGCAGACCCGCGATGTGCTCAGCCTGCCAGCGGGCGAGGGGGCTCCCGCGCGTGGCCGCACGGAGCTGGCGCACTACTGGGGGGGCGCGGCGTCGTCGTCGAGGGCGAAGAGCTCTCGCAGCGACGCCACCAGGCGTTCGCCGCGGGGCGAGCCAGCGGCGTCCTTCAGGACGATGGAGGGGTCGTGCAACAGCTTTCCGATGATCCCGAGCGTGAGGCTCTCAACCGCTTCGAGCTGGGCTGCGTCCAGCCCGTCGAGCTTGGCCCGGAAGCGAGCGAGCTCGGTCTGCCGGACACCCTCGGCACGATCCCGCAAGGCAACGATCATCGGGGCCACCTCACGCGCTGAGGTGGCGCCAAGGTAACGGTCGAGCTCGTCGTCGAGGAGCTCCTGCACCGAGGCGACCGCGCCGCGACGAGCTTGCGAACCGGCGTCGGCAAACGCCCGAAGGTCGTCCATGTCGAGCAGGATGACCCCAGGCAGGCGGCCCACGGCGGGGTCGATGTCGCGCGGGACAGCGATGTCGACGATCAACAGCGGCCGCCCGTGGCGGGCGGCGATGACGGCTGCGACGTCGTCTGCCTCGAGGAGCGGCGACGCGGCCCCGGTGGAGGACAGGAGGACGTCGACGTGGGCCAGCGCAGCCGGGACATCGAGCAGCCGGATCGCCGTGCCGTCGACCCGAGCGGCGAGCTGCACTGCTGTCTCCCAAGTGCGGTTGGCCAGGGAGAGCTCGCTACCAGCCTTGGCGAGCCCCAGCGCCATGGCCTCACCCATGTCACCGGCGCCCAACACGAGGACGCGTCGGCCCGCGAGACCATCGAGCCGAGCGGCCGCCATGGCCACGGCAGCCTGCGAGACGGAGGTGATGCTGCGGGCGATGCCCGTGTCGGTGCGGGCTCGCTTGCCGGCCTCGAGCGCGTGTCGGAAGAGGAGGTTGAGGGCGGGGCCTGCAGCCCCCTCGTCGCGGGCGACCTGCCACGCTCCCTTCACCTGGCCGAGGATCTCGCTCTCACCGAGCACTGCTGAATCGAGCCCGGACGCCACGGCGAACAAGTGGGCCACCGCCGGGGCGTCGTAGTGGACGTAGAGGTGGTCCGCGAAGTCTTCCGGGGCCAAGAAGGCCACCTCAGCAAAGAAGTCCCGGATGTCCTGATAGGCGCCGTGGAACCGCTCAGCCACTGCGTAGACCTCGGTGCGGTTGCACGTGGACAGCACGACGGCTTCGGACACGTCCTCGCGCGACAGGAGATCGTGCAGCGCCTTCGGAAGCTGGGCGCCACTGATCGTCATCCGCTCGAGCAGGTCGAGCGGGGAACTGCGGTGGTTCAGTCCGATGACGACGACGGACACGCGGCGGTCTCCTAGGGGCGGGAGTTCGGGGGAGGCGATGCGGCGGGGGCGAGAGCGGCCTGCAACCGCTCCCGTGCCTCGTCGATTCGACCGGCCCGGACGAGGTCCAGCATCCCCGAATCGAGGGCAGATCGCCAATCGGCACCGAGGGTTGGACGGCCCTGTGCGACAAGGCCCGCCCGCGCCTCTGCGAGCAGGTCGATGAGGGTGTCGTACTCCGGTCCGAGCTGCCTGGCGAGCTCATCGCGGAGCCAGCTCGACAGCGCCGGGCTGTGGCCCCCGGTGGACACGGTGACGAGGAGTCGGCCCTGGTCGAGGCGGGCCGGCAGCGTGAAGGCGCAGCGCTCCGGATCATCGGCGGCGTTGACCCAGATCCCCAGCGCCTCACCATCGTCGAACACCGCCTGGTTGGCGGACTGGTCGTCCGTGCAGGCAACGACCAACCGATACCCGCTGACGTCACCCCTCGCATAGGGGCGCTCCTCCCAGGTGAGGTCGAGGTGTTGCAGCTCCGCGGACACCGCGCTGGCCACCACGTGCACGACCGCGCCAGCGGCGAGCAGGCCGCGCACCTTTTCGACCGCCACGTTCCCTCCGCCGACCACCAGGACCCTCCGGCCAGCGAGGAGCAGGTTCACCGGGTACGCCGGGCCGCTCGCCGGCATCAGCCCGCCACGCCGGGGACCGGCGGCCCCCCCGCCTTGCGCTGCTGATAGAAGCTGAGGATCTGGAGCTCGACGGCGAGGTCGACCTTGCGCAACGACACGTCGTCGGGCACGGAGATGACCGTGGGAGCGAAGTTCAACACGGACGAAACGCCCGCTGCGACGAGCAGATCAGCGGCCGACTGCGCCGCGTGCGCGGGGGTGGCGATGATGCCGATCGAGAGCTCGTGTTCCTCAGCGATGAACGGCAGGTCGTCGACGGAACGGACCACGACACCGTGCACCGTGGTGCCGATGACGCGCGGGTCGGCATCGCAGAGCGCCACGATCGGGAAGCCGCGATCGCCGAAGGCGCCGTAGTTCGCCAATGCTTGGCCGAGGTTGCCAACCCCGACGATGACGACCGGCCAGTCCTGCGTCAGACCGAGCTCGCGGCTCATCTGGAAGATGAGGTACTCGACGTCGTAGCCCACCCCGCGGGTGCCGTAGGACCCGAGGTAGGAGAGGTCCTTGCGCACCTTGGCGGCGTTCACGCCCGCCATCTCCGCGAGGCGCTCCGAGGAGATGGTTCCCCCGCCGGCGTGCTGGTCGTCGTGCAGGCTTCGGAGGTAGAGCGGCAGCCGGGCCACCGTGGCTTCGGGGATCTTCCGGCGATCAGAGGGCATGTCCGGGCCAGCCTAACCGCCCGATTCACATGTTCACGATCACCCCGAGGGGGTCAGCGCAGGGCCTTCCGGAGCACCTTGCCGGTAGCGCTCTGCGGGATCTCCTCCACGAACATCACCTTCTGTGGACACTTGTAGCGAGCCAGATGGGCTTCACAGTGTTGGATGAGGTCGTCCTCTTCCACGGACACGCCATCGGCCACGACGACGTACGCCTTCACAGACTCACCCGAGTGCGGGTGGGGCACCCCGATGACCACTGCCTGAGCAACAGCAGGGTGCGAATCCAGCACGTCCTCGACCTCGGCCGGGTAGACGTTGAAGCCAGAGACGATGATCAGGTCCTTCGCACGATCGACGAGGAAGAGGAAGCCGTCGTCGTCGACCACCGCGATGTCACCGGTTCGCAACCACCCGTCGGCGGTGAGCGCCGAACGCGTGGCCTCGGGATCGTTCCAATAGCCAGCAAAGACGTTCGGGCCCTTCACCCAGAGCTCGCCAGCGTCGCCGACGAGGGCGTCCTGACCATCGGCGTCGACCAGCCGCACACGCAACCCAGGCAGTGGCACACCGATGCTCCCCTCGGGAGCGACGAAGCCGGTGCCGCTCGTGACGACGGGGGCTGCCTCGGTGAGGCCATAGCCCTCCATGATCGTGACGCCGAAGCGCTCGCTGATCGTGCGCTGCACCTGCGCATCGAGCTTGGCGGCACCAGACGCGCCGACGCGAACCGACGCCATGGCGCCGGGTCGTGTGCCCGGCAGCATCGCCCACGCTCCCCACATGGTTGGGGCGCCGCTGACCACGGTCACGCCGTGGTTGCCGATCGACTCGAGTGCGCTCTGCGGATCGAACCGTTCGACGAGGAGGACGGCCGCCCCGGCTACCAACGACAGCCCGAGCACGACGTTGAGGCCGAAGATGTGGAAGAACGGAAGCACCCCGAACACGATGTCGTCGGGGCCTTGCGCTCGCCCGGGGTGGGCTTGGCACTGCTCGAGGTTGGCGAGCAGGTTGCCGTGCGTGAGCATGGCGGCCTTCGGCGAGCCGGC
>JANOQG010000445.1:0-2056 GCA_031422255.1 Actinomycetes bacterium | reverse complement strand
GCGACGGCAACCCGAGCGGCCGCCTAGGCTGCACCAGTCCGCTCCTGTTCAACGGCGCGGGCGCCACGCGGCTGGTCAACGACACGCTGCTCGATGACAACCCGCTCTGGGAGTTCATCCCCACTTCGTTCCCCGGCGGTGCGAGCGTGCCCACCTCATGCGTCAAGAGCGTGTTCACCGATGTCTACGGCGGGAACCTCACCAACCTGCCCACGAGCGTTCGGAGCCTGCTCACCCCCATGCAGCGCCCTGAACGGATGCGGCAGCTGCTGCAGCGCTGCTTCACCCACTACAACGGCACAGACTGGAACGCGAACGGGGCCATCGCGGGCGTGCCCGACCCCACCTCGTGCCCGAACTCGGGTTGCACCGACGCGGTGTTCAGCCGGAACTCCAGCACCACCGATCAGCCCGACCTGTACGACATCCAGTACACCTCACGGTTCGGGTACGTGCCTCAGCTGACTGCAGGGTTCCCCGGCGGCAACTCTGTCGTGAGCATCCTCGATTTCCGAGCGATCTTCTTCCAGCGGCTCCTCGGCTCCTGCTCCAGCAACGTCTGCGACACCGACTTCGAGCCCGGCCTGGGCATCGACAAGACCGGGTCGCCAAAGCAAGCGGAAGCCATCACAGCGTTTGTCTTCGCTCCAACCATGCTCCCCAATGGCCTGGCCGGTAGCGACGCTCCATTTGATATCGGAAGGAACCGATTCGTGAGCTTGATCCGATGAGCATCCTCAGCAATCGCAAACGGCGCCGAGACCGAGGCGCGGTCCTACCCGAGTACGCATTGATCATCGCGCTGGTGGTGGTTGGTTCACTCGGCCTCATCCAGAACGCACAGACCCGTGGCACGAGTCGCCTCGCGGCCAGCGGCGCTCGAGTCAGCGCCACCGACGGTGGGTACTACGCCGGTGGCGTGGCGACCACTGCGCCAACGGTTGCGCCGCCCACGACGGTTGTTGGCGCAGTCGGCGTTCATCTTGCCGCTTCACCGACGATCACCATCGCCGACGCTGGCAGCAACCGGTGGCAGGTCACCATGACCCTTACGCTGCTTGATGGCGCGAACAACGGCGTGATCGGCGCGACCATGAACGGTAACTGGACTGATGGTGGCGGTGGCTCCACACCTATCGGTTCCTGCACGACGAGCACTTCTGCCGGGCAGTGCACCCTCCAGTTCACCAGGATCCGGGACGCCTACCCAACCGTCACCTACACGCTGGCCACGATCACCGGCGGGTCCTTCACCTGGACACCCGTTGCAGGGGGTGAGGGCACCTACGTCATCGCCTGCGGCGCCCTCTGCTGAGTTAGCGGCTGCAGCGCCTAGCCTCACCTGGTGTCGCAGTTCGTCGATGAGTGTGGGCTCCACGTCAAGGCTGGTGACGGCGGCGCGGGCTCGGTCAGCTTCCGCCGTGAGGCGCATGTGCCCTTCGGCGGGCCCGACGGCGGCGACGGCGGCCTTGGCGGAGGCGTATGGCTCGTCGTCGACCGCAACGTGTCGTCGCTGATCGCCTTCAAGGATCACCCCCATCGAGCGGCCAAGGGCGGTACCCATGGCCAAGGGCAGCGCAAGCATGGCAAGGGTGGCGGGGACCTGCTGGTGTCGGTGCCGGAGGGAACGGTGGTCAAGGACCAGGACGGCGTCGTGCTGGCCGACCTCATCCAGCCTGGCGACCGCTGGTTGGCCGCGGACGGGGGTCGGGGTGGCCGCGGCAATGCTCGCTTCCTCTCCAACCGACGACGCGCCCCAGCGTTCGCGGAGCAGGGCGAGACGGGTGAGGAGCATTGGCTTCGCTTGGAGCTCAAGCTCATGGCCGACGTCGCCCTCGTGGGGTTTCCCAGTGTCGGCAAGTCCACGCTCATCTCCACGATCTCGGCGGCCAAGCCCAAGATCGCCGACTACCCCTTCACCACCCTCGAACCCAACCTGGGCGTGGTGCGGATGGACGACGACACGGAGTTCGTCGTCGCCGACCTTCCGGGTCTGATCGAAGGAGCCAGTGAAGGCCGTGGGTTGGGCCATCAGTTCCTGCGCCACGTCGAGCGA
>JANOQG010000444.1:0-7979 GCA_031422255.1 Actinomycetes bacterium | reverse complement strand
CTCATCGACGAGCTCGTCGACGAGGGCGTCGGGGAAAGCAGGTCCGCAGTGATTCGCCAGGGCGTGCACCACCTGGCAGACGCCGTGCGCCGAGCCAGCGTCGGTGCTGCCATCGCAACGTCCTACCGAGACCTGCCGCAGTCCAGTGAGGACGACGATCTCGCGATGGCGAGTGCGATCGCGATCACCGAGGCTGAGCCGTGGTAGCCCAAGCCGAGCTGTGGCTGATGGAGACGCCGAACCAGAAGCGGCGGCCTGTCCTCGTCGTCTCCCGCGACGAGGTGATTCCGGTCCTCAACAACGTCGTGGTCGCTCCGGTGACGAGCACCATCCGGAGTATCCCGACCTGCGTTCCGGTCGGCCCCGACGAGGGAATCGATCACGACAGTGTCGCCACCTTCGACAGCCTCGCAGCGGTCCCCAAGTCGGTGCTCACCACGAGACTCGGTTCGCTCGGCATCGACGGGCGACGCCAGATCTGTGACGCGCTCGAAGCGATGGCGAACTGCTGATCCGACGCAGTCCTGCCGGTGCGACGCAACCGGCGGGCACAGGCGGCAGAGTGTGCCGATGCCCGATCACGATCCGCGGGGATGGACTTCGTACGCCCCCGACACGATCGCGCTGGCGGAGACGCTCGACCCCGCGCGCGAGTTCATCATCGACAGACAGCTGGATGGCACCCTCTGGCTCACGGTGATTGACCCCGTGAAGGAACGAGGGGGGTCACCACCCACTCCACGGTCGAGGACGCGCAACGAGAGGCCGCTGGGGTGTCGGGCGACCCCAACCTCCAGTGGTCCGAGCCGTCGAAGGAGTAGACGACGGCCGCCCATTCCTGCCGCATGCAAGCCTGCATAGGCGCGCACCACCCTGTCCTGAACTGCCCGTCGATGACCGGGAACTCGCACGAGGCGGGCTTATCCCACTCGCACCGATCGGCGACGCCAGAGATCGCGCCGACCGATCACCAGATCGCGAGCGGCTCTTGACACGAACTATCGGCGCGTATCCGAGGGCCCTGCCACGATGGCCACGATGAATGCCGTCACCCCGGCCGTCAACTTCCGATCACTGACTCGGGTGGACTACCCGTTGCTCGCAAGGTGGTTCTCCGAGCCAGATGTGAGCAGATGGTGGAACGAGCGTCCGTCGTTCGACACGATCGAGGAGAAGTACGGACCGCGAGTCGATGGCGAGGACCGTACGACGATGTGGGTCGTTGAGATCGACGGTGCCCCCGCCGGTCTGATGCAGCACTACCGCCACGAGGACTACCCGGAACACGAGGTAGCCGTCGGCATCGCCGACGCCGTCGGAATCGACTTTCTGCTCTCCGACGAGTTCGCAGGTCGTGGTCTCGGACCCGAGGTCTTGTCACGGTTTTCCGATCTCGTGCTCGAGCTGACCTCCGAAGCGAGCTGCTGCGTGGCCACCCCAGCGCAGGAGAACCAGCGGTCATGGCGGGCCCTGGAGAAGGCCGGCTTCGAGCGGAGGGGACCGTGCCAGCCGCCGGATGAGCCGCCGGCATGGGTCTACGTCCGTCCGCGTCGTCGATAGCGGAACGGACCACGGCCGATTCGAGTGGCAACGGCGAGGTGGGCGCTTCGCAGTCCTCAGCCGGTCCTCAATCAGTCCTCAGAACGTCCAGAACCGGCGTGATGCGATGGCAACTGGCGTGAACCGAATGCCCAGGTCAACGACCATAACGGCGCATCGGCGCAGGTCAGCGCGCCGGCCTGAACACTCCCGGTCGCAGTGGGTGTGCGGGACGATGTCGACGCGGCGGGTCATCCCGCGAAGGTATTCGCTTCCCTTGGCAGCCGGGAAGCGCGAGGGTGGACCAACGCACCCGGCTTCGCTGGGTCCTGAGCCGCAGGAGGCCCGACGCACATGACTGTCACCGTCGCTCGCCCCGACGGCTCCGCGCGCTGACCTGAGCGTCACTGCGCCTTGCGAGCCGTCCGGGCCTCTCAACCTGCCCTGACCGCATCGCACCTCTTGGAGGACCCGTGCACCAGCACGATGCTGAGCGCGCCGCCCCGGCGTGGCTCACCGAAGGTGGCACCGAGGACGACGTCCTCGGGCTGTTGAAGACCGGCAAAGAAGCGGAGGTGTTCATCGTCGAGCGACGCACGGTCGATGGGAGCCGCTCCGCGCTGCTCGCCCACAAGCGCTATCGACCGACCAAGGTCAGCCACAAGGGCGAGATCGAGGCGCTCGGGTTCACCCGAGCCCGAAGCTTTGCGAACGATTCGATGTACCACGAGGGACGTAAGTTCCGCCGGAGTCGGGAGGCACGGGCCGTGGAACGTGGGACCGATCTCGGCAAGCGCATCCTCGCCGAGCGCTGGCCGAGTCAGGAGCTCGACACGCTCGTACGCGCACACGAGGCGGGCGTGACCGTGCCCTACCCCGTGGAGTTCACGGGCGATGGGCTGCTCATGCAGCTCCTGGGCGATGACGGCGTGGCCGCCCCGCGGCTCGTGAACGGTCGCCTGACGCCGGAGCAGCTCACGAGCGCGTTCGCACAGCTCCAGGAGGAGCTCGTGGCGCTCACGCAAGCGGGGATGGTCCACGCCGACCTGTCTCCGTACAACGTGCTGTGGTGGCGGGAGCGTCTCTGGCTGATCGACTTTCCGCAGGCGGTCGACCTCGTCCAGAACCCCCACGGCTTCGACCTGCTCCACCACGACGTCACCACGATGTGCACCTGGTTCACGCGTCAGGGGGTCGCGTGCGATGGGGAGGCCATCTTCGCCGAGCTGCTGGCCCACGCATTCTGATCAGAGCGGGGACCAGCGCGTGGCGGGCATCGCCAACCAATCGAGCAGCTCGCGTCGGGTGAGCGGTCCCCGAGCGCGCCACGGTTCGGCGATGGCCCCGGTGGCGGTGAGACCCTGTACCTCCGTGCGAGCGGCGCTGAGCTCGTCCCCGTTGATGCCGCATGTCAGCGCCTCGGGATCCACACCGAACAAGGAGGCAGCGTTGTGGCCGAAGACCTTGGCCTTCAGCTCGTCGGTGAGGGCCGGGTAGCCAAACCGCTCCTGCAGCTCCTCACTGATCTGGAAGGCGCGGAACGCCATGATCTGCGGCTGGGGTGAGCCGTACCAGATGCCGTCAGTGCCCCAGAGGACGCGATCCTCACCCACTCGGCTGAGGAGCTTGCCGAGCACATGCGCGGCCTCACCTGGGCTGCTCATGGTTTCGCGCCACGTCGTGCCGAGCTCGGCCCAAACGTTGGCGTTGGGGGGCACGTCGAAGTCGTCGAGCGCCTTCAGGAGGGAGTTGATGCCAGCATCGGCCCGGGTCGGGTCGTAGGGGCCTTCCGTGGTCTGGATCTCGTAGGCGCTGTGGTAGACGACGAAGTCGAGGTCGGGGTAGAGCTTGGCGCAGGCAACCATGTCAGCTGGTCCGTTGTGCGCGCGGTCGAACTCGAGCAGCGGAAGACCCTTGTGGCCGCAGATGATCCTGACGCCGAGATCACGAGCCCGATCCACGACCGGGAGGCCGATGGATGGGTCGTCGAGCGCGAAGCCGCGTCCGTCGGGCCCCCATGCGGTGTACACCTTGAACGCGGCAACCTGGCCGGTGGCCGCGGTCTGGTCCATCAAGTCGAGGCGCGCATCGAGGTCACCGAAGTTCGGGGCGATCACGTCGTGCACGAGGACGCGGGGCTGGCCCGCTCGAGTGAGCGACGCCGCGAACTCCTTGGTGCCCAGCTTCTGCTCGAAGCTCACGGGAGCGTCGGCGTCACCCGAGTTGGGCACGTCCGAGAGGAGGGCCATCGTGGTATCGCTGGCCAGGAACAGATCGTTGATGTAGCTGATCCGATCGAGACACTCGTAGTCATCATCGGCCAGGCAGTCGGCTGGCACGAGCCGTCGGATCATGTCGGCGATCCTCGGACTGCTCTCCCGCCACGGCCCGTCGGGCATCACGTGGTGGGTGTGGACGTCGAAGATGAACTCACTTCCTGCAAGGGCGTGCTCGCAGGCCTCGATGTCTTCCGGATCGGGCGTCTCGAAGCGGCCGCCGGTGGTGGTGGTCGCCCCGTTGGTCGAGGATGGTGAGGCGTTCGGATCACCGCCGCCCGGGCTGCACGCGGCCACCAGGTTCGTGGCTGTGAGCATGGCGGCCATGCCTCCGGCGGATTGGAGGAATCGGCGTCGGTCGATTCCGCGTCGACGCGCAGCGCGCTCGGCGATCCCCATCGCCTCACGGGCGATCTGCTGCGCCTGGGGGCTCGGCGCGGGCGGTAAGAACTCCCCGTTGCTCACGATCCCAGGGACGAATGGCAGCCCCGGACCGGTGGTCATGCTTGGAGCGTAGTGACGTAAGCGATCTCGAGGGCGATCAGTCGATCACGATGTCTGTGAGGTCCTCGGTCGACTCTGGCCACGTGAGGTTCAGCCCCTCGAGGACGTCAACCATGATCGTGGCGACCGCCCAGTCTCGATACCACTTGCTGTCGGCAGGAATGGCGTGCCAGGGCGCGTGCTCGGTGCTGGTCCGACTGAGCATCTCTGAGAACGCTGCCTCCCACTCGTCCCAACGTGCGCGCGCATCGAGATCGGAGCGGTGGAACTTCCAGTGCTTCTCGGGTCGGTCGAGCCGAGATTGGAGCCGTGCCTTCTGCTCGTCCTTCGAGAGGTGGAGGAAGAGCTTCACGATGGTGGTGCCTTCGTCGGCGAGCAGCGCTTCGAAGGCGTTGATGTGCCCGTAGCGCTTGCGCCACTGCTCCTCAGGTACGAGATCCAGGACTCGCACGGCGAGCACGTCCTCGTAGTGGCTGCGGTCGAACACGCCGATCTCCCCGTCGGAGGGCACGTGGGCGTGCACTCGCCACAGGTAGTCGCGGGCCAGCTCGGGCTCCGTGGGTGCCTTGAACGACGTGACCCGGAGGCCAGCGGGGTTCACGGCACCGAAGACGTGCTCCACGGTGCCCCCTTTGCCCGACGTATCGATGCCTTGGAGGACGACCAGAACGGTCTCGCGTCGCCGAGCCCAGAGCATCTCCTGCAGCTCCGCGAGCCGGGCGACGAGGGGTTCGGTGGCGGCACGGGTGGCTGCCTTGTCGCCCGGTGCTGCGGTGGTGTCGGCCGCGGAGAGCGTCGTGAGGTCGACGGTGGCTCCTGGTGCGATGCGATGGAGGTGGTTGTGGCCCATGAGCGTCCGAGCGTACGAGAGACTGCGATCGTGTGTGACCTGCTGTGCGCCCTCCCCGATGCCACCGGCGCGGCCACGCTGTTCGCCAAGAACAGCGACCGTCCGCCGGCCGAAGCACAGTCATTCGAGTGGTTGGCCCCGCGGCTCGATCGAGGTCGGCTGCGCACGACCCACATCGACCTTCCGGCGCCGGCCCGACCGACGCTCGGCGTGTTTGGATCTCGACCTGCATGGGGGTGGGGACTCGAGCAGGGCGTGAACGAGGCCGGGGTGGCGGCTGGGAACGCCGCGATCTACACGACGCTGGATCCGCGGTCCGCGCCCGACGCGCTCACCGGCATGGACATCGTCCGCCTGGTCCTCGAGCGGTGCTCCACAGCCGCGGCCGCGGTGGCACTCATCGAAGAGCTGCTCGCAACCGTTGGTCAGGGCGGTTCTGGCCACGACCTCCTGCAGCGGCCGTACTGGTCGTCGTTTCTGCTCGCCGATCCGACGGCTGCCTACGTCGTGGAGACCTCCGGCAACGAAATGGCCGTCGAGGCGGTGGTGGCAGTGCGCGCGACATCCAACCGCACCACCATCCCGGCGTTCGATGCGCTCCACCGACACCCCCGGCAACCAGTTGCGGTCCTGGTCGAACCTCGGCTCGAGGCCTCAGTACGAGTGCTGACTGGCCGACCGGTCACGGTCGGGTCATTGCAGGCTCACCTCGCATCACACGACGGCGGGGAGGACGGGTGGACCGTGTGCATGCACGTGGACAACCCGGAGCACCAAGAGGCCACGACGGCCGCCATGGTGGCTGAGCTGCCGGTGGGCGCCTCGCCCATCGTGCACCACCTCGTCGGCTCGCCGTGTCGGGGAACCTGGGACACGTTCCGCTTCTGATGCCGCGGTTAGGTTCGCGGGATGCCCAAGTACGTCATGCTCTCCAGCCTGGGACCCGACGGGTTCGCGCGTCTCCGTGAGAACCCCGAGCGACTCCGCGAGGTGTCCACCGAGGTCGAAGCCATGGGAGTCACTGTGCTGGACCAGTTCGCAGTCTTGGGGCAGTGGGACTTCCTGAACATCATCGAAGCCCCCGACGACGTCACGATGGCCAAGGTGGCAACCACCCTCGCAAGCCGTGGCACCCTGAAGACGATGACGCTCCCGATCATCGCCATCGATGACTTCATTGCCGGCATGAGGGCGTAGTCGCCAGCGAAGTCAGACCCACCAGGTCGAGCGCTTGCGGCGTCGGCGCACGCGCTGGTGGGGCAGGTCGGGAAGGATGACGTCGTCCATCTCGCGACGGAGGCGGTAGCCCATCGCGGTGACCTCCTGCACTACGAATCCGGCCTGCCAGGTGCCGTCGAGCCCCGACTGCACCTCCACGTGGGTGCCGGGTGTGAGCGACGGGCCCATCATTGGCGTCCCCTCCCGCGCCCCCGAGTCGGCCATCGCCCGATCGTAGGTCGGTAGTGTCGGCTTGATGCCGCCGTCCG
Source organism: Actinomycetes bacterium (assembly GCA_031422255.1). Classification (GTDB taxonomy): domain Bacteria; phylum Actinomycetota; class Acidimicrobiia; order Acidimicrobiales; family VFJN01; genus VFJN01. Next base: position 1,323 of record JANOQG010000444.1, on the reverse strand, counting down.
GGACCGCCACGAGGACGTCCGCCCGGAGCGTGCCCACGCTTCGCAAGGCGCTCAAGCGCACTGTTCCGTCCCTCGACGTGGAACGTCGGTTGTGGGCAGCGGGGCAGGACATCGTCGTGGGCATGGACGAAGTAGGTCGAGGCGCCTGGGCTGGCCCGCTCACGCTCGGCGCCGCGGTCGTTCCGAAGGATCGGCGGGTCAACAAGATCCGCGATTCCAAGATGCTCACCGAGGGCGAGCGGGAGGCGATGTTCGACCGGGTGGCCGACTGGTGCGTCGCGTGGTCGGTCGGCCACGCCAGCGAGGAAGAGTGCGACGAGCTGGGCATGTCGGAGGCACAACGCCTCGCGGCACGTCGGGCGCTGGACAGCCTCGGGGTGTCAGCCGATCGGGTGCTCCTCGATGGCAACTGGGACTTCGTGGGCGAAGGCACCAGCGAGCTGCTCGTCAAGGGCGACGCTCGTTGTCTGTCGATTGCGGCGGCATCGATCCTCGCCAAGGTCACGCGAGATCGCATCATGCGGGCCGAGGCCGAGCACCGCCCCTACTGGAGCTTCGAGCTCAACAAGGGCTATCCGTGCCCGAAGCACAAGGTGGCGCTGCAAGGAGTGGGCCCGTCCGCAATCCACCGTCGTAGTTGGGTGTTCATGGATCACCTCTCGTGGAACGGTCTCCCTCGGCTCGTTCCGCCACCGCCGATTGATCCGGCTCGCCGCAACCAGCAACTGCTCTTCTCGTGACGGCCGAACTGCCAGCCGATCTCGCGCGCGAGGTTCGCCGCACCCTCAGCGACCTGCGCGCTGTCCACCTCGCGGCGACGGCCTGGCCTGCGGTCGCGGGCGACCTCAGCTGGTTGGCCGCCGCGGTCGAGCGCGCCGATGCTGAGGTCGTGCGCACGACGCTGAACCCGGTGGCCCAGGCCACGTTCGAGGGGAAGGTCCGCGGTCGACTCGCAGCGGCGGACAGTCCGGCGGCGCTCGTGATCGCCACGAAGCAGACCAGCGCCTTGCCGGCCGTCGGCGCGCTCAGTGCGGCACTCCTGATCGGGATTGGCTACCTCCTCGGGGGGTCGCTGGTTGCCGCCTTGGCGGCGGTCTTCGCGCTGTTCATCTTCGGCGTGGCGTTGGCTGGCACGCACACGACGAAGGATCACGTCGACCAACGTCGCCGGCGAGGGCTCGCTCCCACGATGGGGCCAACCGAGGCCGCCCCTGTCGTCGTCGCCGATGCCATCAGCCGCATCGAAGCGCTTCTCTGAGGATGTCAGGGTCCACCCGCCACGGCCTGGTGATCGGCAAGTTCTACCCACCGCATGAAGGTCAC
>JANOQG010000443.1:0-2683 GCA_031422255.1 Actinomycetes bacterium | reverse complement strand
CGCCCGTGACCAGAACCACTCGACCGTCGTACCGTTGCATGGGCGCAGACTAGAACGTGTTCTAGTGCCGTGTCAGACGTCAGTCACGCCAATAGCGCACGATCGTGCTCTGGCTAGCGGACGCGAGAAGGGTGCCGTCCTGGGCCCACAGGTGCACGACCCCGTGGCCGAAGCCGTTAGCGATGGCGTCGATCCGAATGTCGAGCAGCACCCACTCGGTGGGCACCAGTCGCGCTACCCGAAGCGTGTTGTCGAGGCTGTTGCCTCCGGCCTGAGCCCCGAGGGCCTGGCCAATGCCGAAGGGCACGTAGTCCCCGAGGATCGCCAACGTGGCAGCGGACATCTCCAGAACGTCTGGGATGCGTGCCCACAACGCTGAGCGGCCGCCCGGCTGCGGAGGGCCCGGCAGCTGATCCAAGCCGAGGGCGTCGGCCAAACGAACATCGATGCGATCCATGATCGAATCGGCACCAGGCATCCTCGACATGCGGGCGGGGCAGGAGTCGGGGCTCGGCACGTCGGGCATCTCGGCCCATTGCCCTTCGCCGTCGAGATCGCGCCGGCCCAGGGCTGCGTTCACCGTGAGGATCTCCCGGTCCCCGACGTGGCCGACTGCCCGCGCCTGGGTCACCTGCTTGCCCTCCACGGCGATGGTGATGTCGATGTCCATGATCGACGGCGGGTTGGCGTAGGACAGGTATTGGGCTGTGGCCCACACGACGGGCCGACCGGAGGTGCCTTCGAGCGCAGCGATGGCCGCCCCCAGCCCGCAGCCGCCGAACAGGAACTGATGACCGGTGGAGATGCCCGGAGTGACCGGCAGCGTCCAGCGCATCGGGTTGTGCGTGGGCTCGAGGCCGAGCCAGGCAGGGGCGTCCATTCCCGGGGAACCTACCGGGCAGAAATTCGAGCGCCGCATGAGCCATGCTTCCCCGATGACCGACACCCCGTGGCTCGGAGATGCCTGCTCGCTCGTTGATGCCTTCCGCGCTGGGGAGCGATCGCCGATCGAGGAGCTCGACCTCGTGCTGGATGCCATCGACCGCAGCCAGCTCAACTCGCTGGCTTTCGTCGACGCCGATGGCGCCCGCGAAGCCGCCGCGGCGGCCGACGTCTCGAAGCCCTTTGGTGGAGTGCCCGTTGGCGTGAAGATGCTCGACGACGTCGCCGGCTGGCCGAGCACTGAGGCCTCGCTCGTGTTCAAGGACCGCATCGGCACGCACACGTCCACCAAGGTGCGCCGACTTGTGGACGGCGGCGGTGTGCTGGTGGGACAGACGACAGCGAGCGAGTTCGGCGGACTCAACGTGAGCACGAACCGTCTCACCGGCACCACCCACAACCCGTGGCGGCAGGGACGCACGGCTGGTGGCTCCTCGGGTGGGTCGGCAGCCGCGGTGGCCGGTGGCATCTTCTCCCTCGCCACAGGCGGCGACGGCGGTGGTTCCATCCGCATCCCGGCTGCCTTCAACGGTCTCGTCGGCATGAAGGGCACCGTCGGTCGGATTGCCCGGGGGCCACGGATGCTCTGCGGGCCGCAGACCGTCGTCACGGGCTGCCTCACCCGATCCGTGCGCGATGTCGCCCGCTTCTATGACGTGTGCGCGGGGTTCGATGCGCGCGACCCGTACAGCCTCCCCAAGATCGAGGGGTGGGAGCGCGACCTGGGTACCCACGACCTCGCCGGAAAGCGCGTCGTGATCGCTCCGAATCTTGGTGTCGCGGTCGTGCGCCCGGAGGTGGAGGCCAACGTGCGGGCCGCCGGCGAGGCGATGGTCCGGGACGCGGGGATGCGACTGGTGGAGGTACCGGTGGTGCTCCCCGGTTTGGGCTTCGAGTGGGCGCTCACCAACCTCGCCACGCTCCGCGCCGACCTGATCGACGAGTGGCCGGCATGCCAAGACGACCTCTCGAAGCAGATCGCCTTCGGGCTGGAGTTCGCCGAGCGAAAGCTGAACCTGGAGGTGACCGCCCGCGCCGAAATGGCCCGCCGCGATGCCTACGAGACGATGGCCGCGATCTTCGACGAGGTGGACTTCATCATCTGCGCCACCAATCCCGATGCGGCGTATCCAGCCGAGGTCCAGATGAACACGCGCGTAGGCGATCAGAAGGTCGCGCCCGGGAACAATGGTGCCCTCACCATTCCGGCCAACATCTGTGGCAACCCGGCCATCTCGATCCCGATCGAGCCGGTGGACGGCCTGCCGGTGGGCATGCAGGTGATCGGTCGGCACCACGAGGATGCCCTCCTGCTGGATCTCGCGCTCCTCGTAGAGCGCACGTGCCCGTGGCCGATCGTGGCCTCCGGCGCACCGCTGTAGCCACATCTTCCCTGGTCAGAGCCTCGTGTGACCGTTGTCTCGGTCCGTTCGGGCAGCATTGTCACACCGGCTGAGTTGACTTGTCTGTATGGCACGTCAGCTCACCCTCCTTGACACCCCGCCGGCCTGGCGCATCGATGACTCCACCCGGGAGGTGGGCCGTCGAGGCGTCGCAGCCGCACGGGCATCCCTGCAGGCCGCCATGGCCGCCATGGCCGCCCAGCCCACGGCCGAGGCCGCCGGGAGCCAGGAACACCCATCGCACGGCCGCTCCGCGGCCTAGGTGCCGGCTACCGCACTACCGTCGCCCCCCAATGGGACTCCTCGCTTGGTGCATCGTCGGCCTTCTCGCGGGAGGT
>JANOQG010000442.1:0-41348 GCA_031422255.1 Actinomycetes bacterium | reverse complement strand
GCGGCTCGGCCGTCAACGCCCGCGACCCGCTGCGCCAGGCGATCCTGCCCATCCGCGGCAAGATCCTGAACGTCGAGCGCGCCCGGCTCGACAAGATGCTCAAGAACCTCGAGGTGCAGGCCCTCATCTCCGCCATCGGCGCCGGGGTGGGGGAGGAGTTCGACGTCGAGAAGCGGCGCTACGACAAGATCTGCATCCTGGCGGACGCCGACGTCGACGGCCTCCACATCCGCACGCTGCTGCTGACGTTCTTCTACCGGCAGATGAAGCCGCTGGTGGAGCAGGGTCACGTGTTCATCTGCCAGCCGCCGCTGTACTCCACCGAGGTGAGCAAGGCGAAGGTCTACCTGAAGGACGACCACGCCAAGGACGTCTTCCTGCGGGACAACCCGAACCACAAGAAGGACTTCGGGCGCCTCAAGGGTCTCGGTGAGATGGACGCCGAGGAGCTGCGCGTCACCACCATGGAGGACGGACTCCGCACGTTGCTCCGCGTCACTGCTGAGCAAGCTGCCCTTGCGGACGACACGGTCTCAACCCTGATGGGAGACGTCGTCGAGGTGCGCAAGGCCTTCATCGTCAACAACGCCAAGGACGCGAGGTTCCTGGACATCTGATGTCTGATCAAACCCCCCCTCCCGACGGTCCCGTGCGCGAGGCCATCGAACCGATCGAGATCCAGGAGGAGATGGAATCCTCCTTCCTCGACTACGCGATGTCGGTCATCACGACGCGCGCGTTGCCCGACGCGCGCGACGGACTCAAGCCGGTGCACCGCCGGATCTTGTACGGCATGTACGAGCTGGGAGCGCGGCCCGATCGGTCGCACATGAAGTGCGCTCGCGTCACCGGCGACGTGATGGGCAAGTACCACCCGCACGGTGAGGGTTCGATCTACGACGCGCTCGTCCGCATGGCTCAGGACTTCTCGCTTCGGCACCCCCTGGTGGATGGGCACGGAAACTTCGGCTCGCCCGACTTCGGGGCGGCCGCGTCGCGCTACACCGAATGCCGGCTCGATCCGATCGCGATGCGGATGCTCGACGGCATCGACGAGAACACCGTCGACAAGACGGACAACTACTCGGGCGACGAGACCGAGCCTGAGGTGCTCCCCGCTCGGTTCCCGAACCTCCTCGTGAACGGCAGCCAGGGCATCGCTGTCGGTATGGCAACCAACATCCCGCCGCACAACCTGGGCGAGGTGATCGATGCCACCGTCCACCTCATCGACAACCCTGAAGCCACGCCCGATGACCTCATGCAGTTCGTACAGGGCCCCGACTTCCCCACAGGCGCGTTGATCATGGGCCGTCAGGGGATCCTCGATGCATACCGCACCGGCAAGGGTTCGATCCGGCTGCGGGCGGTCTGCGAGATCGAAGAGGGAAGCGGCCGAAGTGGCGACCAGATCGTGGTCACCGAGATGCCCTACCAAACGTCGATCTCCGTGACGGCGGCCCGGATTGCCGAGCTCGTGCAGACTCGCTCCATCGAGGGCATCAGCGATGTCAACGATGAGTCGGCCCGCGGCAAGACGCGGCTTGTCATCAAGCTGAAGAAGGACGCGCCAGGGCTCGTCATCCTCAACAACCTCTACAAGCACACCCCACTTCAGACGAACTTCGCGGTGAACACGGTGGCGTTGGTCGGAGGCATCCCTCGCACGCTGAACCTCGTGCAGGCTCTGCAGGCCTACGTCGAACATCAGGCAGTGGTGATTCGCCGCCGGTCCGAGTTCCGCCTGAAGAAGGCGGGCGACCGGGCGCACATCGTGGAGGGCCTGCTCAAGGCCGTCGATGTCATCGACGCCATCATCGCCCTCATCCGCGGTTCCGACGATCGCGCCGCGGCGCGGGTCGGGCTCACCTCCGCGCCGTACGAGTTCTCCGACGTGCAGGCTGAGCACATCCTCGAGATGAAGCTTGGACAGCTCACCCGCCTGGCCCGAGTCGACCTCGAGACCGAGATGGCAGCCCTGCGTGAAACGATCGCTGGCCTCGAGGCGATCCTCGGCGACGAAGCCGTGCTGCGAACGGTCATGAAGGACGAGCTGGCCGAGGTGCGCGGCAAGTTCGCCGACGCCCGCCGCTCGAAGATCACCTTCGACCCCGGCGACATGAACATCGAGGACCTGATCGACGATGAGGAGCTCGTCGTCACCCTCTCCGCCAAGGGCTACATCAAGACGGTTCTGGCTGACTCGTTCCGTTCGCAGGGTCGAGGCGGCCGCGGGGTCGCCGGCGCCAAGCTGCGCGACGAGGACTACGTCACCCAGATCCTCACCACTACAGCCCACGCCTACCTGCTCTTCTTCTCCAACCTGGGCCGCGTCTATCGCCTCAAGGCACATGAGATCCCCAAGAAGGAGCGCACCGCTCGCGGCACCGCGATGCCGAACCTGCTGCAGCTCCAGCCGAGTGAGCACATTCAGACGATCATCGATACGCGTGACTACGAGACCAGTCGGTTCCTGTTCTTCACCACCAAGCAGGGTCAGGTGAAGAAGACCAAGTTCAACGATTACGACTCCTCTTTGCGTACCGGGATCATCGCGATCAACCTGCGCGACGGCGATGAGCTCGTGAAGGTCATCCCCACCAGTGGCACCGACGACATCCTGATGCTCAGCAAGCTGGGCCAGGCCATCCGATTCACCGAGGCAGACGTACGCCCGATGGGACGCGCCGCCGCCGGCGTGCGCGGCATGAAGATGCGCACCGGCGACGAGGTGGTGAGCCTCGATACCTGCCGCGACGACGTTGCGATGCTCATCGTCACCGATGCCGGCTACGGCAAGCGCACCCAGCTGGAGCACTTCAACCGGCAGGGCCGCGGTGGCCAGGGCGTACGGGGCATCAAGCTCACCGCCAAGAAGGGCCACGTCGTGGCCGCCTTCATGGTGGGCCTCGACGACGAGATCTTCGTGGTCAACTCCGTTGGCACCCTCATTCGCATGCCGGTTCGGGAGATTTCATCCCAGGGCCGCGACGCCACCGGCGTGCGAGTCATGAACCTCGGCGACGGCGAGACCGTCGCGTCGGTGGCCCCCGTGCTGACCGGCGACGACGACACCGCCTGACCCCACCTTCCCTCCGTCTTCCCCTCGAACAGCGCTGATGCGGCGCGCTTGCTCGCGAGTGGAGAGGTGTTGGATGAGGCGCACGAGAGGAGAGTCCGGGCAAGCAGTGCCGTTGGTGCTGGCGGTGCTGGTCGTGGCGGTGGTTGTCGCACTGGCCCTCGTGCCCCTCATCCATGCGGCCCAGGACCGCGCCGCTGCGCAAACGGCGGCCGACGCGGCCGCACTGGCCGGGGCCGCCGAGGGCGAGGCCGCAGCACGGGAGGTAGCCGCCGCAAATGGGGCCGATGTCGTGGCATGGAGGGCCGACGGGGCTGACGTGTGGGTGGTCGTCACCCTTGGCGAGGCGCGGGCCGAAGCCAAGGCCCATCGCGAGTAACGGGCTGCGAATGTCCGCTGGGTGCTTCAGCGCTTCAGAAGGGCTGCCCTATGCTCGCACCGATGTCCCCCGACCCCACCGGAGTGGCCGCGCCCCGTGAGCCGGGCCCTGGCCTCGGAGACGCCGCCACGGCGAGCTTTCGGGGCAGCGTGGAGCAGGTCGACGAAACCACCACAGCACTGCACACCGCACCCGCGAAGGCACCGCCGGCCCGTGGCGCGGGCGGCGGGGGTCGAAGCAGAGCGCGCAAGGTGCATCGGATCGTCCGCCACATCGAGCCGTGGTCTGTCCTCAAGGTCTCGCTGCTGTTCTTCCTGGCCCTGTTCTTGATCGTCTGCGTTGCTTCGGCGGTCCTCTGGAACGGAGCCCGCCGGTCGGGAGCCATCGAGAACGTGGAGAACTTCATCACAGAGGTGGGCAGCTTCGGCATCTGCCCCCCGCTGGCCGACGAAGTGGAACCTCCGGTGACGGTCGACCCCGCCGCGCCGATCAGCACTACCACCACGACCATCGTCTCGGATACCTCGGGGGACGAGGGATGTGCGGACGGCGCTGAGCGGGTGGGCACCTTCAAGTTCGAGGACGGCAAGATCTTCGAGGCGTTTGCTCTCGGAGGCACCGTCCTCGTACTCGCCGGCTCGGCCGGCGCAGTCGTGCTGGCGATGTTGTTCAACCTCATGAGCGACCTGACCGGTGGCGTACGCGTCACGGTCCTCGAGGAGGATCCAGCGACTCGGTCGTCGCGTACCGGCTCGCCCGGCCGCAAGCCCCGCGACTAACTTCCCACTCCCACCGGTAACCCGGGGCTATAGCTCAGTCGGTTAGAGCGCATCCCTGATAAGGATGAGGTCGGAAGTTCGATTCTTCCTAGCCCCACCACCCCTGACCTGCGCCTGTGTCCCAGAGCAAGCGCAGGAGCCCGGCCGCTGAAGGCGCCCCGGCCGCGGCCAGGCTGCGAGCGTCCACATGGCGACGGGTCGGGCACCCGGGCCGAAGGTCGGGACCTTCGACCCTTCCGCTGGGGGCCGTCGGGGCGCCTACTGGGAGGTGACGCGTGCCGCCGACTCGCAGACTGTCTCACGGAGACGCCATGGATCGCCTGAACCCGCTCGACGCATCTTTCCTCTACCTCGAGAACGGCACGACCCACATGCACATCGCGTCGTGCGCGTTGTTCGAGGGACCACCTCCCGCCTATGGCGACCTGGTCGGCCTGTTCGCCTCGAAGCTGCCGCTGGTGCAGCGCTACCGGCAGCGTGTGCGCTTCGTGCCCATGGATCTGGGCCGACCGGTGTGGGTGGACGACCCGAGCTTCGACCTCGAGTACCACCTACGTCACACCGCTCTGCCGCCACCCGGCGACGAAGACGATCTGCGGAACCTGATGGGGCGGCTCATGTCCCAGGAGCTCGACCGCTCGCGGCCCCTGTGGGAGACGTGGATCGTCGAGGGCCTCCAGGGGGATCGGTGGGCCATCGTCAGCAAGGTCCACCACTGCATGGTCGACGGTGTCGCCGGCGTCGATCTGATCTCAGTCGTACTCGACGCGACACCCGACCCGGCGCCGACGAGTCCCGACCACTGGAATCCCGAGCCGGAGCCGTCGTCACTCCGGCTCGCGGTCGACGCTGTCGCCAGCCTCGTGACGAGCCCCCCCGAGCAGCTGCGGGCAGTCCGTGCCGCGCTGATGACGCCCCGGCGTGCCCTGCAACGCGCCAGCGACGTCGCCGCGGGGCTGCGCTCGTATGGATCGGCGCTGCGGCCCACGCCGGCGACGTCGCTTGACGGTTCGATCGGCCCGCATCGCCGCTGGACCTGCGCGCGCGCCACGCTCGACGACGTCCGCACGATCCGCCACGCGCTCGGAGGCACCGTGAACGACGTCGTGCTGGCGGCCATCACGAGCGGGTTCCGAGACCTCGTGGTCGCCCGCGGCGAAGACCCGGCGAAGGTGGCCTTGCGCACCCTCGTGCCGGTGTCGGTCCGCGCCGAGTCCGAGCACGGCATCCCGGACAACCGGGTCTCGGCCATCTTCTTCGACCTCCCCGTGCACGTGGAGGATCCACTGGAACGGCTCACCGCGGTGCGGGAGGAGATGGGACGTCTCAAGGCGTCACACGAGCCAGAGGCCGGCGAGGCACTCACTGCGCTCGTCGGCACGTTCCCGCCCGCGCTCGCGGCACGGAGCACACGCCTCGCAGCGCGGCTGCTCACCCGAGTCCAGCAGCGAAGCATGAACACCGTCACGACAAACGTTCCGGGCCCGCCGCAGCCCCTCTACGCGGCGGGGCGGGAGATGATCGAGTACCTCCCGTTCGTCCCGCTCGGGCCCGGTGTGCGCATCGGTGTCGCAATCCTCTCCTACAACGGCCGGCTCGCCTTCGGTGTAACCGGCGACTACGACACGGCCGCCGACATCTCCGTTGTGGCGGACGGGATCGAATCCGAGATCGCGACGCTCATGGCCTTAGCGACCACGCCGACACGAGCGAACTGCGGCGCTGCCAACCCAGGAGGTTGAGATGGACGACCAACTTGACGTGTTCATGCGTGAAAGCGACGCGTTCTCCTGGTACATGGAGCGCGACCATGCGCTGCGCTCGACGATCGTGGCGATCGCCTGGCTCGAGGCCAGCCCCGACTGGGGCGTCCTCCTCGACAAGATCGAGCGGGCATCGAGGTCGATCCCACTCTTCCGGATGCGCCTGTTGGAGCCCCCGGCGCGCGTGGCCACCCCCCGCTGGTCAACCGACCCCGACTTCGACCTCGCGTGGCACGTCCGCCGCATCGATGCGCCAGCGCCGCACACCCCTGCCACCGTGATCGACGTCGCCCGGCACGCCGCCACCACCGCGTTCGACCCTGCTCACCCGCTGTGGGAGTTCACGCTGGTCGAGCACCTCGACGGCGACCGAGCCGCGCTGGTGATGAAGGTCCACCATGCGCTCACCGACGGCATCGGCGGGATGGAGCTGGCCTTGCGTCTCTTTGACCTCGAGCCGGTGCCGGCCCCGTCCGGGCCAATGCCCGACGTTCCGTCCGCCCAGTCGACCACACCGCCCAACCTGCTGAGCGAAAGCCTGCGCCACGACGCCGAGCGGCTCTTCGACTTCGCCCGTCACGAAGCGATCGCAGTGGTACCGGCGGCGATTCGCGCGGCCCGTCACCCCTTGCAAGCCGCAGCCGACGTCATCGCGACAGTGCAGTCGATCGCCCGTACCGTCGCGCCGATCTCCGACACGATGTCGCCGCTGATGACCGAGCGCAGCCTTGGTCGCGACCTCGACATGGTCACCATGCGCCTCGACGACCTGAAGCGGGCGGCGTCCGTCGCGGGCGGCACGGTGAACGACGGGTTCATCGCCGGCCTCACGGGCGGGCTCCGCCTCTATCACGAGCGCCACGGCACAGCTGTTGACGACCTGCGCGTGACGTTGCCCATCAGCATCCGCACCGAGTCGGATCCCGTCGCGGGGAACCGCATCACGCTGCAACGGTTCACGGTTCCCGTGCACATCGACGACCCGGCCGAGCGGATCCGGGCCATCGGCGGCCGCTGCCGGTCGGCCCGCGACGAGCGGTCGCTCCAGCACACGAACGCCATCGCCGGTGTCTTGAACCTGCTCCCCCCGCGCGTGGTCGGCGGCATGTTGAAGCACGTTGATTTCCTGGCAAGCAACGTGCCGGGCTTCACGTTCCCCGTGTACCTGGCCGGAGCTCGCGTGGCCGGGTACTTCCCGTTCGGGCCAACGATCGGTGCCGCCGTCAACGCGACGTTGCTCTCCTACGACGGCACGTGCTGCATCGGCCTCACCGTCGACACCGCCGCAGTACCCGACACCGATGTCTTCGTGCGCTGCATCGGCGAGGGCTTCCACGAGGTGCTGGCGCTTGGCGGCGACCATGCTCCCGCCTCACTACCGCTGCACCACGGCTCGTACCCCGGCAGCGGTGGGGCGCCAGTGTTCACGCCGAACTAGCGCCGAGCGGGGCTCGCGACTCGTGCAACAGTGATGCGGGCGCCAGAGCGGAGCCGTTGTGCTGCCCCGGCGGGATCGACGGTGTCGACCAGAATCCCGCCCCGAACGGCTCTGGCGTGCGCTGGCCGGCGTGTGCGGCAAGGATGCGTCGCTGACGCATGATCCCCACCTCGCCCGCATTGGAGATGCTGTGATGGCCCTGTTCCGCCGTGCTCTGGTCGCCCTCGGGGTGGCCGGAGTCATCGCCGCCGTGCTGCGACTTCGCGGGAGCGGCGGCTCGCCGCCTCAGCAGGGCGGATGGCGCGAGCTGTCGGGTCCCGAGCTCGAATGAGGGTCCTTCTTGTCGGGGCAGGTGCGGTGGGCGCCCGCGCGGCTCGCCAGCTGGTGGAAGCTCCCGACGTGGACGAGGTGTTGGTCTGCGACGAGGACGGCGCTCGGCGGGCGGCTGTGGTGCTTGCCACCGGCGACAAGGCCACCGATGGCGGAACCGTCAACGACGCCTCCGTGGACGCTGTGCTGCTCGCGGGCCCGGTTGGCTCCCACACAGAGGCGGCTGCCCTCCACCTGGGCGCGGGACGACCCGTCGTGTCCACCAGCGACTCGATCGCTGATGTTCGAGCCCTGCTCGACCTGGATGCCGAGGCCCAGGCACGACAGGTTGCGGTGGTCGTAGGCGCGGCCTTTTCGCCCGGGTTCTCCTGCGTGCTGGCTCGCCACGCATCGGCCCACTTCGACCACGTCGACGAGGTGCACATCGCTCGCTCCGGCACTGGCGGACCTGCGTGCGCCCGCCAGCACCACGCCTCGCTCACCGGTCACGCCCTCGACTGGCGGGATGGCGGTTGGCACCGCCGGCCCGCCGGGTCTGGTCGCGAGCTGTGCTGGTTCCCCGATCCGATTGGAGCCGAGGATTGCTATCGAGCAGAGCTTCCCGACGCGCTGCTCCTGCATCCGGAGTTCGCGGGGGTAGGTCGGGTCACCGCTCGGCTGGCTGCGACTCGACGTGATCGCCTTTCTGCCCATCTCCCCATGCTGCGCAAGCCGCACCCGGAGGGACTGGTGGGCGCCACGCGCGTCGAGGTGCGCGGGCGTCGCAATGGTGCGAGCGATGTGCTCGTGTTGGGTGCGCTCGACCGTCCTGCCGTCGCCGCCGGAGCGGTAGCCGCGCTTGCCACGCTCTGGGCCGTGGCCGGGCGGCTTCCCGTGGGGGCGCATGGCCTCGGGGCGATCACCGATCCCGTTCCGTTCCTGCAGGAGCTAGCCACCGTCGGCATCAAAGCAGCGGTGTTCGAAGGCGGTACTTGACCGACCGGTCTAGTTTGGCGAGATGCAGCCGAGCCAAGTCCTGAGCCTCGATCAGATCGACCTGTCCGACCCCCTGTTCTGGGCTCGTCCCGTTGCTGAGCGCGAGGGGGCGTTTCTCACCTTGCGGGAGCAGGACCCGATTCGGTTCTTCGCCGAGCCGCAGGTGTCGGAGATGTTCCCGCCGGGGCGTGGCTTCTACGCGCTGACTCGCCATGCGGACGTACTCGACGTGAGCAAGCGGTCCGCCGTCTTCTGCTCCGGGCAGGGCACGAACATCCCCGACATGCCCACCGAGTTCCTCGAGTTCCTCGGATCGATGATCAACATGGACGACCCCAAGCACGCCCGGATGCGGCGGATCGTGTCCAGAGGGTTCACGCCCCGACAGCTCGACGAGATGAAGGGTGACGTCGAGGCAACGGCGACCGGCATCGTCAACGCCGTGATCGAGCGCGGCGAAGGTGACTTCGTGACAGACGTGGCGGCCACGCTGCCGCTGCGGATCATCGTCGACATGATGGGGATCCCGCGCAGCCAGGAGCGGTTCATCTTCGACCGCACCAACATCATCCTCGGGCTGGGCGACCCTGAGTACGTGCCGGACCAAACGGAGGCCGGGATCATGACGGCGCTCCTCGGTGCGGCTCAGGAGCTGACGATGCTCGTCACCGAGCTCAGCGAGGCGCGGATGAAGGACCCGAAAGACGACCTCACCACGGCGCTCATCACCGCCGAGGTCGACGGCGAGAGCCTCACCCCTGCCGAGGTGTCGTCGTTCTTCCTGCTCCTCGTGGCCGCTGGCAACGAGACAACCCGCAACGCCATCGCGCACGGCCTGCACGCGCTGTCCGAACACCCCGACCAGATGGCTCGCTGGCAGGCGAACTTCGACGGTCTGGCCCCGACAGCCGTCGAGGAGATCGTGCGCTGGGCCAGCCCGGTGATCCACTTCCGACGCACCTGTACGGAAGACGGCGTCCGCATCGGCGACCAGGAGCTGCAGGCCGGCGACAAGGTCGTGCTCTGGTATGGCTCGGCCAATCGGGACGCGTCCGTGTTCGCTGATCCCTTCTCGTTCGACGTTGGCCGTACCCCGAACGATCACCTTGGCTTCGGCGGCCCCGGGCCTCACTTCTGTCTGGGAGCTCACCTCGCCCGACGCGAGATCACGGTGATGTTCAAGGAGCTGTTCACGCGCATACCCGACATTCGGGCTGTCGGGGAGCCCGATCGGCTGCAGTCCAACTTCATCAACGGGATCAAGCACCTCCCCGCTGCCTGGACCCCGCGGGCCGCATCCGCCAGATCGCTCTAGCCCACTACCCTTCGACGATGTCCCGCAGCCGATTGCTCATCGTGTTGATGGCTTCAGGAATGGCATTGTTCGGCTGTTCGTCGGATAGCGGGAGTGGCGATGGCGGCGGCGGCGGTGGTGACCAAGCCAATGTCCTGATCGGCCCGGCCGACGAGGGCATTGATGGTGTGATGGCTGTGCGCGTGCCCGACACCGACCACACCGAAGGTGTCGTGGACTACGAGCTCCAGCCGCCGGCGGGGGGCGCCCACAACTCCGTGTGGTTGAACTGTGGCTTCTACGACAAGCCGGCGCCGGACGAGAACCTCGTGCACGCCCTCGAACATGGGGCCGTGTGGCTGGCCTATTCCCCCGACCTGTCGCCCGCCGACATCGATGTGATCCACGACCTCGCGCGCGCCAACCCCAAGATCGTCGCGACGCCCTACCCCGACCTTGTCGCGGAGGCACCAGTGGTCGCCACAGCATGGGCCCGGCAGCTCACACTCGACTCGGTCGACGACCCACGGCTCGAGGCCTTCGCCGTGCAGTACACCGATGGCTCCCAGGCCCCTGAAGCCGGGGTCACCTGCGCGGGGTCCCCGCTTGGTACGCCGATCCCGTAGAGGGTGATCACCGGCTAGAAGCGGACGCTCGACGTCCAGACGTCGAGCAGTGTCTGCTCGCCGAACACCTCGAAGCGGTCGTCGATCGGCCGACGGTTCCAGGCCCAGAGCAGGAGGTCCTCAGCCGTGCCTCGCAGGGCTCCATCGCCCTTGGCATGCCCGTGCTGAAAGGTGATCCCCTCAGGATCGAAGCGAACGAGCCACTCGCCGTCAGCGTCCGTGGCGTGCAGGTGGATGGTTCCCGTGGCCCCGGCCAGGTTGTCACCGGGGATCACCTTGGCGAACAGCTCGAGGAGCTCGTCGATGCCGTCCACGGCGAGCGACGCGTCGATGGGTCCACCGATCGCGTCCCAGCGATGCACTGCTGTCTCCTGGGCCATGCGGCGCGGGTAGAAGGTGCCGGGTTGGGGTCCGGCCCACGTTGGCCAAGCGATCGAGGTGTCCATGGCGGCGAGCACGTCGGCGGTGGCGGCAGCGTTGGCCTCGAACCAGCCTGGGAGCTCGGCCCCCTCGGGCGGTCTTGGTGTCGCACCCTTTCGGATGCGGTCCGCGGGACCGGCCTCGATCTGTGCTCGGTTCCAGGCGTGCACGCCGGCAACGTGGCCGAGCAAGGCGGTTCGATCCCAGCCGGGGCAGGACGGTACCGCGGCCTCGGGGTCGGCCGCGTGGGCTGCGAGCAGCAACGCGCTGTCGCGTCGAAGATGGTCGAGGTGAACGGCGGGCTCCATACGTTCGAGCCTGCCACGAAGGTGGAGGGAGAGCGGTCGTAGCCTCGATGCCATGCAGCTCTCCCCCAGCAACTGGCATCGCCACCCCGCCGTCCGGACCGGAGACTCGCTCACCACGGGTGAGCGAGCCGCCGACGCAATGCGCAACGGGATGGGCTCATGGGGCTTCGTGCTCGGCGCCCTGCTGTTCCTCGCCGGCTGGACGCTGGGCAACCGGGGCAGCGGCTTCGACCCGTATCCGTTCATCCTCCTCAACCTGATCCTGTCCTGCCTGGCCGCCATGCAGGGGGCCATCCTGCTGATCGCGGCCAAGCGGGAGGACCAGATCTCCTCGGAGCTCGCCATGCACGACTACCAGACGAACCTCGAGGCGGACGCCATCGTGAAGTCGATCGAGCAGCTCACGAAGGAGATCCACCAACGGGTGGTGCTGGACGAAACCACCCGCGGTGGTGCTGATCAGGGATGATGGCACCGTGATCGTCGACTGCGCTGTGTACACCTCGGGTCGTCGCCGAGATGGGGAGCTCCCGCTCGCGGATGCCCTCGAGACCGCCAGCGAACCCGACTCCTTCGTCTGGGTGGGGCTGCACGAGCCCTCGAACGAGGAGTTCGAGGCGGTGCGTGAGGAGCTTGGGCTGCACGAGCTGGCGGTGGAGGACGCAGTGAGCGCCCACCAGCGGCCGAAGCTCGAGGTCTACGACGACAACCTCTTCGTGGTGCTCAAGACCGCCCGCTACGACGACCCCACCGAGACCGTGGAGTTCGCCGAGCTACAGCTCTTCGTGGGGCCCAACTACGTCGTGACCGTCCGCCACGGCGAGGCCAGCGCCTTGGCTGATGTCCGCCGCACCATCGAGCAGGACCTGGAACGCATCCGCTGCGGACCGATGGCGGTCCTCCACGCGGTGATCGACCGGGTCGTAGACGACTACAAGCCGGTGATCCAGGGCCTCGACAACGACATGGCCGAGATCGAGGCCAACGTGTTCGCCACGAACCGGCCGCGGGGCTTCGATCCGAGCGAGCGCATCTTCAAGCTGAAGCGCCAGGTGCTCGGCTTCTATCGAAACATCGAGCCGCTGCTCGAGCCCCTCGGTCGGTTGGCGGCGGGCCAGATCCCCAGAGCTCACCCGGAGCTGCACAGCTACTTTCGCGATGTCGAGGACCATCTCCACAGGGAGGTCGGCTCCCTGGCGCACGCGAGGGACCTCCTGTCGGACGCGCTGGACGCGAACCTGGCCCAGGTCACGGTGCGGCAGAACAACGACATGCGCACGATCTCGGCCTGGCTCGCCGTCGGCGGCTTCCCCACGGTGGTGGGAGCCATCTATGGCATGAACTTCAAGCACATGCCTGAGCTCGAGACCCGCTTCGGGTACTGGGTGGTGATGGGTGTGATGCTCGTGATCTGCTTCAGCCTCTACCGCCGCTTCAAGCGGGTGGGCTGGCTGTAGGGGCTTCCAGACGCGCCCGCGCACAGGCTCCTCGTCGTTCTCGGGGGTGGGGAGGCGCAGGGCTCCGCTGACGACGGCGAGATCGCCGGTGGCGGCGCTGGCTCCGAGAGCGACGGTGGCGTGATCGAGGGAAGGGGAGCGCTGACAGAGCCCCATGGTGTGGATCACCGAGCATGGTGGGGTGGTCCTCGACTGCGTCCAGCGGTTCGCGAGGCACCACACTGCTCGCCGTGGATGATCTGACCGCGTTGGCGGTGGCGGCCGCCGAGGGTGATCGAGTGGCGATGTCGACGTTCGTACGCCGAACCCAGCCGGAGGTGTGGCGGGTCTGCGCTCGGCTAGGAGATCGCGATGCTGCCGACGATCTCACCCAAGACGTGTACCTGCGTGTGTTGTCAGCGCTGGCGGGCTTCCGGGCCGAAGCGTCCGCGCGCACGTGGCTCTTGCAGATCACGCGGTTCGCATGCGCCGATCATGTGCGCCGACGCACGCGAGGACGCGCTCTGCTGGATCGGCTTGCGCAGCGCGCCGATCTCACCAGCTCGTCAGTCGCGCCCCGCACTGGGGAGATCGAGCTCGACGAGATGATCGAGGCGCTCGATCCTGATCGGCGCGAGGCCTTCGTGCTCACCCAGGTAGTGGGCTTGTCCTACGCGGAAGCGGCTGAGGTTGGTGGCGTGCCGATCGGCACAATCCGGTCGCGGGTCGCGCGAGCACGTGCCGTCCTGCTCGATGCGGTGGCCGATGTCCCAGCCTTAGGAGCCGAGCAGGGCTAACAGCTCATCGTGGATCGGACCGTTGGTGGCCAACCCGCTTCGGCCCTCGATCCCGTCTCGCCCTGCAAGATCGGTGAAGCGGCCCCCGGCCTCGGCCAGGAGCACGGGCATCGGGCCGAGGTCGTAGGGCTCGGCGACGAGGTCGACCATCGCGGCTACCCGGCCGGTCGCCACGAGTGCGTAGCCATAGCCGTCACCCCAGGTGCGAAGGACGACGCCGGCGCGCTCCAGGGCGTCGAGCTGGGTTCGGTCCCATTGGGCGAAGGAGCTCGACATGACGTAGGCGCCGGCAAGTGACGATTGGCTTTGCACCCGCGCCGGCCCGCGCTCGGACCAGCAGCCCAGGCCTCGGCCGGCCCACACGGTCTCTCCGAGGCCGGGCAGGTTGACCACGCCCACGGCGATGCCGTGCTCGTCCTCGAGGGCGAGGAGATTCGAATAGAGCGGCACCCCGCAGGTGAACGCCTTCGTGCCGTCGATCGGATCGATCACCCAGCGTCGGCCGGTGGTGGATTCGGTGGGTCCTTCCTCTTCGCCGAGCACTCCGTCGCCGGGGAAGGCCACGGCGAGCTGCTCCCGGAGGAAGCGCTCTGCGTCTTTGTCGGCTGCAGTGACCGGAGTGCCGTCGCCCTTTTGCTCGATCTCGAGATCGGGTGATCGGAACCATCGCAGCGTGCGGCGGCCGGCCTCCTGGGCGAGGGCGACGGCAGTGTCGAGCGTGGTCTGATCGATCGGGGGAGCGCTCACGAGGGGCAGGTCCTCATGGTGCACCTCTGCCGAAGGCGCCGCGCGGCCGGAGGATGCGGTCGACGGCGAACAGCACGATTGCGGCGAAGGCGATCGAGACGAGCAACGCGACCCCGGGGGTGGTGGTGGTGAGCTTGAACGCAGGGATCCACTGTGGCCCTCCCCAGGTGAGGTCCCAGCCGCGGAGGTTGTCCGGGTGCAGGGCGTGGGCCCAAGTTGTCCAGGCGACAAGGCGGGCGAGGCCGTAGAAGAACGTGGCGCGGTAGACCGCCAAGAGCACTCGTTGTGGCAGCCGTCGACCGAGCCAGGCCCACACCTTTGGGTCTGACGTCACGATGGTCTCGCGCCAGTAGCGCTCCGTGAGAACGCGCCAACCCATGAGCAGGATCACGAGCCACAACGCGTCCATCACAAAGCCGAAGCTGGAGTAGTACGCGCGTGCGTCGAGGTACTTGCCGCCCGGAGTGGCGGCGTATGCCCAGGTACCGATCGAGTAGTTCTCGGTCGAGAACGGGAAGGCCAGCATGGTGCCGACGGTGTCGTTGATGTCCGTTATCGAGTGCGCTGCCATGCCCAGCAGCACGCCTGTCGTCCACGGCTTCGACTTTGTGGAGAGGTAGATGATGAGCGCGACGAGCGCTGCAAACCCGAGGCTGTGGCTGAACCCGGCGCCTGGCCATCCGCGGTGGAACTTGTACGGCTCGGAGGATCCGTAGTGGGTGCCGCCGTAGTCGAAGCCGTATACCCAGAACTTGGCGACGAAGTCGGGGATCTGGTCGCCGGTCACGATGGCCAGGTAGCTCACCTTGCCCACCCAGCGCTTCGGCAGGTGGGCCTGGATCGCGTAGGTCTCGAACTGATGCGCAGCCCAGCTCATCGGCGCCGCACTCGATCGATGATGGCCGGAACCAGCCAGACCCAGGCCACCAGCCAGAGTGGGCCGACGATCCAGTTGAGCAACCACTTGTTGAACATGCCGAAACCGACGTAGGCGATTCCCGCCACGAGGTACAGGCCCAGCTCGAATCTACGGGTGTACCAGGAAGGGTCGCCGGGCCGGCCGGTGGGGGCCCCAAGGGGAAGCGGTGCTGGCTCGGGGGGCGTGGACATGTTGGGTGCCGACGGTAGTCGCGGGTCAGGCCGAGGACAGGTGGGCTTGGCGGCTGAGGGCGTCGATGATCAGCCAGGTTCCGGCGCCGATCAGCGTCCCGAGTGCGGCGCCCCCGATGAGGTCGCTGGGCCAATGCACACCGACATACATCCGAGCGGTCGCCGCGCCGGCGGCCATCCCGAAGGGCACCCAACGCCAGCGTCCAGGCAGCAGCAACGCCACGGTTGTGGCGAGGGCGAAGGCGGTGGTGGTGTGCCCAGAGGGGAACGCGAACCCGCTGGCCGCGTCTCGCACCGTGATCGTGTCGACGCGCATGCTGGGGCGGGGCCGCTCGATGATCTCCTTCACGATGTTGTCCAAGCTGTGTGCCCCGAGGACGGCGAGCAGGACCGTGGTCGTTGGCGCGAGGCCTCGCCGCGCCGTCGCCACCGCCACCAGTGCCGCAACGATGAGCGCTACGCCAGTGGTACCCAGCTGCATCAGCGCCTCGAGGGGAAGGCCGATCGCTCGTGGGAGGCCGTTCGTGGCCTCGAGGAGCCCGAGCTCCCCGAGCAGGGGACCGTGGTGCCCGGCGATGAGCACTGTCGACGCGCAGAGCACCGTTGCTGCCCCCGCCGCCAAGACGAGAGCCCTTCGGCGCGGCTGGTCAGCAGACAGCGGGAACGGCAGCGTCGGCGGTGTCGGGGATACCGATGGGAGCCGGACTGAGCGACGCCACGAAGGCTTCGGCTTCGAGGTCGGTGACGGGTCGGGCGAAGGCGGGAGTGACCGGCAGGATCCGGCGGAGACCGATTCGAAGGCTGGCCATGCCCATCACTCCGCTGGTGACGAGAAAGTCGGCGTTGCTCATGCACCCCATGCACATGGGAGCGACCTTACTGCTGGTTCCCGCCCCCGCTTCGTGCACGGGCGTCGACGGGCCAATCGGTGACGATGCCGTCGAGCGGCAGGGTGGCGAGGCGTTCCTGCGTCCCCTCGTCTTGGAACCAACAGTGGACCTTGAGTCCGAGCTCGTGCGCTCGCTCGATGAACGCGAGGTCGACGGTGGATTGGTGAGCACTGATGGCGGTCGCCCCGCAAGCGGTGGCGTCGGTCAAGAAGCAGTCGATCGCTTCCGGGGTGAAGGCATCCCGGAGCAGCGCCACCTCAGCCGCTTCCTCGCCAGCGTGGTCGGCATACCAGCGCACGGCGGAGGTGGATTGGGCCCAGAGAAGCGCGCGATCGAGTGCTCCTTGGTTCCGGAGCTCGCGGACGATCGCCTCAGCCGCGCCGGGGTCCTTCGTGTCGATGGCGAGCCCCAGGCCCGGCGAGAGCGCGTCGACCGCCTCGGCGAAGGTAGGCACCGACTGGTGACTACCGCGGAGCTTGGCTCGGCAGAGGCCCTTCGCTGTGGCCCACGACACCGGCCACGGACGCAGTGTGGTGCGCAGCAGGAGGGCATCGTGAAGCATCACGGGCACGCCGTCGCGGGTGCGCCGAACATCGATCTCGACGTAGTCGGCGCCGAGCTCGACCGCCTTTCTGATCCCCTCGATGCTGTTCTCAGCGGCGTCGAGGGGCAACGTGCGATGAGCGATGATCACCGGGGGCATCCGGGTGTCCTACCAGTCGGTGGCGATGTACTTCGTCTCGGTGTAGTCGAGCATGCCTTCGTGGCCGCCCTCTCGGCCGATGCCCGACTCCTTCACGCCGCCGAAGGGCGCTGCCGGGTCTGACACGATCCCCTTGTTGAGTCCGACCATCCCGGACTCGAGGGCTTCGGCCACCTGGAGACCCTTGGCAAGATCGCGGGTGTAGACGTAGCTGACCAAGCCCATCGTGGAGCGATTGGCGAGGAGGATCGCTTCGTCGGCATCGGCGACGCTCACGATTGGTGCCACCGGCCCGAAGATCTCCTCGGCGAGGATCGGGTTGTCGGCGGCAACTCCGGTGAGCACGGTGGCGGGGTAGTAGTAGCCGGTGCCCTCGGGAACCGCTCCGCCGACCGCGGCCTTGGCCCCCGCTCCGAGTGCGCTGTCGACCAGCTCGGCCACCTTGTCGCGAGTGGGGGCGTCGACCAGCGGCCCCAGGCGGGTGCCCTCGTCCAGGCCGTGGCCCATCGGGAGCGCTCCCATGGCCTTGGCGAGGCGTGCGGCGAACTCGTCGGCCACGGGGGCCTCGACGTAGAAGCGGTTCGCGGCGGTGCAGGTCTCACCGTTGTGACGCATCTTCGCGATCATTGCCCCCTCGACCGCTGCGTCGAGATCGGCGTCCGCGAGGACGATGAACGGCGCGTTGCCCCCGAGCTCCATGGACACGTTGAGGACGCGTCCTGCCGCTTGCTCGATGAGCATCCGACCGACCTCTGTGGAGCCGGTGAAGGAGAGCTTCCGCACCCGCTCGTGCTCGAGGACCGCGGTGGTGATGGCGCGAGCACTGTTGCCCGGCACAACGTTGACAACGCCCCCCGGTACCCCGGCCTCGTGGAGGACGTCGGCTACCGCCAAGGCTGTGAGCGGGGTGAGGGTGGCCGGCTTCAGCACGACGGCGCAACCGGCGGCCAGGGCCGGAGCGATCTTGCGGGTGGCCATGGCCGCAGGGAAGTTCCACGGCGTGACGAGGTAGGCCACGCCGACGGGCTGGTGGATCACGAGGATCTTGTTGGCGCCGCCCGGAGCAGTGGTGAGCTCACCTCGGAGGCGCACGGCCTCCTCACTGAACCAGCGAAAGAACTCGGCGGCGTAGGTGATCTCGCCCTTGGCCTCGGCGAGCACCTTGCCGTTCTCGAGCGTGATCAGGCGGGCGAGCTCGTCGGCGCGCTCGGTGAGCAGCTCCCAGGACCGACGGAGGATCTCGGCGCGGGCCCGCGGGGCCATGGCGGCCCAGCCCGGCTGGGCGTCAGCAGCGGCCTGGGCCGCGGCGCGGGCATCGTCGGCTCCCGCATTGGCGACGGACGCGATGACCTGCTCGGTGCCCGGGTCGTGGACGTCGAAGCGCTCGCCGCTCGCCGCGGGCCTCCACTCGCCGCCGATGAACAGGTCCGTCCGAGAGGTCACGTCAGCCATGGATCCCGTTGTACCGCGTTTCAGAGTCGGGTGGTCCCGACGATGGGGGCCAGCACGTGGCGATGGCGATGGTGAGCACCGGAACGTGGAGGGCGGCGACGACGTACGGCCACTCGCGGTGGCCCCAAAACACAAGCGCCAGCCCGTAGGTGGCGAGGACGAGCTCGAGGCCCAGCACCGCGCAGGCCACGGTCCTCTCGATCACGTGACCGTCATGGGCGAATCTGGCGGCCATGGTGAGTGCGAGGGCCAACGATGCGCTCAGAAGGACGACGACCCCGAGCATCAGGGTGAAGAAGCGGGGATCCCCGTCGGTCACGCTTACTCGGATCAGCGAGGTGCCTGACGCGGGCGTTCCAGCCGCTTTGGCATTGGCAAGCGGCCCACTTCGTACCGCGAGACCAATCAGCAGTGCCCCGCCGACGAGGACGGCACCAGCGTGGAAGGCCAGGACTGTTGTGGCGATTCTGGCTCCACCGCTGGCGGGCACGTGGACCCGCATGATGAGGGCAGCGACCACGGCGACGGCGAGGCCCGCGGCCGCCCAGACCAGCAACCAGGTGCCCGCGCCTTGGGGTGCGGACGGCCCGGACGCCACACCACGGTTGGCACATCCGGTGAGGAGGAGGCACACCCCGGGGCTCGCGACGGCACGTAGGTGAGAGCGCATCTGGGTCTCGTCAGGAACAGGTGGGACAGGTGCCGACGAGGTCGAGGCGATGGTGGCGGACCACGAAGCCCGTGCGGGCGGCGACGGTGCTGAGTGCGGCCTCGAGGTCGTGCTCGGCCGCTTCCGACACCTCAAAGTCGGTCACGCCCCCACAGCTCGTGCAGATGAGGTGGTGGTGATGGTGCGTGAGGTCCTCGGCGAGCTCGTAGCGGGCGAACTCGTCGGTGGTCACGATGCGGTGCACGACACCAGCGCGCTCCAGCACGGCCAGATTGCGATAGGCCGAGCTCTGCGCCAGGCCTGGCCGACGCTCGAGCAGCTGCGGGATGGTGAGCGGCTGCGTGGCCTCAGCCAGCAAGCTCACCAGACCGCGACGTTGGGTGGTGTACCGCTGGCCGTCTGCCGTCAGCCGCTCTGCGGCCGTGACGTGCACGTCGGGGGTGTCGGCGGCAGGCATCAGTGGTGCGGGTGGTCGTCGAGGATCAGCGTTCGCTCGCCGATCCGGAGGAGGTGGCCACCGTACGCGTCAGCGAGGTGGGCGTCGGTGAGCACGTCTTCGGCCTTACCGCTGGCCACGACGCGTCCGGCGAGGAGCAGGAGGTGGTCCGCTGCCGCGGCATCGCCGAGGTCGTGGGTGGACACGATGACCGCGCGCCCGGCATCGCGTTCAGTGGCGATGGCATCAAGGATGTGCTGGCGTGAGACGAGGTCCAGGCCGGTGATCGGCTCATCGAGCAGCAGCACGTCGGCGCCCTGAGCAAGTCCCTGCGCCACGAAGGCTCGTTGGCGCTGTCCACCAGAGAGCTCGTGCAGCGGGCGTTTGCCGAGGTCGCTGATCGCGAGCGCGTCGAGGGCGGCATCCACAGCGGATCGGTCGGCAGCGTCGAGGCGGCGCCAGGGCCCGGCGGTGGCATACCGGCCCATCGTGACGGTCTCCCGCACGGTGAGCGGCAGATGCCGGTTCACCGTCGTGGCCTGCAGGACGTATGCCACCGCGCCACGACGCGAGGCGGCTGGAACCAGCAACGTGCCGGAGCGCGGCTGAAGCAGCCCGGCAATGGCGTGGAGCAGCGTTGACTTGCCGGAGCCATTGGGACCGATCACAGCGGTCACGGCACCTGATGGCACGGTGAAGCTGGCGGCAGCGAGCACGGTTCGGGGGCCGTAGGCAAGCTCGACCTCGGTGGCGGTGACGGCAGCGATTTGCGAATGATAACCATCATCTCTAGGTTCGCAGGCATGAGAACCATTCTCTCCCGAGGGGTGGCCGTGCTGGCGGCCCTCGGGCTGGGCGTCTCTGGCTGCGGCACTGCCGACGGAAGCAACGAGGGCGCGCCCCGAATCGTGGTCACCACGAACATCCTCGGTGACGTCGTCAAGCATCTCGTGGGCAACGAGGCGAACGTCGAGGTGATCATGCCGCCCAACGCCGATCCTCATGACTTCGCCCCGTCGCCGAAGCAGGCCGTTGCGATGCGCAGGGCAGATCTGCTCGTGGTCAATGGCGGAGGATTCGAGGCGGGCTTGGTCGACACGATCATGGCCGCCGAGGCCGACGGCGCAACGGTGGTGACGGCCACGGAGGAGGTAGCGCTGCTGGGCAACGACCCCCATGTGTTCACCTCGCCGGCAAACATGGTGGTGATCGCGGAGGCCATCGCCGCCCAGCTGGTGATGGAGGTGCGGGCCCTGGATACGCCGTCGTACCGAGCGCAGGTGGAGGGGTACGTCGCCGAGCTGCGGGCACTGGACTCCGAGGTGGAGACGCTCCTCCGCGTGGTGCCACTGGATCACCGCGTGCTCGTGACCAACCACGACGTGTTCGGGTACTTCGCGGAGCGGTACGACTTCGAGATCCTCGGCGCGGTGATCCCCGTCGGGAGCACCCTGGCGGAGCCGAGCGCCAAGGAGATCAGCGACCTCGCGTCGGTGATCGCCACCGCGGGGGTTCCCGCCATCTTCGCCGACACCTCCGCATCCACCCGCGTGGCTGCGGCCCTCGCCGGCGAGGGCACCGACGTCGAGGTAGTGGAGCTGTTCAGCGAATCCGTGGGGGAGCCTGGCTCCGATGGCGACACCTACCTTCACCTCATGCGCACGAATGCGCAGCGCATCGCGGCTGCCCTCGGTTGACCTGCTGAGATGGACGTCGTGCACTGGCTCCTCGACCCCTTCGACCCCGAGTTCATGCAGCGCGCGCTCGTTGCGGGCGCGCTCGCGGTTGTCGCCAGCTCGGTTGTCGGTACCTGGGTCGTGCTGCGTGGAATGAGCTTCCTCGGCGACGCGCTGGCCCACGGCGTCCTCCCCGGCATGGCCTTGGCGGTCGTGTGGGGATTCAACCTCACCGTGGGGGCGCTGCTGAGTGCTGCAGTGATGGTCGGCGGGGTCAGCTTGGTGAAGCGTCGCTCCCGGTTGGCGGAAGACACCGGCGTGGGGCTGCTGTTCGTCGGGATGCTCGCCCTCGGGGTGATCATCATCTCGAAGAGCACCTCCTTCACCAACGACGTGCAGAGCCTGCTGTTCGGGGATGTCCTGGGGGTCACCGCTGCCGATGTGCGTCTCCAGGCCCTGGCGGCGGCGCTCGTGCTGGTCGCCACCCTGCTGGGGTATCGCGCCTTCCTCGTCCTGTCGTTCAACGAGGCCAAGGCCGGAAGCCTTGGGCTCCACCCAGCCGCCACGCACCTTGCTCTGCTCGCATTGATCGCGTTGGCGATCGTTTCCTCGTTTCAGGCGGTCGGCACGCTCCTTGTGTTCGGCCTGCTGATTGGCCCCCCGGCCACCGCCGCCTTGCTCGTGCGCCGTGTCTGGCTGTGCATGGTGGTTGCCGTGGCCGTTGGATGGCTCGCAGTAGCCGCGGGACTCATCCTCAGCTACCACTACGGCACCGCAGCAGGGGCGACCATGGCGGGGACGTCGGTGGCCCTGTTCTTCCTCGTGCTGCTCAGCCAAGAGGTCCGCGCGTTCGCGAGCCGATCGCCTGCAACCGCTGTCACCGCCTGACCGATCCGCCGACGCTCGGTTGACCGGGTAGGGAGCGTCGCGTGCAGCCGAACTCCCGCGCGTGTCACCCTGGGCGCTTCAACGCGAGCGAGGGTGAACCATGACCGAGATCGGTGGGGGCGTAGAGCCTGGGTTTGAACGGGTGGCGGAGGCGTTCGCCGCCAACTTCGCGGAGCATGGCGAGGTGGGCGCCGCGGCGTCCGTCTACGTGCGCGGCCGGAAGGTCGTCGACCTCTGGGGCGGCATCGCCGACCAAGCGGCCGGCACTCCCTACACGGCCGACACGCTGCAGCTCGTGTTCTCGACGACGAAGGGCGCCACTGCCGCGTGCGCCAACCTGCTGGCGCAGCGGGGGGACCTCGACATCGACGCCCCCGTCGCCACCTACTGGCCCGAGTTCAAGGCCGCCGGCAAGGCGGACATCCCTGTGCGGTGGCTGCTGTGCCACAAGGCGGGCCTCCCGTACGTCGATGCCGAGCTCACACTCGAGGAGGCCTTGGCCTGGGAGCCCGTGGTGCGAGCCCTCGAGGCGCAGGCCCCAGTGTGGGAGCCCGGTACCGCGCACGGGTATCACGCCACCACCTACGGATGGCTCGTGGGCGAGGTTGTGAAGCGGATCTCGGGCAAGAGCCTTGGCACGTTCTTCCACGATGAGTTCGCTGTGCCGTTGGGCCTCGATTTCTGGATCGGCCTTCCCGCCGAGGAGCAGCATCGTGTCGCTCCGCTCATTCAGTGGGGCATGTTTGCAGGCGCCCGAGGGGACGGCGCCCCTGCAGGTGATCCTGAGCTGGCCAAGCTGATCGAGCAGTTCATGGGGCCCGACACGATGCTCGGCAAGGCCCTCGGGGCTCCCAGCGGTGCGCTGGCCGGTGCCGAGGGTGGGTTCAACAACCCGGCGATCCGGGCCGCCGAGATCCCCGCTGCCAACGGTGTCACCAATGCCCGTTCGCTCGCGCGGTTCTACGCGGGTCTCACTGGGTCGGTGGAGGGTGGCCCAGCCGAGGCGATCCTGGGGGCGGAACAGGTCGCCAAGGCATCGGAGCTCCAGACATCCGGACCCGACAAGTGCCTCCAGTTCGAGACCACGTTCGGTCTTGGGTTCTTCGTTGCCTCTGCGTTTGCCCCCTACGGCGGAGCCAAGGCCTTTGGGCACACCGGAGCGGGAGGGTCGGTCGGTTTCACGGATCCGGAGAACGCAATCGGGTTCGGCTACGTCATGAACAAGATGGGCATGAGCCTCAACGGCGACCCGCGCTCGGGGGGTCTCATCAGGGCGGTGTACGACGCGATCGGGGTGGAGCCCACCTACGTGTGAGCGCCGACTCCGAGCTCGTCGATCTTGTCGATGAGGACGACCGTGTCCTCGAGGTGGTCACCAGGGGCGAGATGCGCGCTCGTGGAGACCGGGCGCGTCACCGAGCGTGCTACGTCGCCGTGCTGACGTCCACGCGGGAGCTGGTCGTGCATCGTCGGGCTGCGTGGAAGGACGTCTACCCGGGCTGGTGGGACGTTTGCTTTGGCGGCGTCCTCGGGGCCGGCGAGGCGTGGACGGACGCGGCGCATCGCGAGCTCCTCGAAGAGGCGGGAGTTGCTGCTCCGTTGGAGCTCCTCGGCACGGACCGCTGGCAGGCACCCGGTGTGCGGCTGAACGCTCGTGTGTACCTGGCGCACAGCGATGGCCCCTTCTCCTGCCCCGATGGGGAGGTGGTCGAGGTGGCCACCGTCGCCTTGTCCCACCTCGGGGGGTGGCTCGAGGATCACCTCGTGTGTCCCGACTCGGTGGATCTGGTGGTGCCCCTCCTGCCGTCCACGTGAGCGCCCTCGGCAGCGGGTACCTCAGCGCTATGGCGGCGGAGGGTGAGGCTGGTTGCCCCGGCATAGCTGATTGCGAAGGCGCCAAGGTCCCCGAGGTGCACTCCGTGGCTGGCCCACAGGTGCACGGCTGGGCCCACCCGTGTGGTGTGCGCGAACAGCAGCGCGAGCGCGGTGGCACCTCCCCACACCCCAAGGAGCCAGGCAGGGTGCGGGCGGTTCACGGCGGCAGTCTCGCGTCCGACGCCTGGGAGCTGGTAGCGGGTGTGCGTGACCCGGCTCGCACCCACGGCGGGCGCGAGCCGGGACAGCTCAGCCTCCCGCCGCCGGAGATCCCGGCCACGGGGCATAGTCCGGCAAGGTGTCGCTGGCCGGCAGATCGTCGTAGACCGTGACCGAACCGGCCTGTTCGAACAGGGCAATCGGGTCCGTGGGCCATTCGCCGGGCAGGTACCGCGTGCCGCCGTCGACGTAGCGGAGCATCCCGGTGCCCTCGTTGCCGGTCTCGTCCTCGCCGGTTGCCGTGGCATCCCACCAGATGACGCTGGTGTCGTCAGAGCTGTTGTAGTCGGGCCGGCCCCACAGCTTCTCGCCCCATGACACATAGGAGAAGGTCTTTCCCCCACCGAGCGCCGGGTAGCGGAACAGCCCCTGCTCGAACGTCTGCGGCGTGAGATCCGCCCCGGCGAGGTGGATGCCGAGCAGGAGCTGGGCAGGTCCGGGGAGGATGACGTTCACTGTGTTCACGGGGGCCTCGACGCCGAAGTACCAATCGTAGACAGCGAAGGCATCGGACAGGGAGTTGTCGGCGCGGGCGGACGGCAAGGAGATGCCGAAGGCATGCGCCCACTGCTCTTGGTCGAAGGTTCGGCCGAAGATGGTGGTGTCGGCGAGCACCGAGGGGCCGATGACCCACTCGGGGAAGTAGCCCTGCTTGGTGGCCTCGCGGGTGATCGTGGCCGGGATGATCGGGTCGACGCTCAGGATCACGGTGGTGACCCCGGCGTCCCGCATCCGTGTCACGACTGCGGTTGCCGTTTCCTGGGCGGCGCCGGGATCGAACAGGTACGTGGACCGAGCGACGACCTCACCGCCGTAGTCCGCAGAGAGGAGACGCTCGAACTCGTCGTTGCGCGCGGTGTACTCGCCGGTCTCGGTCTCCGCCTGGATCCAGCCGAAGACGCGCTCTTTGCTCTGCAGGCTGGGGTCACCCGCGTACTCCGCTGGCTTGCCGACGAGCTGCTTGCCGACCATCTCCACGAGGTGCAGGTCTGCCTGCTCAGGGGCCAGCCCGGTGGGCCAGAGGTATGGGGCTGCTTCTTCCACAGCGTCCCAGCCCTCAGCAAGGGAGCAGCCGCCGACGCAGAGGATTCCCGCGTCCACGATCTCCTGCCAGTACACCGGAGTCTGGGCGGGGCCACCGAGGACAGCGAAGGGCTTCATGTCGATGACGGCGCGAGCGTCGGCTTGGGCCGCCGTTGCATCGCCGGGGCCGCCGGTGGCCTTCACCACCTGGATGTCGAGCGTGCGGCCGTAGGTCTCGTAGACGTCCTCCAACATGTGGAGGTAGTCGACGCCCGTTTGAGCGGCGTCGGCGGGGTCGGTGTCGGCCCCGGCCGCTCCGACGATGGCCTGTTGCAACGGGTCGGGCTCGCCCTGGTACACCACGATCTTGATCGTCTCGGCCGTGACCCCGGGGGAGGTTGTGCCTCCGTTGTCGGAACCGTCGAAGGGCTCGATGCACGGCGCGGCATTGCGAAGGGGAATGGCGATTCGGCCGGTGTCGGTGTCGCAACCCGGACCCCAGTCGATGTCCTTGATGCCTTGTGCCTTCGCTTCCTGGAAGGTGCGGGGCAGACCATCGCGGGCGGCACCGCGATCGGGGGCTGGGTCGGCGGTCTTGTTGTCGTCACCCCCACCGAACATCACGATGGCGGCCACCACCACTGCCACGACGGCGATGATGGGTCCGTAGCGCTTGAGCGCTTGGGACGAGCCGGAGCTGGTGGAATCTGCCATGGAGGACCTCCTGGGTCAGTTCAGCAGGGAACGGGGTCCACTGCGCGCGACGGCTACCTCGGAGTCTCCGAGGTAAGACGCCACGACAGCGGGATGGTTGATGACTTCCTCGGCCGTACCGATCGTGATGACGCGGCCGAGATCGAGAGCGAGCATGCGATCGGTGATGGCGGTGAGGAGCGGCACGTCGTGCTCGATGATGAGCAGACTCGCTCCGGTCAGATCGCGGATGCGCAGCAGCAGCGGGCCCAGTGCCTCGGCCTCGCGCTGCGCGATTCCCGACGACGGTTCGTCGAGCAAGAGCACCCGGGGGCGGTGGGCGAGCACGCAGGCAAGATCGACGACGCGACGACTGCCGGTAGAGAGCTCTCGTACGTACTTGTCGGCAAAGGCCCCAAGACCGAGCACCTCGATGAGCTCGTCTACGCGCTCACGAACCTTCTGTTCGGAGTCCATCACGGCTGGGAGGTGCAGCGCTGCAGCCACAGAATCGCGCACGTCGACATCCCGCTCACACGCAACGGCGATCGTCTCGGTGACCGTGAGCGCAGGGAAGAGGCGACCATCTTGGAAGGATCGACCGAGCCCTCGGCGGGCGCGTGCGTCGGGCGCCAAGCCGGTGATGTCGCTGCCGTCCATGCGCACCCGGCCCTCCGCCGGTTGGAAGCCCGAGAGCACATCGAACAGGGTGGTCTTGCCGGCGCCGTTGGGGCCGAGGAAGCCCAGGATCTCACCCGCAGCGACATCGAACCCGACATCCTGCAGGGCGGCGATGCCACCGAAGCGCTTGGTGATCCCTTCCACGGAGAGCCTGGGGGCGTCGCCCTCAGTGGCGTCGTCGGAGCGATCGGCCGACAGGCGCACGGGGGTGGCAGGGGAGCCGTTCGTTGCCGGCACCTTGCGACGGGTGCCTTCGAGGTCGGTTGCCCCCTCCAAGAACACGGAGCGGAACACGTCGGGCCGGTTGAGCAGCTCGGCGGTCGGTCCGTTGAAGCGGATCTCGCCCTTCTCCATGAAGTACGCGGTGTCGGCCACCGTGAGCGCAACGTTCACGGACTGCTCGACAAGGATCACCGTGGTGCCGCGTGCCTTGAGGGCCTCGACCGCCTTGAGGAGCTCGGCCACGACGGTGGGAGCGAGCCCGAGGGACAGCTCGTCGATCATGAGCAGCCGCGGGCGAGCCAGCAGGGCCATGCCGATCGTGAGCATCTGCTGCTGGCCGCCGCTGAGGTCAGCGGCCGGCTCGTTCATCCGGTTGCGGAGCACGGGGAACTGCTCGAGCGCTTGTTCCAGCATGACCGCCCGCTGATCACGGTCGGGCTCCAGCCAGCCGGCGAGCCGCAGGTTCTCCGCGACGGTGAGCGACGGGAACACACCCTGGCCGCCGGGAACGAGCACGACCCCACGCGCGGTGATCTCATGAGGTGGGGCATAGGTGGCGTCGCGACCATCGAACACGATTGCGCCCGCATCGGCAGGCACCACTCCAGCGATGGCCTTGAGAAGGGTGGACTTCCCAGCTCCGTTGGTGCCCAGGAGGGCCACCACCTCGCCCTCGTCGATCTCGAAGTCAACGTTGAAGAGCACCTGGACGCCGTCGTAGGCCACGTCGAGATTGCGGACGAGGAGAAGCTTGACCTCCCCCTGTTGGCGGCGGTGCAGCACCTCCGCCTGGGCGGCCGTCGAGGTCCACACCTTGGAGATGTCGGACTTCATGTAGGTGGACGCCGAGGAGAGGATGGCCGCGCCGACGAGGAACACGGGAACCATCACGAGCAGGCCGCCGCGGATCCCGTAACGGTCGGCGAGGCCGCCGACGATGTACAGCATGATGAGGCCTGGCAAGACGAACAGCGAGGCCATCGAGTAGCCGAGCGATCGCACCTTGGGCGGGATCGCGAGGGAGAGCGATGCGAAGATTCCCGGGGCGAGCAAGGCCGACAGTCCCGAGATGAGCACGTTGGCGACCACGGCCACGCCGAGCGTCGGAGCCAGGGCGAGCGCAACCCATGCTCCGGAGATGCCTACCGCGACGAGCGACAGCAGCCGTAGGCCCAGGCCGGGATCGCGCATCATCAGACGGGATGCGAGTGGGATGCCCAGGATGATGCCCACGAGCTGCGCGGGCTCTGTGGCCGCGGCGACGAAGCCCCGCTGCGACTCGGACAGGTTGAACACTTCCTCGTAGTAGATCGAGGTGAGGCTCACGAGGCCGATGACCGATGCTGCGAGGAAGGGAAGCGAGTACCAGATGCGGCGCAGCGTCCGGACCTGCCAGAGGATCCGAACTGATTCGGCCCACGATGGAGGGAGCTCGTCGGTGGCGATCACTGCCGCGGTGGCGCCGGCAGCTTCACGTTCGAAGTGGCCGCGGCCGGGCTCTTTCAGCCGGAGCCCAAGTACGACGAAGACGACGGTCGGGATCACGAACACGAAGAAGGGCATGCGCCAGCCGTACGTCTCCGCCAAGACGCCGCCGACAAGGGGGCCGACGAAGGCGCCCAGCGCATTGGCCATGCGATGAAAGCCGAACACCTCCGTGCGGCGATCGATGGGATACAGGTCAGCAAGCAGCGAGTTGTGGGTCGGGTTCACAACCGCCCGACCCATGCCTGATCCCGTGCGCGCGAGCACAAGCATCCAGAGCACCCCGGCCACACCCGTGACGATGCCGAAGACCGCCCACACCGCCGCCCCCCCGACTGCGATGCGGACTCTCGGCATGCGGTCGGCGTAGAACGCCAGCGGTACCTCGAGGAGCAGCCCGCCGAGGAGGGTGAGCGCGATCAGCGTGAGGTAGCCCTGGTTGTCGAGGCCGAAGTGGTCCCGGATCTCAGGCCCGACGATGCCGAAGAGGGTGCGGTCGAGCTCGTCGACCGCGTTCAGGCCGAACAGGATCAAGAGCGGGAATGCGGGATGCCCTCCGGTGATCTCACGCAGGTATCGGCGCGGGGCTCGAGGGACGCGCACGGGGGCGTTGCGGATGCGGAAGAGCACCCGCCGGTCGGCCACGGGCGCGCTCATGCGCGGGTCTCCTCGGAAAGCTCGTCGATCTCGGGTCGGTCGATTGCCTCTGCCACGGCCTGGGCCATCTCGGGTGTGACGTGGAAGCTGTCGGCACGGCGGTCGGCGACGAGGCTTGGCACCAGGATGTTGCGCCGCTTGGCCACCCACCGAAGGCCGGCGTCCCGTGCCTCAACGAAGCCCGCACCAAGGCCGCCGGGGAGGATGAGCAGGATGGCCAACAAGCCGAACCCGGTGGCGAGGAAGCGGTACTCCGGGAGCATGTAGTACTGGAGTGAGAAGACGTAGACCGTGCCAACGATGGCGCCCGGGATCGAGCCGAGGCCCCCGATCACGGCAATCGAGAAGACTCGCAGGCTTGCCTCGGGGCTGAACGGGTTGCCGTTGATGCTGTTGGAGAGTCCGTGCTGGTGATGCACGAACAGCACTCCGGCCATGGCCGCGATGAACCCGGAGAACGCGAAGGCGGAGAGCATCGTGCGCACCGCGTTGACGCCGTAGGACTCAGCGGCGCGTGGGTTCTCCCGGAGGGCGATCAAGACGCGGCCGGTTCGGCTGCGGCGGATGCCCTGGAGCATGGCGACCGCGAGCGCGAGCACCGCCAGTGCGAGGACGTAGAACGACTGCTCCGAATCGATGAGGATGCGACCAAACAGCTGTGGGTCCTCACGGAACCGTCCACGCGGGACCCAGGAGAAGAACTCCGGGTTCAGCAGCCAGTACAGCGTTGCGGAGGCGAGGGCCAGCGTGATGACGGCAAGGGTGAGGCCCCCGGCTCGTGCCGCGGGCAGGCCCACAAGCACCGCGAGGAGCGCTCCCGCCAGCCCGCCGACCACCAGCGCGATGGCGAGGTCGAGCCCTGCGGACTGGGTGATCCACCCTCCGGCCGCGCCGCCGACGGCCGCGAACGCCATCTGTCCCAGGCTGACGTGCCCCGACCAGCCGGTCAGCAGCACGAGTGAGATGGCGACCGTGGCGATGATCGCCGTGTCCGTAGCGATTGAGAGCTTGCCGTCGGGGAGGAGCAGTGGCAGGGCGATCAGGATGGCGCCCGCCACAGCGAGGAGCACGTACCGGGCCGCCAGCACTTCCGGTATCCGGCGCAGCTCGGTGGGCACGGGACGGATCTCGCGCACGGCTTGCCAGGTGGAGACGATGTCGTCGTCGACGCGGCTGCCGCGTCGCCGACGGTTGAGGGCGATGGCCACCACGATGATCGCGAAGATCACCGGGAACACGTAGATGTCGCGGCCGGTCGAGTACACGATCGACTGCTCCACGACCCCCAGACCCACCGCCGCTGCCGTGATGCGCGGGAAGCTCTCCATGCGCCCGATCACCGCCGCGGCCAGGGCCCGGACCAGCACCGTGACGCCGAGCACGCTCCCGATGGGCACGCTGATCACGCCCGAGCGCAGGAACACCGTCACGAAGGCGAGCACGGTTGTGATCACCCAGACGGTGGTTTGGATTCGCCCCACGGGTATGCCCAACGTGGCGGCTCGATCGGAGCGTTCCGCGACGGCTCGGATCGCGATGCCGACGCGGGTGGCCCGCAGGAACCACGCAAGCGCACCGAGCAGCAGTGGCACGAGGATGAAGACCATCAGGTCGTTGTCGTCGAAGGTGATGCCGCCGATCTTGGCGGTGACGTCGAACGGCGGGTCGAGCCTCGGGGCGCCGAGGCCCTTGAACCCGAACCACCCGGGCATGAACAGGGCGAGGGCGGCCAGGATCTGGGCCACGCCGATCGTCGCCACCGTCATGATGAGCCGAGGCGCGCGGGAGAATCGCAGGATGAAGAGCTTCTCGACGAGGAAGCCCAACACGATTGCCGCTCCCAACCCGACGAGAAGGGCGACGACATAGGGAAGGCCCGTCATCCAGTCGGGGGGACCGCCAGCCTGGTCCGGGGCAAGGAGGAGGATCGCCAGGATCGCCGGCACGACACCCAGATCTCCCTGCGCGAAGTTCACGATGCGATTGGCGCGGTAGACGAGGGCGATGCCCACGGCGAGCAGCGCGCTGATCGCGCCGACGAGGGCACCCTGGACCACGATCCCGAGGGTCGGCTGCCAGAGCACGACGGCCAGCAGCGTGAGGATGACGAGAGGGCTCAGGCTGTCGACGGGTCGCCGGAGGCGCACGAGTGCCGTCGGGGTCACCCGTCCACGGAGCGAAGCTCCCTCGACCTCGCTCACCCTCACCCCCTGGACATGCTCGGTAGCAGTGGCGGGGAACCTAGGTGGTCGGGAGCCCCGTTGCTGGGCGCTTGACCAACACTGACCCGCGGGTCAAGCGCGGCCGCGTGCCGTCGGTTCGCTGCCGAGGCTCCAAGCCGGTTCACTAGGACGATGCCCACGCCGTCCGAGGAAGCCACCCGTCGGCGCACCTTCGCCATCATCAGTCACCCAGACGCCGGCAAGACCACGCTCACCGAGAAGTTTCTGCTGTATGGCGGCGCGCTGCAGTCAGCCGGGGCGGT
The DNA here is from genome assembly GCA_031422255.1 of Actinomycetes bacterium. GTDB lineage: Bacteria > Actinomycetota > Acidimicrobiia > Acidimicrobiales > VFJN01 > VFJN01. Next base: position 9,812 of record JANOQG010000442.1, on the reverse strand, counting down.
GAAAGCGCGGGGTGAGCGTCGCCGAGTGACTTCCGACTGGATGGAGATGGAACAGAAGCGCGGCATCTCGATCACCTCCACGGTGTTGCAGTTTCCCTACCGAGATTCCGTGCTCAACCTGCTCGACACCCCTGGTCACCGCGACTTCTCGGAGGACACCTACCGGGTCCTCGCTGCCGCTGACGCGGCGATCATGGTGCTTGACGCTGCCAAAGGCATCGAGGCTCAGACGCTGAAGCTGTTTGAGGTGTGTCGGGAACGGAACCTTCCGTTGCTGACCTTCATCAACAAGTGGGATCGCCCCGGCCGCGACCCCTTGGAGCTGCTCGATCAGGTGGAGACGCAGCTCGCGATCGTGCCAACTCCTGTCACGTGGCCTGTGGGGATCGCGGGCGACTTCCGCGGGGTGGTCGATCGGCGCAACGGTGAGTACGTGCGCTTCACCCGTACTGCGCGCGGAGCCACTGAGGCCGGCGAAGAGGTCGTCGACTCGTCTCAGGCGGCAGTCGAGGAAGGCGCGGCCTGGACTGCGGCCACTGACGAGATCGGCCTGCTCGATGAGGTGGGCGCCCACGCCGACCCTGAGCGATTCCGCAAGGGCGAGGTGACGCCCGTGTTCTTCGGATCGGCGCTCACCAACTTCGGGGTCCGTCTGCTGCTGGACGCGGTGATCGACCTCGCGCCGTCGCCCGAACCGCGCGAGGACGTGCATGGCGTGCCCCGCTCAATCGACGCTCCGTTCTCGGCCTTCGCATTCAAAGTCCAGGCCAACATGGACCCGAGCCACCGCGACCGAATCGCATTCGTGCGGGTGTGTTCAGGCAAGTTCGAGCGCGGCATGGTCGTTACGCACCAGCCCAGCGGGAAGCCGTTTGCCACCAAGTACGCCCATTCGGTGTTCGGACAGGAGCGCGACACGATCGAGGAGGCGTGGCCCGGCGACGTGATCGGGCTCGTGAACGCCACCGACGTGAAGGTGGGCGATGCACTCTTCCTCGACGTCCCCGTGGAGTTTCCGCGGCTTCCCGAGTTCGCGCCGGAGCACTTCGTGGTGGCCCGGGTCAAGGACACCGGCCGCTTCAAGCAGTTCCGGCGCGGCATCGCTCAGCTCGATGAGGAGGGCGTGGTGCAGGTGCTGCGCGACCAGGACCTTGGCGACCAGGCCCCGATGCTCGCCGCGGTTGGCCCGATGCAGTTCGAGGTGGCGTCGCATCGACTTGAGCACGAGTTCGGCGCCCCCACCGAGCTCAGCCCCACTACCTGGCGGGTAGCACGCAAGACCGACGAAGCCAGCACTGCCAAGCTCCGTGCTCTGCACGGTGTGGCCGTCTACGCCAGAGCCGATGGCACCCGCTACGCCCTGTTCGAATCCCCCTATTGGCTGGCGAGGGTCGAGGGTGACCACCCCGACCTCACGCTGGAGCGCCTCGTCGCTGAGGGCACCGTCGGCTAGCTCACCGCAGGCCGGTTGCCGGTCAGGTCAGCTGCAGGTGGTGCCGTTCGCAGGCAGCACGTCATTGAGCAGGTAGTTGCTGACGAGGTCATCGATGCACGACTTGCCCTGGCCGACCACTGTGTGGCCGTCGCCCTCGTTGGTGATGAGGATGCCGCTCTCGAGCGCCTCGGCAACCGCTACGCCGGCCTCGTAGGGAGTGGCGGGGTCGCCTGTGGTGGAGACGACCAGGATCGGAGGGGCGCCAGGTGCGGTCACCCTGGTGAGGGGGTTGGGGGCCGCTGGCCAGTTGAGGCAACGGATGTAGTCGTTCACCAGCGCCTCACCGAAGTGGGGGGCGGCATCGGCGGTGGCCTTTGCCGCCGAGAAGAAAGCGTCGGCATCGCCGGTGGGCCAGGAGTAGTCGAGGCAGTTGACGGCGAAGTAGACCTCGAAGCCTGCTGCATTGAGGTAGCCGTCGGCGAGCTCGACGAGGGCGCTCCCGTCGCCTCCGAGCGCTTCGGAGATGGCGGAGTCGAGCCGCGGCCAGAGGCTCTCGGCGTACATGGCGTAGGAGATACCGAGGTTGGCCTCACCAGGTCCAGCCGGTCGGTTGGCATCGGGGGCAGGGATTCCGCCGAGCCGCTCCGCCCGGGCCAGCACCATCTCGACAGCTTCGAGGGCCTCGCCGGCGGTGAGGCAACCCTCGGCCGAGTTGCAATAGGCGACATAGCGCTGCAGGGCCGTCTCGAAGCCGAGCGCTTGCTCGTGTGCCTGCTGGAGACCGGTGGTGCCGAGAGCGATCAGGCCGTCGAGGATCATCTTGTCGACCTGATCGGGGAACAGGTCTGCGTATGCCTCGCCGATGGCCGTGCCGTAGCTGTAGCCGAGGTAGCTCAACTGCTGGTCGCCCATGGCAGCGCGCACGGTGTCCATATCGCGGGCGACATCCAGTGTGCCGAGATGTGGGAGCAGGTCGGGGTACTTCACCGCGCAGTCGGCGACGTAGTTCTCACTGATCTCCAGTAGCGCGTCGCGATCCGCGGCGGTCTCGATCGTCGGGTCGACGGCGTAGAGGTCGCGCACGTCGACACCACAATCGATCGGCGTGCTGCCGCCAACCCCTCGAGGGTCCATGCCGACGATGTCGTAGTGCTCAGCGATGTCAGGGAGAACGCTCGGGATGTAGCTGGCGTACTCGGCGGCCGCCCCGCCTGGGCCGCCTGGATTGACGAACAGGGCGCCGTAGCGCTCACCGCTGGCTGGGGTGCGGGCGATGTACAGATCGAGTGTGTCTCCGCTGGGCTCGGCGTAGTCGAGTGGCACGGTGAGCGTCGCGCACTCCACGCCGCCGCAGTCGTCCCAAACGATCGGGTCGGGGGTGAACCCTCCCGGCCCCACGGTGGAGCCATCGGTGGCCGCGGTCGTTGTGGTGGGCTCGCCGGTGCCGATGGGGCTGTCGGCCTCCTTCGCGCAAGAGGCGGCCACGAGTACGAGAGCGACAAGCAGCGCGGCACCACGGCGAAGGGGCATGGCCGTCGAGGGTAGACGGCCATCGTCGCAGGCCATCGATGCGTGCCAAAGACTCGCCGGGGTGGCGCGGCGAACCGCGAACACCGACGACTTTTCGGTCTCGCTAGGGTCGCTGCCATGACTGCCATCGTCACCCGCGGGAACATCGACCTGTTGAACCCGGCCTTCTACGGCGACCTCGATGCGATGCACGAGGCGTTCACCTGGATGCGCGCCAACGAGCCGCTCTACCGCTGTGAGCCCTCAGGGCTCTGGGGCGTCACGCGCCACGCCGACGTGCTCGACGTGGAGCACCGCTCGGACGTGTTCTCCAGCGCCGGGAGCTATCGGTCATTCCAGAACCCCGACGAAGACAACATGATCGCCCAGGACGATCCGGGGCACATCGACCAACGCCGGCTGGTGTCGCGCCGCTTCACGCCCAAGGCGGTCAAGGGCATCGAGCCGGTGATGGTTCGGATGATCGACGATCTGGTGGCAGCGTTCACGGCCGAGGTGGCTCCAGGAGACAGTGGTCGAATGGAGGCCGTCACCGCTCTGGCGGCCGCGCTGCCGGCGCAGCTCACTGCTCACCTGCTCGGCTTCCCGGAGGAGATCTGGCCCCAGGTGAGGAGCTGGTCGGAACGGCTGATGCGCTACGACTCCGTTCCGCACGACAATGCCATTGCCAACGAGTTCCTCATGGCGATCGGGGAGTTCGTGGCGGTGCTCCAGGAGACCGCGACAGCTCGGCGTGCATGTCCGGCCGATGATCTCGTGTCTGTCTGGGTGCAGGGAGCAGACAACGGGTGCCCGATGAGCGACTCCAAGCTCGTCAACGAGACGGGCCTGATGATCAGCGGTGGAGCCGAGACGACGCGCACGGTCATCGCTCGCTCACTCATTGCCTTCGCGGCGCATCCCGATCAGTGGGAGGCGATGTACGAAGACCGATCGCTCCTCCCCGGAGCAGTCGAGGAGATGATCCGGTGGGTCACTCCGCTCAACAACATGTTCCGCGTAGCCACGAAGGACTCCGAGGTCGGGGGCACACCCATCAAGGCTGGCGACCGCTTCGCCCTGCTCTACCCCTCCGCCAATCGAGACGAAGCGGTGTTCGAGGACCCCTTTGCCTTCGACATTCGCAGGCACCCGAACCCGCAGATCGCGTTCGGCTTCGGCACCCACTTCTGCCTTGGTGCATCGCTCGCGCGACTTGAGCTGCGCCTGCTCATGGAGACCTTGGTGGACACCATCACCGACCTCGAGGTCCTCGCGCCCCCCGACATCGAGCCGAACATCTTCGTGGGAGCCGTGCGGAGCCTCGACCTGGGCTTTCGCCGCCGGCCCTGAGCGTTCACCGATAGGGGGTGGGGCTCATCGTGGCGGACGAATCGTGTAGGTGAGGGTGCCATCGGCCGCCAACTTGCCCGAGGCCGTGCGTACCTCCGCTCGACAGAACACGAGCGTGCGCCCCCGTTGCTCGATCCAGCCTTCGGCGATGGCGTCCTCGCCGACCACCGCACCGATGTAGCGAACGTCCATCTGCACGGTGAAGTAGGCCCATCCCGCCTCGTAAGCCTGGCCGACAGCCGGTACCACGACTGTGTCGATGAGGGTCGCAATGGCTCCGCCGTGCACCACCCCGGCGGGCTGCTCCAGCTCTCGTCGAAACGGCAGGCGCATCCGCGCGTAGTCGGTGCGCACTTCCTCGAGCACGAGTCCGACGAGCTTGGGAAAGTAGACGCGCTCCAAGCCGTCCGGGAACTTGGCCCAGCGCGCGGCCAGCGTGCTGTCCAGTGGGGCAAATCGATCGGCGTGCAAGGGCTCCATGATGACGGAACCTACGTCGCTCACCGGTCGGGGTGTGCTCGAGGATCACCGCGGTGCACCAGTACGATCGGCCCCTGTGTCTGACGACCGTCGCCGCCGCCTGACTCTGCTTGGGCTGGCCGTGGTGAGTGTGCTTGTTCTGCTCTTCAGCGCCAACGTGGATCGCTTCACTGGGGATGAGGCCTCTTCCCCGTCGGGTTCCGGGCGCGGCGACGACCCCACCAGCACCACTGGCGGAGAAGACCGGGCAGAACCCGGCGTGTTCGAGACTGATTTCGACGGGCTGGCGGACCCCGCCGGTTTCACGAAGCCCTACCCGAATGCGACCGTGCGCGGGCTCCTGACCTTTCGCGGCAATCCCTCCCGCAGCTACTACGGCCTCGGTCCCGTGCCGAACGCGCCGCAGATCCTCCACCGCTTCCCTGATGAGCCGATGTGCCGGAGCTCGTCCAACCTCGGCACCACCAAGGTGTGGTGCGGGATGGGCTGGACGGGTCAGCCGACCATCGTCGAGCGGGACGACCGCACCTGGGCGATCTTCGGCGGGTACGACGGCAACATCCACTTCATGGATGCGATCACCGGCGAGCGCATCCTTCCGGACGTGGAGACCGGCGACATCATCAAGGGCACGCCCACGATCGACCCTGACGGCTATCCGCTCGTGTACTCGGGTTCCCGGGATGACCTCCTGCGGATCGTGGCCTTCGATCGCGCGGGCACCGCCGAGGTCCTCTGGACGCTCGACAGCGAGTCGACGTGCCCGTGCTTGTGGAACGACGACTGGGACTCGTCGCCGATCATCCTCGGTGACTACATGGTTGTGGGCAGCGAGAGCAGCCGCTTCTGGGTGATCAAGCTCAACCGCTCGACCGACGCCGCCGGGTTGGTGCAGGTGGCGCCGAAGGTCGTCTTCTCCGAGCAGGCGTGGGACGACGAGGTGATTGCCGCCAACGGTGGCGACACCCACGCATCGGTCGAGAGCTCCGTGACCATCGTGAACGACGTCGCCTACTTCGGCACGTCGGCCGGTCTCATCTGGGGCTACGACCTCGCCGGGCTCGAAGACGGCGCCGCCCCTCGCCGAGCCTTCCGCTTCTACACGGCTGGCGACAACGACGCTTCGGTTGTGGCCGACGACGAAGGGATGCTCTACGTAGGCAGTCAGAACGATCGCCCGGACAACCCTCGCACCGCTGCGGTCGGTCAGCTCACCAAGCTCGACCCCTCGAAGCCAGACAACCCAATCGTGTGGAAGTTCATCGAGACCACTGGGCCTGGTGGTGTCTACGGCACACCGGGGATCGTCGACGACGTCATCATCATCACCACCGACTCTGGTCGCATCATCGGCCTCGACCGCGGCACGGGGCAGCAGCTTTGGGTGCACGACCTCGGTTCCGCCCTGTGGGCCAGCCCGGTGATCGTGGACGACGTGCTGTTGGTCGGCGGTTGCCTCGACAACGAGTTTCACGCCTACGACGTGTCCGACCCCCGCGTGCTGCCGCCCCCGTTGTGGTCCGTCAACCTGGCTGGCTGCATCGAGGCCACGCCGGCTGTGTGGAAGGGCCGCATCTACATCGGCAGTCGGGCGGGCTACTTGTACGTCCTCGGCGACGCCGACGTTGCATCGTCCACCACCGGCGGCTGAACGTCAGTCGACGAGCAGCCCTACGGCGTGACGGCGGGGATGGTCGTGGTTGTGCTGGTGGCCCCGGGTGGTTGCACCGGGTTGCGCTGCCACAGGAACTCGCGCAGGGTGAGGCCTGAAGCGATCACGTCGGCGGCCAGCTCGCGGCCGACGTAGCGAATGTGCCACGGCTCGAAGTCGTAACACGTACGTCCCTGCGCCTCCATCGGGTAGCTGAGGAGGAAGCCGTACTTGTGCGCGTTGGTGGCGATCCATTGGCCAGCGAGCGACGATCCCCATGTCTGGTCGACGTCGGTATCGCCCTCGCTGGCGACGTCGAGGGTGGTGCCGAGCTGGTGCTCTGAGTGGCCGGGGCGGGCCACGCGGCTGCCCGCCTCAGAAGCGCCGAGCTCGTCGACTCGACGATCGTAGAGATCCTGCTGTTGGGCAAAGCTGCGGTAGGCCGCGAGGATCCCAATCGGGGTGCCGTTGTCAGTGGCGGCCTGCCGCAGCGCATTGAGGTCGGCGACGACGAGCGCTCGAACTGCGACCCCGTCCGTGAGGGGGAAGCCAGCGTCGGCGATGTTGCGCAGGTCTGCTGGCCCGTACGAACTCGGGATCGACCGTTCGGTGTCGACGAGCACCGTGGCCCAATCGTTGCCGGCGTCCTCCAGAACTTGGAGGTCGCCCTCTACGCAATTGGGGGGCGGAGGGATGGTGGTTGTGGGGACCTCGGTGGTGGTGGTGACGGGCGACGCCTCATCCCCGCCCCCGGCCATGCCTGTGAACTGCACGACTCCGAATGCGACCACAACAGCGGCCGTCGCGGCGATCGCCCGACGGAGGCGGTACACCTCGTTGGTGTGGCGGCGGTGGGCCGGCGGGTGTGGGTTCATGGCGACGGAAAGCGTAGGCAGCGAGCGGCGGTGTCAGACCATCGTCTGGCCAGCGCTCACGTTGACGGCCTCGCCAGTGATCGCGCGGGCATCGTCGGAGAGCAGCCGAACGATTGTGGCGGCGATCTCCCCAGCCGACTGCAGTCGCCCAAGCGGGATCTCCCGCCGGATGGAGGCCTGGGCGCCTTCCGGGCCACCGAGCATCAGCTCGAGAACCCCGTCTGGATTGATGAGGTCGGTGTCTACCGTGCCCGGGCAGACGGCGTTGACGGAGATGCCGGCCCCGCCGAGCTCGGTGGCGAGACACTGGGTGAGCAGGATCACCGCGCTCTTGGCGGCGCCGCCCTCGGCGAGCAGCATGGCGGTGGACCGCCCGATGCCACGAGGCCGGGCCGCACCCGTGACGAGTGCGACCTGCCCGGCGAAGCGACCCTCTGTCATCGGTTGCCATCCAAGTCCAGGCCGGCGAGGAACGTGAGCAGCGCAGCGTTCACTTCGTCGGGAGCTTCCTGCTGGACCCAATGCCCTGCTCCCTCCACCACGGTCGTGCCGCGGTGATCCTCCAACCAACCGTCCATCACCGCCGTCGGACTCATCATGGCAACGGGATCCGCACTGCCGGTGATGAAGAGCGACGGCACGGTGACCTTGGCGCCGGCGGTCGTTGCCGTGTGCTCCCAGTTGCGGTCGAAGTTGCGGTACCAGTTGATGCCGCCGGTGAACCCTGTGCGCGTGAACTCGGCGGTGTAATGAGCGAGCTCCTCCTCGCTCAGCCAAGCCGGCAGCTCGTGCACCTCGGGCAGGCGGTCCACGAATCCAACGCCGTCCGCCTTGGCCAGCCCGGCCATGTCGGGCGAGCCCGCGTCGGAAAGGGCGAGGCCACCGAGCATGCGGCGCATCGTCTCTCCCGGGTCGGCAGCGAGGTCGGCGTCGGCCACGCCGGGTTCTTGGAAGTAGACGATGTAGAAGAACGACTCCGCGAAGATCTGGCGCATCATCTGCACGGGGGCGACCTCGCCCCGCGGGATGAAGGGCACGCTCATGCCCACCACCCCGGCGGTGCGCTCCGGGTGCAGCACGGACATCTGCCACGCGACCATCGAGCCCCAGTCGTGGCCCACGAACACGGCTCTCTCCTCGCCGATGTCGTCCAGGATGCCGAGCAGGTCGTCGGTGAGGTGAGCCATGTCGTAGTCCTCGATGGCCTCCGGCCGACTCGATCGGCCGTACCCCCGCTGGTCCGGTGCGATGGCGCGGAATCCCGCTGCAGCGACCGCGGGCACCTGGCGACGCCACGAGTAGGACAGCTCGGGAAACCCGTGCGCAAAGACGACCGGGAAGCCCTCGCCCGCCTCCACAACGTGGAGCTCGACACCGTTCGTGGAAACGGTGCGCGACGTGATGGACAAGTCGTTCGCCATGGCGCCGAAACCTAGTGCTGACGGCTGCGACTGGGTTCGGGCCTAGAGTTCGAGCGTCCCGACTAGGGGGTCCGAGTGAACACTGCCGCCACGTTCCGCAGCCTCCACGAGTCCGGCTGCTTCGTCATGCCGAACCCGTTCGACGCCGGGAGCGCTCGGGCCCTCGAGCAGATGGGGTTCGAGGCGCTCGCCACGACGAGCGCGGGGTTCGCATGGACGTTGGGTCGCACCGACAACCAGGTCACGCTCGATCAGGTCCTCGAGCACTTGCGTTTGGTGGCCCGCGCCGTGAACGTGCCGGTGAACGCGGACTTCCAGGGCGGCTTCGCCGTCGATCCAGAGCACCTGGCCGCCAACGTGGGACTGGCGGCGGCCACAGGGATCGCCGGGCTTTCCATCGAGGATTCGACGGGCGACGAGCTCCATCCGCTCCACGAACTTGATCTCGCGGTGGACCGAATTCGCGCAGCGAGGCGCGCGATCGACCAGAGCGGAACCGACATCGTCCTCACGGGTCGCTCCGAGGGCTTCGTGTGCGGACGCCCCGACATCGACGAGACGATCCGTCGGCTGAGCGCCTACGCAGAGGCGGGCGCCGACTGTCTCTACGCGCCCCGGATCGAAGCACGCGAGCACGTCGCCGCCATCGTCGCCGCCGTTGCACCGAAACCGGTGAACCTGCTGATCAACGCTCCGTTCATCACCGTCCCGGAAGCAGCAGACCTTGGGGTACGCCGCATCAGCGTCGGCGGCACGCTGGCGCGCACGGCGTGGGCCGGGTTTCTCGAGGCCGCCCAAGAGATCGCGGACGAAGGAACGTTCTCCCATTTCGAGCGACTGCCGAACTTGGAGGAGCGCTTCGGCGGCAGCGGGGTTGATCAACCCAGCTAGTCGGCGTGGTGCCTCGCGCCTTCAGTCGCACCGAGTGACCATCGCAAGCGCGAGCTGAGGTCGTGGCAGCGATCCGAAGCGGGAGAGTGCTAGGAACCGCAGATGCACAAGCGGCGCTCGCTCATCATGTCGGTCGTTCTCAGCGTCGCCCTGGTCGGCGCCGCCTGCTCGAGCGACGACGGGGGTGGGAGCAGCAG
>JANOQG010000441.1:0-1801 GCA_031422255.1 Actinomycetes bacterium | reverse complement strand
CTGACCCGCTCGCTCAGGCGCTAGCGCGGCAACGACTGCGGGAGCACCACGAGGTCGTCCCGGTGCACGACCTCGTGGGGCATGCCCTCGGGAAGGTCCACTGTGCGCTGACCGGCAACGCCTCGGAGCGCCACTGCGTCGAGCCGGACGAGGCCTTTCGCGAACACCCGCCCATCGAGGCCTGCGATCTCGACGGCATCGTCTACCGCGAAGACGCCCTTCACCACGCTGACACCGGCTGCCAGCAGCGAGACGCCCCGCTCGAGGAGCGCTCGGCGCGCGCCGTCGTCGACAACGATCGTGCCAATCGAGCCCACAGCGAATGCGATCCACAGCTTGCGCGCGGGCAGGCGCGTGGTCTTCGGCAGCACGACCGTGCCCGCTCCAGCGGTGCCCTGCACCACGGCCTCCAGCACTCCCTCGCGGGAGGCCTGGGCGATGACGGCCCGCACGCCGGACCACGCAGCGATCTTGGCGGCGGCCAGCTTCGACGCCATGCCACCACTCCCCCGCGACGAGCCGGAACCGCCTGCCATGGCCTCCAAGGACTGATCGACCTCGACGATCTCCTCGATCAGCGACGCGTTGGAATCAAGGCGCGGATCGGCGGTGAGCAAGCCGGGGGTATCGGTGAGCAGCACGAGCAGGTCGGCCGCCACCAGATGCGCCACCAGCGCTGCGAGGCGGTCGTTGTCGCCGAAGCGAATCTCGTCATCGGCGATGGCGTCGTTCTCGTTGACCACCGGTACCACGCCCAGATCGAGGAGCCGACCCAACGTGGAGCGCGCGTGGAGGTACTGCTGACGAACCATGAAGTCGAGCGGGGCGAGCAGGATCTGGCCGCTCACGAGCCCGTGGCTCGCCAGAGCGCCTTCGTACACACCCATCAGCCGGGTCTGCCCCACCGCAGAGGCTGCCTGCAACGTGACCGCGTCGCGAGGGCGTTCGCCGCCCTGATAGCCGAGCGCGGGAAGGCCCGCCGAGATCGCCCCCGAGGTGACGATCACGACCCGATGGCCCGCCGCACGCAGGCCAGCCGCCTCGGCGCAGAGCTTGCTGATCGCCGCTTCGTTGATCGCCCCCGAGCCATCGGTGATCGATGAGGTGCCGATCTTGGCGACGACGATCACCCGAGGTCGTCCTCGTAGTCGAAGGCCAGCCGGCCGATGTGCACCGTTTCTCCGTGCTTCGCGCCGGCACGCGCCAAGGCCTTGTCGATGCCAATCGCCTTGAGTCTGCGATGCGCTTCGTCCAATGCCTCGACGTTGGTGAGGTCGGAGAGAGCGACGGCCCGCTCAGCCTGACGCCCGAGCACCTCCCAATCACCGGTGGCGTCACGCTGCACTCGATAGCCCTCGGCAACTGGGCGGTGCACGACGAAGGCATCGGGCTCGGGCAGCTGCGCGCGAGCCTCCTGCACGACCTGGCTCATGGCCCGGAGCAGCGGACGGATGCCCAAGCCGGTGACGGCCGCGATCCGCACGCCGTCGAACTCGAGATCCGGGTCGGCGAGGTCGGCGCGTGAGCCCACCACCAGGCGCGGGCGGTCGAGAAGCTCCGGCTGGTAGCTGCCCAGCTCCCCGAGAAGGATCCGCTCCTGCTCAGCGGGCGGGTGCTCAGCAACGGGTGCGAGATCGAGCATCACCACGAGCACCCGCGCTCGCTCGACGTGGCGCAGGAACTGATGGCCCAACCCACGGCCTTCACTGGCTCCTTCGATCAGACCCGGAAGGTCGGCGACGACGAACTCCGTGTCGTCGTCCATCCGCACCACGCCCAGGTTGGGTTCGAGGGTGGTGAA
>JANOQG010000440.1:0-6840 GCA_031422255.1 Actinomycetes bacterium | reverse complement strand
AGAAAGGCATCGTGGCCGTGGGGGCTGTCCAGCTCCACTGAGCGTGCGGCTAGGCCTGCCGCACGGGCGGCGGCCACGATCTCTTGGCTCTGGTACAGGGGATAGAGGATGTCGCTCTCCACTCCGATCGCCAACACTGGGGCGCGCAGGCGGCTGATGGCTGGCCCGCTCCCGCCTCGGCCGCGCCCGAGATCGTGCAGGTCCATCGCCTTGGTGAGCAACAGATAGGAGTTGGCATCAAAGCGTCGCACGAGCTTGTCGCCCTGATACTCGAGGTAGCGCTCCACCTCGAAGCGCTGCCAGAGCGAGAAGCCGTCGAGAGGCTCCACCACTTCCCTGCCAAAGCGGCGGGTGAAGACGTCGTCGCTGCGGAAGGTGATCTGGCTCACCATACGAGCGACGGAAAGCGATTCGTGCGGACCATCGCCAGGGGCGGCCGCGTAGTAGTCGCCGCCCCGCCAGCGCGGATCCATGCGAATGACGCGACGGCCCGTGGACCACCACGCGATCTGCTGGGCGCTGGCAGCCAGCGCCGTGGCAATCGGCACGATGGAGCCCACCCGCTCCGGGTACATCACTCCCCACTCGAGGGCCTGCATGCCGCCCATCGACCCGCCGACCACGCTGTGCCAGCGTCGGACGCCGAGGTGGTCGGCGAGGATGGCCTGCGTGCGCACCCAGTCCCGCACGGACACCACGGGAAAACGACTCCCCCACGGTTCTCCGTCGTCCGGATGCGGGCTGGCCGGGCCCGTGGTGCCCTGACAGCCGCCCAACACGTTCGAACACACCACGAACCAGCGGTCGGTGTCGATCGCCTTGCCGGGTCCGATCAGTCCGTCCCACCAGCCCGCGGTGGGATGCCCCGGCTTGAGCGAACCAGCCGCGTGACTGTCGCCGGTGAGGGCATGGCACACCAGGATGGCATTGCTCCCGCGGTCGTCGAGCGTTCCCCACGTCTCATACGCGAGGGAGACATCCCGCAACACGCCACCGCCTTCGAGCGCGAAGGGTCGCGCTCCCATCGAGAGCCACTGCCGATCGCCTACCGCGTCTCCCTCGCGCCATGCCCCGCTGGCCGGCAGCAGCGAGACGTGGGAACGACGGAGCCCGGTCGCGTCGTCGCGCGCACCCGCTCCCTCGTCCACCGGCACTGCCGTCATCGTCTGCCTCCTGCGCTTGCGAGAGGGACACCCTTCGCGGGCCGAGACCCGAACACTTCGTTGCCCTGTTGCCAGGACCACATCCCCACCCCGAAGGATGGGAGAGCACCTTGGGTGTCCGTCCCAGGTTGCTGGACCCGGCAAGCCGAGCCACTCCTGATGTCAGCCAGGAGCCTACCGGGGTGTCACTGGCGGACTCCAGACCGTTCTTGCCCGTTCGATCCACCACGTCCGCACGACGGCATCCGTCGCGTACGCCGCGCTCATCTCGGTGGCATACGCGTCAAGGTTCCCCGACCGAAAGGCGACCACACCCCGGTCCCACGCCAATTCATCCACCGGTAGAGGCACATCCCGGAGCACAGCCGCACTCACCTTCACGGCCTGACTCGTCAACGCAGTGCCTGCCGTTCGCTGATGCAGCCACGCCGTGACACCTGGCGAGGCCAACGCTGCGGCCAACGGCCAGAGGCGATCGACGGCGCAGAGCACGACGACCATCGGTACCCCCGGTATCCAATCGCCGTGCTCGTCGACCACCACCTCGATCACGCGGGTCTGCGTGGCCACCACGATCTTGGGGCCGCGAGTGCGACGCACCCAGTCGGCCGCCCGACCTTCGAGTGCGTCCACGTCGAGCACCGGCGCGTCCCACACGCGCCCGCCCACTCGCGCTGGCCGGCGTCCCCACGCACACCCACCAAGGTCGATCAGCCCGGTGGTGATGAGCGGCGTGCCATCCGGCAGGTCGGCGCGCTCGCGCACGAAGTCGACCATGCCGTAGTACTCGTTGCGGAAGCCCGCGGTGACCGTCGCCTCGTCCCCCAGGCGGCGAGCGCGCGCGAGGTGCACGACAGGAACCCCGTTGGACCGGGCTAGGTGGCGCGTCCAGTTCTTCGCGCGTTCGGACCTCCCCACCTCGATGATCGGAACGCACACCTCAACCGCCGCAGCGAATCCCGGATCGGCCGGTACCCACACCTCGAGGACTCGACCGCGGCTGGCGATGGCCTCGCGCACGCCTGCCGCATCGCGTGCTCCCAGGACTGACTGCGGCTGGAGCAACGCCACGGTGCCACCGGGCGCAGCCAAGTCACATGCCGCCAACAGGAACAGCGCAGCGGTGTCCGTGTAGGCCCGCACCGCATCACCGAACCGCGTGCGGAGACGAGCCGACAGCGCCGGGCTGCGGACCGTGTCGTGGTCGAGCTGACTGAGGAAGGGCGGGTTTCCGATCACGACATCGAGGGCCGGCCACGGGGGCAGCCCCGCGAGCGCGTCGCCCACCACGAAGTGCCCCGCCGATGGCGGACAGCCTGCCCAGAGGGCGAGCGCCACCTCAGTCGTGGCAACCGCCACTGGGTCGATGTCCATGCCCCACAGCTGCTCGATGACCGTGCTCGGCGCCTCACCGCCCGCAGCCATGTGGCGCGCCGCAGCGAGGAGCAAGGCTCCCCCGCCGCAGCTCGGATCACCGACGGAGGACCGCTGGCGTCCTGCCATGGCCCGCTTCGCCAGCGCGGCGGCTAGGGGGCGTGGCGTGTAGTGCGCGCCGCCGCTCCGGCGCTCCTCCGGGCTCAGCACCTCCTCCAGCAGCTCGCCGAGCTCCTCGGGTTCGCCCGGTACCGCGGCCACCGTGGGCTGGCCGCCAGCGAGACGCCAGAGCTCGAGGTCTTCGGGGAGATCGATGCCGTTCGCTATGGCCTGTTCCGCCGCCCGCCGGGCCACGACGACAGCACGCGGGTCGACCATCTCCCCGACGGTACCCATACCGCTACGGTCGGCGGATGCGCGTCGACGGGCCCCTCGTCATTCCGGACCTCCGATCCGTGGCAGCGGCGGCCCTCGCCTTGGAGGAGGCCGGGTACGACGGCACCTACACGTTCGAGGGACCCCATGATCCGTTTCTGCCCCTCGTCGTCGCGGCGGAGGCTACGGAGCGCCTGGAGCTGACGACGGCTGTCGCCATTGCCTTTGCGCGCAGCCCCATGACGCTGGCCTCGCAGGCATGGGACCTTCAGGCACTGTCCGGGGGCCGCTTCCACCTCGGTCTCGGCAGCCAGATCAAGCCACACATCGAACGACGCTTCTCGATGCCGTGGTCCGCGCCCGCTGCCCGCATGCGCGAGCTCGTGCTCGCAGTCCGTGCCATCTGGACGACGTGGCAGGACCGCGTGCCGTTGGAGTTCCGGGGCGACTACTACACGCACACCCTCATGACACCGTTCTTCGATCCCGGACCGCTCGATCTGCCCAGCCCGCTTGTGTGGCTGGGTGGTGTCGGCCCGATGATGACCGAGGTCGCAGGGGAGGTGGCCGATGGGTTCATGGTCCACCCCTTCTGCACTGAACAGTCCCTCCTCGAGGTGACGATGCCGGCCTTGGAGCGCGGCCGTGCTCGCGCTGGTGCCATCGACCGCCCGATCCAGGTGTCGCTGCCCGTGATGGTCGCCACCGGGGTTGACGATGCGGCCATGGACGCTGCCATTGCCGCTGTCAAGGCGCAGATCGCGTTCTACGGCTCGACCCCCGCCTACAAGGTCGTGCTCGACGTGCATGGGTGGGGCGACCTCCAGCCCGTTCTCCGCGAGCTCACCAAGGCCGGCGACTGGGCCGCCATGTCCGAGGTCGTCCATGACGACCTCCTCCACGCCGTTGCGGTCGTGGCGCCACCGGACGCCGTGGCCGGCGAGATCACCCGACGCTACGGAACGGTGCTGGACCGGGTGGCGCTGAACTCCCCGTACGTCACCGACCCCGGCGTTTGGCAACAGATCGGGCAAGCGCTGCGCGGGTGAGCCGGCGGCACCTGCTCAGCCGTCGGCATCAAGCATGACGACGGTGCGCCCCGTGGTCCGCCGCTCGGCCATCGCCGTGATGGCCTCAGGAATGTCCTCGAAGGCGACGACATCACCGACCACCGCGTGCAGCTTGCCCTGCTCCACGAGATCGACGATCTCTCGCATGATCTGCTCGCCGAGGCGACCCGAGGGGAAGTTCCATCCCATCGCGGTCTTGACGAGATGGACCATGTCGTCCGTGGCATAGGCCAGCAGCACCCCGCACAGCTTGACGTTGGCCAGGGCGACGCGACGGGGCACCAGGAACGGCTCGTCGGCGACCCGCTTGTTCGAGGCGAATCCCATCATGAGGTAGCGCCCGTTGTACGCGGTGCACTTCAGGGACGCCTCGAACACCGCTTCACCGACGTTGTCGAAGACCACGTCGACACCCCGATTGTCGGTAGCGGCGAGGACGGCCTCGGTGAAGTCGTGCGTGGTGTAGTTGACCGCCACGTCGGCGCCGAGGTCGCGGCACAGCGCCACCTTCTCGTCGCTACCTGCCGTCGCCAGCACCCGCGCCCCTCGCTGGACCGCGAGCTGAATTGCTGCGCTCCCCGAACCCCCCGCGCCCGCGTGGACCAGCACGATCTCGCCAGGCTGAAGATCGGCCCGATCGACCAAGCCCAGCCACGCGAGGTGGAACGGGAAGTAGAGGGCCGCCGCGTCGGGCAGCGGGATCGAGTCCGGCATGTCGAACGTGGCAACCACCGGGCACACCGCGTACTCGGCGTAGCCGCCGTTGGCACCCTTCGGAAGGGCTACCACCCGCCGTCCCAGCCACGCCTCCGTGCCCTCGCCACAGGCATCGACGATGCCCATGACCTCCATCCCCGGGCTAGAGGGGAGCTCCGGTTCCACCATCATGGGGCCGCCGGTGATCCGCTCGAGGTCGTTGAGGTTCAGCGGGATGGCCAGGACACGCACGCGCACCTCCCCGGCCTCGGGCACCGGGATCGCAACCTCCTCCAGACGTAGCGCCTCGAGGGGCGGCCCGTACTCGTGGGTCCGCCATGCCCGCATGGTCGTCGGTGAGCGCTGCACATCGAGTTCCATCTGGGATTCGGACTCCTTCGGGTACCGGGTCCTGAGATTAGGTTCCGCACACCAGGACGGCCCACCCCTACCCGAACGGCGATCAGGAGACTCCATGAGCAACGACCGGCTCCACCGCGACCGCCTCATCGCCGAGGCCATGGCCCAAGCCGGCACCGATGACTTCGGCGAGCCCACGTGGCAGGACGGGCTCGACCGCCTCATCGATGGCCTGCAGCACGAGGCGCAGCTGCACGAGCTCGGCATCGAGATCGCTGCTGCTGACCTCGTGAGCCAGCTCGCGATCCGTCTCGGCATCACGGCCTGGCGCCGCGAGCACCCTGAGGTCGCGGCGGTCGGCATCTCCCGGCCCATCGTCATCGTCGGTCAGCCGCGCACCGGCACCACGATCCTGTATGACCTGCTGGCCCTCGATCCGACCCTGCGCGCTCCCCTCACGTGGGAGGTCGACCGGCCGCTCCCGCCGCCTGAGACTGCCTCCTACGACAGCGACCCTCGAATCGCAGAGGTCGATGCGACCCTCGCCATGGCCGACGCCCTCATCCCCGGCTTCACCACGTTCCACCCCATGGGGGCGACACTCGCTCAGGAGTGCGTTCGCATCACCGCAGGCGACTTTCGCAGCATGATCTTTCCAATCCAGTTCCGGCTGCCCACCTACAACCGCTGGCTGCTCCACGAGGCCGACATCGCTCCGGCCTACCGCTGGCACCGCCTCTTCCTCCAACACCTGCAGTCCCGTCACCCCGCCCAGCAATGGCTGTTGAAGTCGCCGGCCCACCTGTGGCACCTCGACGGCCTGGCCCTCGCCTACCCGGATGCTCTCGTGGTGCAGACGCATCGCGATCCACTCAAGGTCATCGCTTCCACAAGCGCGCTGGCCACCCACCTGCGCCGGATGGCCAGCGACACCGCCGACATCGTCGAAGTGGCCGCGGCGTACGCGGAGGACATCTTCGTTGGGCTGGATCGAGGAATGGATGCGCGAGATCGTGGCGTGATCCCGGCCGAGCGGGTCATCGACGTGCAGTTCTCGGCATTCGTCGCGGATCCGATCGCAACGGTTCGTGAGATCTATCGGGCGCTCGGACGCGATCTCGAGCACGCCACCGAGCAAGCGATGCGGCGATTCCTCGAGAGAAACCCGGGTGACGGCGGCGGGGGTGGCACCCGCTACCGCTTCGCGGACACCGAGCTAGATCCGGACGCACTGCGCGAGCGTGCCGCGCCTTATCAGGCGTACTTCCACGTCGAGTCCGAGCCGATCGTGTAGCGAGCAGCCCGCTGCTACGCGCGGATCTCGTAGAACGCGTTGACGGGATGGTCGATCTCGAGCTGACGGAAGCGGGTGAACCCTGCCTTCGCCGCCATCTCCTTGGCCTTCGCTGCAGACAGGCCGAGCGTGCCGAGCCCCGCCCCGCCGACCTGCGAGAGGGCGCTGCTCATGCATGAGAGAACGCTCGTGCCGTACATGAGGCTCGCCATGGGGTTGCGGCGGACGTTCTCCGCATAGGTGTCGTGCGCCTTGATGTCCACGAGCAGCCACGTCCCGTCGTCGGCGAGGGCAGCACGGATGGCCGCCATCATCCCAGCCGGGTCGGTCATGTCGTGAAGGCAGTCGAACGTGGTGATCAGATCGGCCGAGCCGTCGGTGGGCAAGGGCGACATCCGCGGATCGAGAAACGCAAGGTTGCCGATGCCGGCCTCGTCCTGGCGCTCGCGGGCCCGGGTCAGAGCCAGCTGCGAGATGTCGAAGCCGCGCACGTCGCTGGCGGGAAAGG
>JANOQG010000439.1:0-8385 GCA_031422255.1 Actinomycetes bacterium | reverse complement strand
AGCCGCACCACACCCTCGGCCGACACGAGCACGATCGCTACCAGGGCCATGCCCATCCCCACGGTTGCACCCAGGCCCGGGCGCTCGCCGCTCCCCACCCCGGCCACGACGGGCACGGCGGCGGCGAGCAACGCCGTCACCGGGGCCACCACGCTCATCGGCCCGATGGCCAGCGCCTGGTACAGCAAGCCGACACCGGCCGCCCCGCCCAGGCCGCCGATCGCACCGATCACGAGATCACGGGTGGTGAGCACGCCGCCCATGAACGGCAGCGTGGCAATCATGAGCGCGAGACCGACGACATGCGACCACAGCAGAACGGCGCCAGCCGACGCGCGCTTGGTGGCCATGCCGCCGCAGAAGTCACCTACGCCGTACGTCGCCGCGGAGAGGAGGGAGAAGAGGGCGGCCACGGCCTCCGTCTAGCGGATGCCGGCGCTCGATTGGGGATCGGTCTGGTAGAACACGTTCCAGTTTTCGCCGCCAACGACCGGAGGGAGAGCCGTGGTCGCCTTCGGAATGCAGCTCCCCGTCCAGTCGCAGAGCACGATCTTCGTGCAGCCGTGGGAACCCGCTGCCGGCGTTGCGGAGATCCGACAGGTGGCCCTGGCGTGCGAATCGGCAGGCTTCGACTACGTGGCCGTCTGCGATCACATCGCGGTGCCGCCAACGCAGGCCGAGTCCATGGGCACGGAGTGGTGGGACACGATCGCCACGCTCGCCTACCTTGCCGCCATCACTGAACGGGTTCGCCTGCTCAGTCATGTGTACGTGCTGCCCTATCGACACCCGTTGGTAGCGGCGAAGGCCTGGGCAACGCTCGATGCCTTGTCCGGCGGCCGCGCCATCTTGGGCGTTGGCGCGGGCCACGTGGAGGGAGAGTTCGACGCTCTGGGTGTGTCCTTCGTCGACCGCGGGCGGCTGCTCGATGACGCCATCGACGCCGTGCGCGTGGCACTCACCGAGCTCGGGCAGCGGCCGTCGACGGTGCAGCCGTCGCTGCCGATCTGGGTGGGAGGCTCCTCGAAGCGCGCCATGCGTCGAGCCGCTGAGCGCGGCGACGGCTGGCTACCCCAGGGCCCGCCCGAGGGCGGCATGGAGGCGGGCATTCGCTTCGTGCTGGAGCATCGGGCCGCTACGCGCGGCGACGATCCGATCGTGTTGGGCGCCCTTTCCGGCCCCCTCTACGTCGGTGAGCCCACCTGGGACTCACCGCGTTGCTTCCGCGGGTCACCCGAGAAGATTGCGGGCTACCTGCGCACCTACGCCGATCTCGGCGTCCACCAGATCCAGGTCGGCTTCGTGAGCCGTTCGGCGGACGAGCTGAGCGATCAGATCGCTGCGTTCGCCGCCGATGTCGTCCCCCTCGTGAACGGCTAAGGAGCCCAATGCCCGAATCGCACATGCCCGAAGTGCCCCTCCCCGGCTCGACGATGCTCGAGGGCAAGGTCGCGCTCATCTCTGGGATCGGCCCGGGCATGGGCCGCGACGTGTCGCTGCTCCTGGCCCGACATGGCGCCGACGTCGTGTTGGGCGCCCGCCGCACGGAGATGTCCGAGCAGGTGGCCGAGGAGGTGCGAGCGCTTGGTCGCCGGGCCGAGGTCGTCTCCCTCGACATCACTGACGCAGACGCCTGTCTCGCGGCGGTGGCCCGTGCCGGCGAAGCGCTTGGTGGCGTGGACATCCTGGTGAACAACGCCTTCCAGGACGGGAACCGGAAGCCCTTCATGGACGCGCCGCTCGATGAGTGGCGGGTCACGATGGACGTGAACCTCTGGGGCACGCTCCAGATGACCAAGGCGGCGGTGCCGGCGATGATCGAGCGAGGGGGCGGGTCGATCGTGATGATCAACTCGATGTCGACCCACCGGATCGAACCAACCTACGGCGCCTATGCCGCTTCCAAAGGCGCGCTCGAGACGGCCACCAAGACGCTGGCCCTGGAACTCGGCCCCCACGCCATTCGGGTCAACGGCGTGTTCCCCGGTTACATCTGGGGCGACTCCGTGGAGTGGTACTTCGGGTACCTCGGCAAGAAGCGCGGCATCAGCGGTGAGGAGGTGTACCAGGAGGTGGCGAACGAGACGAGCCTCAAGTACCTCCCGCACTCGAGTGAGATCGCCGGGTCGGTGCTGTTCTTTGCCTCCGACCTGTCGAAGCCCGTCACGGGTCAGAGCCTCGATGTGAACTGCGGCCACTGGATGACGCCGTGATCAAGCTGACGGTGCTCGTAAAGCGCAACCCGACCCTGTCGATCGAGGAGTTCCACGACGAGTGGCGCGCACATGGGCGCATGATCGCGGACGAGCCGGTGTTCTGCCGCTACATCAAGCGCTACGAACAGCACCACCGCGCCATCACCGACTATCGCAACGGTGACACCTTTGATGGAATGGCGATCCAGTGGTACGACCGCTTCTCCGACTTCATGGACCTGATCGGCACTCCGGAGTACACCGCGAAGATGCAACCCGACGAGACCCGTATCCTCGATCCGGCCGGTCTCGTCATCCTGTTCACGGAGGAAGCTGAGGTCTTCATCTCCTGATGGAGGATCTTTCCCGCTGCTGGTGGTGTGGTGACGACCCGCTGTACGTCGACTACCACGACCGCGAGTGGGGTCGTCCGCTGCGAGATGAACGGGCGCTGTTCGAGCTCCTGTGCCTCGAAGGGTTCCAGGCCGGACTCTCATGGATCACGATCCTTCGCAAGCGCGTGGCCTTCCGCGAGGCGTTCGACGGCTTCGACGTGGCCAAGGTGGCGCGCTACGACGACGCCGATGTCCTGCGTCTGCTCGCCAACCCGGGCATCGTGCGTCATCGCGGCAAGATCGTCGCCACGATCGCGAATGCGCAGGCCGTCGAGGAGATGCGGCGCGCCGGAACGTCGCTCAAGCAGATCGTGTGGGCGCACGCGCCCCTGGCGCGCGCTGAGCGGTTGGTCGACCCGGCCGAGGTTCCCGCGGCGACCACTGAGTCGGCCGAGCTGGCCCGGACATTGCGCCATTGGGGCATGCGGTTCGTGGGGCCCACCACGGTCTACGCCTTCATGCAGTCGGCGGGGCTGGTCGATGATCACCTCGCCGGTTGTCATCGCGCCGGCGTGGGGGCGGGGGAGCGCCGCACGGCCCCTAGGCCCGGGGCGGCCCCGCTTCCGCCACCGGTCAAGCCGCCGAGGAAGCCGAAGGCAACCGGCACGAGCTAGCTCGGCGGTCAGAGGCGAGCGGCAACCTCTGCGGCGGCAGCGAACGCCGCGGCCAGCCCGGTGGAGCCGGAGGCGTCGCCAATCACGTGCACCTCAGCGTGGGGCGGGGGCGGCGAACCACGTGCCGGAAGGATCCGGACGACGGTGCCCGTTCCCTCCAGAGTCGGGTTGCCGATGGTCACTCCGGCGTGCTCCGCCGCCGCCACGAGCCGAAACCGCCCGGGGAGGCCGAGCTCGGGAGCCAGCACGGGGGTGTCGGGTACGAGGACGACAGTGATGCCGTCGCGGCGAGCACGGAGCGCCACCGACACGGCGGCCTTCCCGCTGCCGTGCACGATCAGCGGGCCGACTAGCGATTCGGTGCCCGCCAGCCAGGGGCGCAGGTCGTCGAGGCCCAGGTCGGGGTCGCCCGGCCAAGGAGCGCCGATCGCCCACACGAGCACGTCTGCATCGATGGGGTCCCCGACCGGTCGGCTGGTGTGGATCGCGACGCCTGCGTCCTCGGCGCCTCCGATCAGCCAGGCGAGGAGCCCGGCGAGGTCGGGGTCGGCCTGCTCGGCAAGGGCGAGATGTCCGCCGAGGCGGTCGCTGGCCTCCCAGAGCTCGACGCGGTGGCCCCGCTCGGCGAGTCGTCGCGCGCACTCCAGCCCCGCCGGCCCACCGCCCGCGACGAGGACGTGGCGAGGGGCGGTCGTTGGTGAGGGGGGTTCGGCCTCATGACCCGCCTCGGGGTTCATCGAGCACTGCACCGGAGCGTTGAGAAAGATCGCGCCGATGCACTTGTACTGGTAGGTGCACGGCCGGATGCGGTGGCGCTGACCGGCCGCCAGCTTTGCGGGCAGGTCGGGGTCAGCGATCAGCGGACGACCCATGGCGATGATGTCGGCGTCGCCGTCGGCCAGCGCCTGTTCAGCCGCTTCCGGTGTGAGGCGGCCCATCGCGATCACGGGCACGCGGAGCTCGCTCCGAACCCGAGCGGCGTTGGCGAGCAAGGCGCCCGGGTCGTGAGGGGTGTGACCGTCGGTGATGCCCGTGGCCACCGTCGGTTCTCCGTACGCCGTCACGTGGATGGCGTCGAGGCCGGCGTCGATGCCGAGCCCCATCGCGGTGAGTGCG
Source organism: Actinomycetes bacterium (assembly GCA_031422255.1). Classification (GTDB taxonomy): domain Bacteria; phylum Actinomycetota; class Acidimicrobiia; order Acidimicrobiales; family VFJN01; genus VFJN01. The sequence continues at coordinate 4,065 of JANOQG010000439.1, read as the reverse complement.
TCATCGAGTCGCTGACCGGGCTCGCGGTGAGCCTCGAAGGTGCCGACACGCGCCCAGAGCGGGAACGTGGGTCCCACCTCCCGACGGACCGCTCGCACCACCTCTACGAACAATTCGGAGCGGGCCTCGACGGATCCGCCCCACCGGTCGGAACGCTGGTTGCTGTTGGGCGAGAGAAACGCGTGTAGGAGGTAGCCGTGGCCGGCATGCAGCTCGATGCCGTCGAAGCCCGCTGCTTTCACCCGTGCAGCCGAGTCGACGAACCGGGCCACCACCCAGGCCAGGTCGTCGTCGGTGGCCTCCTGCACGCGGTAGGCGGCTCGGGGAGAGGCGAACGGCGCCATCATTGCGGCCGTCTCGTCGTCGGTGACCATGGCCGACAGGCGGTCGGGAGCGGGTGGTCGCTTCTTGGAGGCCACCAGCAAGGGCCGGCCCTCAGCAATGTCGAGGAGGCTGTTGGTGCCGCCGTGCACGAGCTGCGCGGCGATCGCCGCGCCGTGGCGGTGTACATCGTCGGCGAGGCGACGCAGTCCCGGGAGCTGGGCCTCATCGGACGCAGCGATCTGGCGGTGGTCGAACGAGCCGCTTGGGTAGGCGACGGCGACGGAGCCGACGATCACAAGCCCGGTGCCACCGCGGGCGCGCGCTTCGAACCAAGCGGACTGGGCATCGCCGACAGTGCCGTCGCCTTCTCCAAGGTTCACACCCATGGGACACATCGCGATGCGGTTGCGTAGCTCGAGTGAGCCAAGCCGTCCTGGCGCGAGCAAACGGGGGAACGCGCTCACCAGAGCTGATCGACGTAGCTGTCGGTGCCCGGGATCGTCGGGATGAACGGCGCGGTCCAGAGCATCTCGCCGATGCCGTCGGCGACGAGTCGGTCGGCGGCCATCCGCTGCTCGTCCCACCACGTGTCGGGGCTTGCTGTGGTGAACGACAGGTTGAGGAGGCAGTCCTCCAGCCCGTCCTGGCCTTGCTGCGAGACGGGTGCGTCGGGCAACAGAGGAACCGGCGTGAAGCCGACCGCCAGCTCGGAGTGGAAGTTCGTCTCGACGTAGGCGCCGAGCTCCTCTGCGGTCATCCCGGCGGCGGGGCGGACGAGCGTGGCCGTCATCCCGCCGAACGGGTGGTCCAGAGCGAGCTCGGCGGGCACGGCATCGTCACCCCGTGCCGCGACGGTGAAGGCGTGGCGGTACATGAGGGTATGGACATGCTCACGCTCGGCGAACATTCGCCCGTTGTCGTGCAGCCAATGCACTTGCCGCAGCGCCCACTCGACGTGGTCGTCGTGACGTCCCTCGAGAATCCAGTACACGGCGACGTACGAGCCGCGGGCAACCCCGCCGAACCGGTCAGCGTCGCTGCCGAAGCGCAGGTCCTTGAGTGCGCGGGTGGCCACGAAACGGCGCCCGGCGAACAGCCATGGCCCCACCATGCACCCGGCGTAGAAGTGGTCGCGCTCGTACCAGCGGTTGTAGGCGACCTCGTGCCCAGCGCGCGGTTCCACCAACGTGAAGAGCATCGACCCGAGTCGTACCTCGCCCCCGATGTCGCTCATGGTGGGGGAACCTAACCCGATCAGTCGTGAGGATGGGACGACGGATCTACCTCGCCACCATGCACGCCTCGGAGGTCCGAGACGAGGACGACAAGCGACGCCTTGAGGTACTCCGCCCGCCACTGACGAACTCGCACGCGATCAGACCGTTGGCGCAGATGCGGGTCGCCTAGATGGCTAGGTGCTTGCGCGGGGCGGGTCCGAACAGCGTTTCCACCCTGCCGACCTGCACGAACCCGGCGGCGTCGTAGAAGGGGCTCGCGTGGTCGTTGGCGGTGACCTCGACACGCGGCACGCCTGTGCGTCGAGCGGTGTCCACCACCGCGTCCATCAGGCGCATCGCGTGGCCGCGTCGCCAATAGGCGGGATCGACGAACAACGCCTCGAGCTCGATGTGCTCAGGGTGGTGCGAGAAGGTTGCGAAGCCGACGACGGTGCCCTGGTCGATGGCGGCGATCGTCCGGCCCTCGTGCACGCCTGTCACATCGAGGTGGAGCAGCCCAGGGTGTGCCAGAAGGTTCGCACGGTCGTGCTCATTGGAGAGCGAGGCGTCCCGATACACGTCCTGAAGGGCGTCCAGGTCTTCGATGGCCGCGAGCCGCACCGACGGCAAGTCACTCCTCACGCGACACACTCTGTCGGCGGCCTGCGTCGCACCTCGGCACTCATGAGCGCTTGGCGAGGGTCACGCGCATCCCTCGTCGTCGCCCCAGAAGTTGGCGGCACTCACCTTGACCGCGACCACCCGGTCTGCGCGCAAGGCGAACGTCAGGGCACGGTCGCCGTGCCGGATGGCGGCGACGTCGTTGTAGGAGGCCAGCAGCCCGTCGGTGGGCTGGTGCAACTCGTCCAGCCTGTCGAGAACCAGGTCGTTGCCGTAGATCCGTTGGAGCGTTGCCAGGCTGGTGCCGATCCCGACACCAGAGGCGGTGCGGTAGCTGCTGGAGCGAACCATGATGGATCGCACCGTGGGATCGCTCGTGTTCGCAGCCGCGACAAGCCCGCTCAGTGGTTCGTCACCATCGTGAGCTGGCTCGTTCAGTCCCCAGTAGCCGCAGGAGCTTGGCAACTCGTACTGCTGGACGAGCGACGGGTCGCTGCGCTGCCCGATGTGCGCGTCGCCAGCGCCGTCGAATGAGATCACGCGGCCCGGTTCGGTTGGTTGAAGGTCAGGACCGGCTGGCGGGATCGAGTCGGGCACCGAGCTGCTTGTGGTCGAGGTCGTTGACACGGATGACGCGGTGGATGGCGGTTCGGTGACAACGGCGGTCGTTGGTGCGTTGTCGATCGCGTCGGAAGTGCACGCGCCCCCGAGCAGGCCCAACGACCCGCACGCGATGCTGAGCGTCGCTCGCCATCCGCCGCGAACCCAAGCCATGGGCACACTCTGCCAGTTGAGCTCACTCCATGGGTCTGACCGGCAGTCATGTCTGTCTGCATCAGATCGGCGGGCATGCCTCCAACAACAGCTCTATCTGCCGCTGTTCGACCCACCGGGTGGGCATTCCGGGGAGTAAGCGTCGCCGCCGCGCTGCCGATCCGGCGGTAGGTGGCGCTCCGGCCGGGCCAGACCGCGGGGATTACGGGGCGCTCGCCAGCGCATTGGAGCGCGTGTTCTACGTGCACGGCCGGACTACAGAGCGCACGTTGTGTGTGGCCGGCGCTGAGCAGTCTGCCGGATCCCGAGCGGGGTCAAGCGGGTGGTGGAAGAACATTCTGAGCGGGTGCCCACGACCCCGACTTTGGCTACGCGTGTCGACAGCCAAGAGCGAGCGCTGGGGTTCAAGAGCGCGCCTGGGGCTTCCAGCAGTGAACCTCGGCTTCACATCGCACCTCCCGATCGGATCGAACCCCGATCAGGACAGCCGATTCGATGATCCCCTGAGACCGCAGCCGATCTGACGCACGGATCTGGCTCAGCTGGCAGCAGGTGGCCGGCTCGGTTGGCGGCATGTCGGCAGCCGCCGCAGGGCAAACGTGTAGGACGTAGGCTCTCTGGGCCGATGGTGGGAGGTCGCCCGTGTCGAATCTGATTCACGTTGAGGCACGCCCGGCCGCGAAGCAGGTCGACACTGGGACCGTCGCGGTGATCGTGGTTGACATGCAAAACGACTTCGGTGCTGTCGGTGGCATGTTCGACCGAGCGGGGATCGACATCAAGCCGATCCAAGCGATCGTCGAACCGATCGGTCGTGTGCTGCAGGCCGCCCGGGTCAAGGGAATCCCGATCGTCTACCTCAAGATGGCGTTCGAGCCAGATCTCTCAGACTCGAGCTACCCGGACGGCCCCACCTGGCTCAAGCATCTGCCCCTCCACGCCGGTGAACCCACGACGTCGCCGGACGGCCGACCGAGCCGGATCCTGATCCGAGATACCTGGAACACCGAGATCGTCGACGAGCTTCAGCCGCAGTCAGACGACATCGTGATCTACAAGAACCGCTACAGCGGCTTTTACAACACGACCCTCGAAGAGACGCTGCGGCAGCGCGGCGTGGAGACCGTCG
>JANOQG010000438.1:0-6953 GCA_031422255.1 Actinomycetes bacterium | reverse complement strand
CGGAACTGCTCCACCGGGTCCTCACTGAAGTACCCGGGCATCTTCTTCGCCTGGGAGCGGAGCTTGCGAAACATGTCGGGCAGGAACTCGGCCCCGTTCTCGATCGATGCCACCCGGAGGTTGGGGAACTTCATGAGGTGGCCGGCGATCGTCATCGACAGGAGGAAGTCGTGCACGGCCTCCTCGATGTTGAAGCTCTTGATCGTGGGACGGAAGTCGCCCTGCCGGAAGCTGGCCGAGAAGCCGTCGTGGGCGTACCCGTTGGACGACTGGCCGCTGTCACCCGCGTGGACGACCACCGCGATGCCCGCTTCATTCACGCGCGCCCAGAAGGGGTCGAACGACGAGTCGAACGGGCTGAGGCGACCGGTGACCGTGGTGGGAGCACCCGCGCGCATCACGATGAGGCGGGCCCCCTGATCAAGGGCCCACTCAAGCTCCTCCACCGCCCACTCGCCGTCGGCCAGCGTGAGGTAGGGGGCCGAGAGGATGCGCCCCTGATAGTCGAACGTCCAGTCTTCTGCGAGCCAACGATTGAACGCTCGGAACGTGGCGCACACGGCGAAGGGGTCGTCCTTCAACGGCTCCTCGTAGATCATCCCGAGCGTGGGGAAGAGGAAGCACCCCTCGAGCCCCTGCTCATCCAGGACCGAAAGGCGCGCCGCCGGATCGCGGTACTCGGCCCGAATCGGCTCATGGTCGCGGAGCAGCTCGAGCGGGTTGACCTGGCTCGCGTTGCCGCGGAAGTAGTCGCTGAGGCAGCCCGGCTTGGAGATCGGATCGAACGTGGCGTTGGTGACGGCCCGGCTCACCCTGCCGCCGAGCACGTGATACTGCCGGCCGTCGATCGTGGCCCACTGAACCGTGCGTGGCCCGAGCGCCGGGTCGAGGTGACGGGTGAACGAGTCGAGGGCCTCGTAGTAGTGGTTGTCTGAGTCCCAAATCGGATGGCCGAGATCGTCCATGGCTTCAGGCTATGGCTTGAGCGACGGGTGACGGCTGGCGAGCGCTGGGAGCAGCAGACGGCTCGGCACGAAGCGGGCCGCCGCCGCGGCAATGCGGTTCGGGGTGCCGGGGATCACGACGTCGCGTCCCTTGTCCAAGCCAACCACCGCCTGCTTCGCCACCTCGGCCGCGGTCACCCACATGAACTGGGGCAGCGCGTTGGCCGATTCGGCCTCATCGAAGCCGGCAGCTTCCGCGAACTCGGTGGCCACTGGGCCCGGACACAGTGCGGTCACGGTCACGCCCTTGGCGCGCACTTCCTGTGCCAACGCGCGCGAATAGGACAGAACGAAGGCTTTGCACGCGCCGTAGCCGGTCTGGCCGGGAAGCGGCTGGAACGCCGCCATCGACGCCACATTGAGCACCGCTCCGTAGCCCCGTTCCACCATCCCGGGCACGAACATGCTGCAGAGATGTGCCACGGCCTCCACGTCCGTGCGGATCATGGCAACCTCCCGCGCGGGATCGCTCCGGTGGATCGGCCCAAGGGTGGAGAAGCCAGCGTTGTTCACCAGCACGTCGACGGTGAGGCCTCGCTCCTCGACGGCCGCCGCCAGCGCAGCGCGCTCGTCCATCTCCGTGAGGTCGGCCGCGATCACTTCGGCGCGGACCCCGGTGGCCGCGGTCAGCTCCTCAGCGAGCGCACGCAACCGGTCCTCCCGACGGGCGACCAGCGTGACGCCGTGCCCACGCCGAGCGAGCACCCAGGCCAGCTCGACCCCGATCCCGGCCGATGCTCCAGTGATCAGCGCAGTGCGGTCTGGACCAGGGGTAGGCAGCGTCATAGCCGAAGCGTAGAACAGACCCCGTAACGAGTTCTGGCCCGGAACTCGTGTCAGGGCAGGAGGGTGTCGAGGACCTCGCGGGCTATGCCGAGGCCGCCGAGGTGGCTCTCGCCCCCACGGATGTAGAGCGTGCCCTGGCGCAGCCGTGGCACGAAGTGCTCCGCGTGAGCCAGAGGCACGATGTTGTCGGCGTCGCCGTGCCACCACCACACCGGCACCTCGACCTCACTCGGGTCGAAGCCCCAGTGCTGGGTGAACAGAATCCCGTCGGCCACCACCGCTCGCATGCTGCGCCCGCCGTTGCCAGACAGATCGTCGAGGAACATCTCCTTGATGTCGGGCCGACGGAGGACCTCACGGTCGCCCGGCGGCGACAGGCGCGCGTACAGGTCGAGCGCCCGTGGGCCGAGCGGCTTTGCCACCCGCACGGCCGCCGTGAGCACGACGCCCACCGGCTCGCGGATCAGCGGGAGCAGCGGCGAGAACCGCTTGGCCAGCCCGACCAGGCCACCCGGCGCCGCGTCGGCTCCCACGCTCGGCACCACACCCCCGAGGATGCCAACGGACGACACACGATCCCGCAGACCGACCGCCGCGGCGAGGGCGTAAGGGCCGCCACCCGAGAGACCCACCGTGGAGAAGCGCCCAATGCCGAGCTGATCGACGACGAGCTCGAGGTCGGTCACGAAATCGAGCACCGATGCATGCTGATGAGGCGTGGACAGCCCGACGCCCGGCCGGTCGATGCCGACAATGCGAAGACCGCGTGCATCGGCAATCCGACGGGCCTCCTCTGGAATCTGACGGCGCGCTCCTGGTGTTCCGTGGAACCAGATGAGCGCTTGGCCGTCGGGGGTGCCGAACTCCGCCACCCCCAGCTTGCGTCCGTGACGCACCGGCACAGTCCCCTCGAAGCGAGGAGGCGTGTTGTTCGCCATCACACACGCGACCGGATCTGCAGGGCACCGATCGGTTGCGCGGTGGGCGAGACGGCGAGCATGAGCGCAGGTTACGTTCCCCGCATGGCGATGGTCCCCTATGACGAGCTCGGGTTGTTCCACGAGAACGCTGCCGAATTTGGGTTGCCGTACCTCGGGCCTCCTCGTGTGCGACGGGAGAACGTTGCGGTGGCCCCCGGCCGCCACCTGAGCGCGCTGGTCTGGGGCGACGCTCCCGCCGAGCTCGTGTTGCTCCATGGCGGTGCACAGAACGCACACACCTGGGACACCGTGGCCTTGGCCCTCGATCGGCCCATCGTGTGCATCGACCTGCCGGGTCACGGTCATTCGGACGCGCCAGCTGAGGGCAGCCTCGATGTCCGCACCAACGCACTCGACGTGGCCGCTGCCGTCCGAGTGCTCGCCCCGCGCGCCAGCGCGGTGGTGGGCATGTCGCTAGGCGGTCTCACCACGATCGCCCTGGCCGACAGCCACCCTGATCTCGTGCGCCGCGCCGTCCTCGTGGACGTCACACCTCGCGTCGAGGGTCCGGGTGCCGCCGCAATCATCGCGTTCGTCAATGGCCCCGAGAGCTTCGCTGACTTCGATGAGCTCCTCGCACGCACGATCGAGTTCAATCCCACGCGCTCGGAGTCCTCGCTGCGTCGCGGCATCCTGCACAACGCCCTGCGGCGCGACGACGGCAGCTGGGTGTGGCGCTACCGCCGCTTCACCGAGGGAAGCGCCTCACCCGAGCGCTCGCTCCCCACGGAGGACCTCTGGGATTCGCTCGAACGGATCCAGGTGCCGTTGATGCTGGTCCGAGGGATGAGGGCAGGCTCGGTGGTGGACGACGATGCCGAGGCCGAGCTTCGTCGCCGGCAGCCGAACGCCCGTATCGAGCACGTGGCGGAGGCCGGTCACAGCATCCAGGGCGACGACCCACTCGAGTTGGCTCGTCTGATCACCGACTTCGTCTAGGTCGGGCCTCCCCGCTGGGTTCGCTTCAGCCAGCGGCCCGACGGGGACGTGGCAGAAGCTCGCCGCCGCAGTTGGGGCAGACACCAGCCATACCGTCGGCGCAGGCCGGACAGAAGGTGCATTCGAAGCTGCAGATCCGAGCCTCACCCGCCTCGGGTAGCACCGCCTCACACTTCTCGCAGGTCCCTCGCATCTCGAGCATGCACGGACCGTACGCCGCGTGGCATCCGCGCGACTGCGAGCAGGCGCGCGTTGGCGGAATCCGTGCTCAGTCTGGCCAGGGGTAGGCGATGCTCGTGAGCGCTTCGCTGCGGTTCCAGAGCAGGGACGCTGCGTCCGTGTCGAGGGCGTGGTCGGTGCGCCCCACGCGCTTGGGATAGCCACGCTGTTCGCGAAACGCGTCAGGGCCCCAGTAGTCGTCCGCCATCACGTCGGGCATCGTCGCTGCGTACAGCTGCGGAAGGGCGCCCATGTGGTCGGGTTGGCCCATGAGCTTGTCGCCAATTGCCAGCAGGGGCCGCATCAGCGCCGATCCGATTGCAGGGCCGGAGGTGAGGTTCGTGGCGGCGTAGCCCGGGTGAGCGGCGACCGCGGTGAGAGCCGTGTGGTGCTCCAGTGCCCTGCGCTGCAGCTCGCTGCTGAACAGCAGGTTCGCCAGCTTCGACTGGCCGTAGGCCGACCAGCGGCCGTAGCGGCTGTGCTCGAAGAACAGGTCGTCGAAGTGCATTCTTCCGAACTTGTGAGCGTTCGAGGCCACTGTGACGACGCGGGGTTCCGACGCAGCAAGGAGGGTAGGCAGGAGCAGCCCGGTGAGCGCGTAGTGGCCGAGATGGTTGGTGCCGAGCTGCGACTCGAAGCCATCGGCCGTCGTCGCCTTCGGGACGGCCATGATCCCCGCGTTGTTGAGGAGCACGTCGAGGTGGCTGAGCTCACTGGCCAGACCGGCGGCACACTCGCGCACCGAGCCGAGCGACGACAGGTCGAGACTGCGCACCTCCGGTTCGGCGCCCGTGGCCTTCGCCTTCACGCCTTCGAGAGCGGCTGCCGCCTTCGTCGCATTGCGGCAGGCCATGAGCACACGGGCACCCTTGGCCGCCAGCGCCTCCGCCGAGCGAAGGCCCAGTCCGCTGTTGGCGCCGGTGATCACCACCGTGCGCCCGGTCTGGTCGGGAATGTCGGCGGCGGTCCAGTTGGTCATGACGGGATCTTCGCACCTCACGCACTACCTAGGCTGCAGGGATGGCTGAGCAGGTCGTGACCGGTGTCTGCCACCACGACTGCCCCGACTCCTGCGTCTGGGAGGTCACAGTGCGGGATGGTCAGGCCGTGCGGCTTCGCGGCCAGGAGTCGCATCCGTTCACCAAGGGCGAGCTCTGCCCCAAGGTGAACCGCTTCCTCGATCGCGTGCACCACCCCGATCGCGTCCTGCATCCACTGGTGCGCACCGGACCGAAGGGATCGGCCACCTTCGAGCGCACCTCCTGGGACGACGCGCTCGCCCTGATCGCCGATCGCTGGCAGCACTTGATCGACGAGCACGGCCCAGCGTCGATCCTCCCGTTCGGCTATGCCGGCAATCAGGGAATCCTGCAGTGTCGCACGATGTCCGAGCGCCTGTTCAACGTCCTCGGCACGAGCAACGTGGTCGGTGGATTGTGTGGCAACACAGCGGAGGCAGGTCTGCGCGCCACGCAGGGCACCGGGATCGGGATCGACCCGGAGGACCTTCGCCACGCACGCGTCGTCCTCCTCTGGAGCACGAACACGCTGATCACCAATCGTCACCTGTGGCCAGTCATTGAGGAAGCACGCGCCGCAGGCGCGCGGGTGATCTGCATCGACCCCCTGCGCACCCGCACGGCGGTCGCCTGCGACGAGCACGTGCAGCTTCTGCCTGGCACCGACGGTGCCCTCGCTCTCGGGATGATGCATGTGCTTGTCGCTCGCGGCCTGATCGACCGTGACTACATCGACGACCACGCGGTGGGCTACGACGCGCTCGTCGAACGGCTGAAGGAGTGGCCCCCTGAACGTGCTGCCGAGATCTGCGGACTGGCGGCGGCCGACGTCGAGCAGCTCGCTGTTCTCTACGGCGAGGGCCAGCCGTCGGCCATCCGGGTGCTCATTGGCATGGAGCATCGCGAGAACGGCGCGATGGCGTACCGGACGATCAGCTGCCTGCCGATCCTCACGGGAGCTTGGCGTCATCGCGGCGGCGGGCTTGTACGCAGCGTCGACCCGCTGTTCGACGAGGTCCTTCCGATCGAGGCCCTCCGACGGCCTGATCTACGCCCTCACCAGCGCCGAGCCGTCGAGATGGGCAAGCTCGGTGAGGCCCTCAACGAGCTTCCCGACCACGAATCCGTGCGATCCCTTGTCGTCTACAACTGCAACCCAGCAGCGATTGTGCCGAACCAGGCCAAGGTGCTCCGCGGGTTGGCGCGCGACGACCTGTTCACCATCGTCGTCGAACAGTTCATCACCGACACCGCCCGCTATGCGGACGTGGTGTTGCCTGCCACCACCCAGATTGAACACCTCGACCTGATGCCAGCGTGGGGCCACCTCTACCTCACGCTGAACCAGCCCGCCGTCGCGCCGATGGGGGAGGCGCTCCCGAACACCGAGATCTTTCGCCGGATCGCCACGGCGATGGGCCTCCACCAACCCGAGCTGCACATCAGCGACGAAGACCTGCTGCGCGACCTCCTCGCGAGCACCACCCATCCGTTCATGGCGGGCATCACGTTCGAGCGTCTCGTCGCTGAGGGCTCGATCAAGCTCGGTCGGCCAATCGACTGGCGCCCGCACGCGCTGGGCGCGTTCCCCACCGCCAGCGGCAAGGCCGAGCTGGCGTCGCCCTCCCTGGCGGAGCGCGGTCTCGACCCGCTTCCAACCTGGGTGCCGGCGCACGAGGGGTTGCACGGCGACCCCGAGCTGCGGGCCCGCTTTCCGTTGTCCTGCATCACGTCGAAGCGCCACCAGCGGTTCCTGAACTCGAGCTACCAGCAGCTCCCAGCACACACGGTCCCCGAGGGCGAACCTCGACTCGAGATCAGCGCCCTCGACGCGGGCGCCCGCGGCATCGCCGATGGCGACCGTGTGCGTGTGTGGAACGACCGCGGAGCGATGGACCTCGTCGCCACGATCTCCGATCGTGTTCGCCCGCAGCTCGTGAGCGTGCCGTTCGGCTGGCCGCTCGAAGCCAGCGGCGGGGTGAGCTGCAACACCCTCACCAGCGACG
>JANOQG010000437.1:0-5296 GCA_031422255.1 Actinomycetes bacterium | reverse complement strand
CTCGCTCCGCCCAAGGCCAAGGTGCACCCTTGCCTCGAGCGGTCGGGCGACCTCGGCACGGTCCTCGACGAGCTGGGGGCCCTCGGCCATCTCCAGCTGCTCGTCGAGGGTGGCGCCACAGTCGCCCACGACTTTCACGCTGCCGGCCTGGTGGACCGCTATGTGCTCTACCTCGCTCCCGTCCTGTTTGGTGGCGACGATGGCCAGGCCGTGTTCGCGGGAGCCGGCGCGCCCACCATCGACGCCGTCACCCGTGGTCGCCTTCGCTCCGTGCGCCTCCTCGGAGACGACCTGCGCCTCGACTTTGACCCTGATCCTCTGAAGGAGTCCTGATGTTCACTGGCATCGTCGAGGAGCTCGGCACCGTGGTGTCCCGCGAGGGTCCCCGACTGCGCATTGCCGCTCACGCGGTGCTCGATGACGTGACGATGGGCGCCTCCATCGCCGTGAACGGCGCCTGCCTCACAGTCGTGGGATGGGATGAGGGCCTGGGTTGGTGGGAGGCAGACGTCGTCGAGGAGTCCTACGCACGCACCGCTCTTGGCCAGCTACAGCCTGGGCATCGGGTGAACCTCGAACGCCCGGTGCGCCTCAGCGATCGCCTCGGGGGCCACCTGGTGCAGGGGCACGTCGACGGGGTTGGCACGATCCTCTCCGCCGCTCCCGACCTTCGGATCCAGTGCTCCAGTGATCTGCTTCGCTACATCGTCGAGAAGGGATCGATCACCATCGACGGCATCAGCCTGACGGTCGTGGTCCCCACCGGTGATGGCTTCACGGTCGCCGTGATCCCCCACACGATGGAGGTCACCACCCTCGGGCAGAAGGGCCCAGGCGATCTGGTGAACCTCGAGGTCGACATCACGGCCAAGTACGTCGAACGATTGCTCTCCTGGAAGGATGTCTGACATGCCGTTTGCTCGGATCGAAGAAGCGGTGGCTGCCTACGCCCGCGGCGAGATCCTCGTCGTGGTGGATGACGAGGATCGTGAGAACGAGGGCGACCTGATCCAGGCCGCCGAGTTCGCCACCGCCGAGAGCATCGCGTTCTTCCTCCACCACACGTCGGGCTACCTGTGCGCCCCGATCACCCCTGAGCGGGCCGTGGAGCTTGATCTGCCACCGATGGTGGTGCAGAACACGGAGAGCCAGCGCACCGCCTTCCTCGTGACCGTGGACTACCGCCACGGCACGTCGACCGGCATCTCGGCCCACGACCGGTGCGCGACCGTGCGGGCGCTCTGCGATCCGACCACGCGTCCAGGCGACCTGGCGCGGCCGGGCCACATCAATCCGCTCATGGCTCGCGAGGGTGGCGTGCTCAAGCGGGCCGGCCACACGGAGGCAACCATCGACCTCTGTCGTATGGCGGGCCTGTACCCGGCGGGGCTGCTGTGCGAGATCGTCGACGAGGACAAGACAGACATGGCTCGTGTGCCAGAGCTCGAGCGCTTCGCCGAGAAGCACGGACTGCTCATGATCTCGATCGCCGATCTGGTGCGATACCGGCGCCAGAACGAGAAGCTGGTCCGACGGATCGGCGAAGCGCGCATCCCCACGCAGTGGGGCGACTTCACCTGCTACGCCTACGAGTCCCTGCTCGATGGTGAGCAGCACGTGGCGATGGTGAAAGGCGCGGTGGCGGGGGAGCCCAACGTGCTGGTGCGCGTGCACAGCGAGTGCCTCACCGGCGACGTCTTCGGCTCGCTGCGCTGCGACTGCGGCGTGCAGCTCGATTCCGCCATGCAGATCATGGCGGAGGAGGGGCACGGTGTCGTGGTGTACCTGCGGGGACACGAGGGCCGCGGCATCGGCATCGGTCACAAGATTCGTGCGTACGGACTGCAGGAGCAGGGCCGTGACACGGTCGATGCGAACCTCGATCTCGGTCTTCCCGAAGACAGCCGTGAGTACGGCATCGGCGCGCAGATCCTCGTGGATCTCGGGATCACCACCATGCGGGTGATCACCAACAACCCCAGCAAGTACGGCGGCCTCGAGGGCTTCGGGCTCGAGATCACGGAGCGGGTGCCGTCGATCGTCTCGGTGAACCCAGAGAACATCGCCTACCTCCGCACGAAGCGCGAGCGAATGGGCCACCTCCTCGAGGGTCTGGACGACGTGCTGTGACGACCGGCGACAAGGGCGCAGCCCCGCCGGACGGGCTTGACGGAACGGGGCTCCGGATCGGGGTCGTTCGGGCGCGTTGGAACACGCAGATCGTCGACCGTCTGGCTGCTGGTGTCGGCCGTGGGTTGGCCGGGCTCGGCGTGCGCCCGACGGATGTCGTAGACGTCGCAGTTCCGGGCAGCTTTGAGCTTCCGATGGGAGCTCGGATCCTTGCGGCCTCGGGTCGGGTCGATGCGGTCATCTGTCTGGGCTCAGTGATCCGAGGGGAGACCTCCCACTACGAGCTGGTGGCGGGCGAGGCTGCGTCCGGCATCCAGGAGGTGCAGCTCACCACTGGGGTTCCGGTGGCGTTCGGGATCCTGACCACCGAGGACGAAGAGCAGGCGCTTGCACGGTCCGAGGGCGAGGGCGGCCACAACGTCGGGGAAGACGCCGCGGTCGTGGCGGTGGAGATGGCGCGCCTCGCCGAGCGGTACCCCGCTCGCTCCTGACAGTCGCAGACCGCGGGCTACCCTCCGGCCGTCGTCACGTCACCCGGGGGTATCCGTGTTCCGTCGTCTCACCGCCAGCTGCCTCGCTCTCGTCGCACTGACCGCAGCGTGCGGCGGCGCTGACGGCGGAGGCGCGTTGGCCTCCAGCACCACGGCAGCCGCGCCTGAGACGACCACCACGACGACACCGGTCGACGCCCTCACGATCCTGGTCACGAACGACGATGGCATTGGCGCTCCTGGTATCGACGCGCTCGTCAACGCCCTCCAGGCGCTGGACGACGTGGAGATCGTGATCGTCGCCCCTGCAGAGAACCAGAGCGGCAGCTCGGACAAGACCACCGACGGTCCAGTGGCCAGCGCCCCCGGCGCGACCGCCAGCGGTGTGGAGGGCACGGCGGTGTCGGGCTTCCCGGCCGACTCCGTGAACGTGGCGCTCGACGAGATCGGGATCGAACCAGATCTCGTCGTGTCCGGCGTGAACGAGGGCCAGAACATCGCCAACCTTGCGCCGATCTCCGGCACGCTCGGGGCCGCCCGCACGGCCCTCCGGCGTGGGGTGCCAGCAGTCGCAGCGAGCGCCGGTCTTGGCGAGCTGGCTGACTTCGACGCGGGGGCTGCGCTCATCGTGGAGTGGGTCACAGAGCATCGGGACGCCCTCGCTGGCGGCTCCGTCGGCACCGAGACCGTGACGAGCTTCAACGTGCCGGGCTGCGTCACCGGTGAGGCCAAGGCGCTCGTCGAGGTGCCGTTGGCCCCCGTCATCCCTGAAGGCGTCGACGCGTTCTCGACCGCCAACTGCGACGCGCCGGTTCCCGTCGCCCCCAGGAACGACGTCGAGGCGTTGCTGGGCGGCTACCTCGCGGTCACCCAGGTACCCGCAGACCTGTAGGCAGGAGCGCGGAGAAGGGTTTCAGGCGCGCGCCTCGCGCCCTCTACCCTCGACCCTCGTGCTCCGCCTCGTGCTCCCCAAGGGTTCCCTCGAGAAGCCCACCCTCCAGCTCTTCGAGGAGGCCGACCTCCGGGTCGAGCGGTCCTCGTCGGTCGACTACAAGGCCTCGATCGACGACCCTCGCATCGATGAAGTGAGGATCCTGAGGCCCCAGGAGATCCCGGCCTACGTCGCGGAGGGGCTCTTCGATGTGGGCATTGCGGGGCGCGACTGGGTGGAGGAGACGGCCAGCGACGTCGTGATCCTCGGTGAGCTCAAGTACTCCAAGGCGTCGAGCCGACCGTTCAAGATCGTGCTGGCGGTGCCGCAGGACTCGCCCGTCGCTGACGTCAGCGACCTGCCGCAGGGCGTACGAGTCTCCACTGAGTACCCCGAGCTGGCCCGTCGGTTCTTCGAGAAGCACAGCATTGAGGCCGACATCCGTCTGAGCTATGGCGCAACCGAGGCGAAGGTGCCCGACATCGTGGACTGCATCGTCGATGGCACCGAGACTGGTCGAGCGATGCGCGCCGCTGGGCTGAAGATCGTGGGCGAGGTGCTCACCAGCTACACCGCTCTCGTGGCCAATCCCCGCGCGGCCGCGGATCCCGAGAAGCGCCACGCGATGGACCAGATCAAGACGCTGCTCGACGGTGTGATGGAAGCTCGCGGCAAGGTGCTGGTGAAGCTGAACGTGTCCCGCGAGGACCGCGACCAGGTGATCGCCATCCTTCCCGCGATGAAGACACCCACGGTTTCGGAGCTGTTTGGCGATGGTGGCTACGCGATTGAGACCGTTGTCGCCAAGGACACCATCAACACGCTGATCCCAGCGCTCAAGGACGCCGGCGCGACCGACATCATCGAGCTGGCCCTCGCCAAGATCGTGCATTGATGCGAGGTGTCGTCGTCGCCTTCGGCGAAGCGAGCGGGCTCGGCAGGATCGACGGTGACGGGACGGTGTACCCGTTTCATTGCACGGCGCTCCTCGACGGCACCCGAGCCGTCGAGGTGGGTGCCAGGGTCGCCTTCGAGGTGCGCCCGGCGGGGATGGGTCGCTGGGAGGCCACCCAGGTCGAGAAGGTCTGAGTCAGGGGGCGGGCGAGTCTCGGCCGGCTTCGGGGCTCGACTGGCTCCGTACCTCGAGGTAGGCAGCCCGCAGCTGTCCCAGCGCGTCGCGCAGCGTTGGTTCGGCGTCCCCCAGCCGTCCCTCGAGGCCCTCGACCAACGCGGCCAGCGCGTCGACGGCGAGGCTGGCCTCGACGAGGCGGGGCTGTTCGCTCATCAGATGGATCGCGGCCAACTCGTAGATTCCCATGGCGTGGTTCGCGATCACCACAGATGCTGGAGCGCTGAGCAGCCCCTGGCGTACCTCCTCCATCTCCGCCTGCATCGCCTGGAGCTGAGCCTGGTCCTCGGGGGCGAGGTCCTCGTAGGAGGGCGGAGCGTCAGCGGGGGGTTGTGCGGCGTCGCGCGGAGGGACGGGATGGTCGCCGTCAGGCGTCCAGAGGCTCATTGCCGAGCTCCTCGGGTTGTGGCTGGTTGGGGCATGGCCGTACCCTATGTGCCACAACTGAAATCGGAAGCGGGGCTCAGCCCCCACCCGTCCACCGAGTTAGGTGCGCCGGGTCGACCAAGGTCACCGCCAGGAAGGCTCTGCCTTTCCGGCGCGCGGCGGATGTCGGCTTCTCCGGCATCCGCTCTCTTCGTTTTCGAGGTCGGTTCCGGTCGGTCACCCATTCCG
>JANOQG010000436.1:0-3733 GCA_031422255.1 Actinomycetes bacterium | reverse complement strand
TGGCCGCCGACGGCACCGTGGGTGACATGGTCACCGGATTCGACTCACCAGAGGCGATCCTCTCGTCCCTCGGACTGTGAGCCCGCAGCCCCTCGGCCCACCAATCCGGTGAGCGAGTACCTCGAAGCCTTTGCGCTCGGCAACGCCGCCATTCTGGGCAACGTCTGCATGCTTCCGCTCTACCCCGGGCTCTTCGTGCTTCTCGCTGATCGCGTCGAAGGCGGCGGATCGTCCCGCTCCATCCGATGGATGGGAGTGCTCGTCCTTGCCGGCGTGCTCACCGCGATGGTGGGCATCGGCGGGCTGCTCCACCTGCTGAGCCAAACCTTCTCAGATGTGCTCGGCGTGGTCTTGCCCGTGATGTACGGGCTCGTCGCCGTCCTCGGCATCCTGATGATCCTGGACCGCAACCCGATGGTCCGGATGCGCACGTCCGAAGCGCCCATCGTGTCGAACCCTTCGGCCACGGCCTACATCTACGGACTCGCGATGGCCCCGCTCACCCTGCCCTGCACCGGTCCGCTGATCATCTCCGCCTTCGTGCTCGGCGGCGTCCGCGGCACCGGCGAGCTAGCCGACGGGCTCGCCTACTTCTTCTTCTTCGGCCTCGGGTTCGGCTGGCCACTCGTCCTGCTCCCCTTCCTCGCCGCTCCCGCGCAACGAACCATCACCCGATTCCTCACCCGTCATCACAGAGCCATCACGGTCGGATCGGGACTTCTGCTCCTCGCTGTGGCGTTCGTCGGCTGGTGGGTAGACATCCGACCGAACTAGGCGTCGAAGTTGGAACCGAACCCGTCGTCACCGCGGTGACAGCGAACTTCCCTCCCACAGCAATGGCTGCCCACGCCAGGGCTTCATCCAGTACGGCGAGCGTGACGCCTCCATGCACGTAGCTCGGAGCCCCGGAGAACCGCCCCCGAGGTTGAAGGTGGCGATCATGACCTGCCGCTCGACATCGTGGTCGAACGGGATCTGCACCCCGCCGTCGGTGCGGGGCTCGCACACGAAGCAGTTCGAGTCGAACCCCCAGTCCTCGTTGTGCATCCGGCGAAGACCCTTCGCGGCGAGATCCATGTGCGAGAACGCCCGGGCATCCGGCGGCCCATTCCCGACTAGGAAGATCACCAGCGCGCGACCGGCTCCCACCCCGGCGGCCCCTGCCTGGCCGCGACCCCCACCGGCTCGCTCAAGGGCCATGCTGTTGTGCATCGCCGCTCGCATCGTCACCGACTCGAACGCCATGCTCCCTGCTGAGCTCGCTGCCCAGTTCGACATCCTCGAGGTCCCCCTCACGATCGTCGTAGACGGGCAAGCGCGCAGCGAGCACGACATCGACCTTCCTGAGTTCTACGACCAGCTTCGCAGCGGCAAGCCAGTCACCACCTCAGCCCCATCCCCGGGCGACATCCTCGCCGTCTATGAGCAAGCGGTGGCCGCCGGCGCTGAGTCGCTCGTGTCGATCCACGTCGGATCGAACCGGTCTGCAACCATCAGCGCGGTTCGAATCGCCGCTGGGCAGGTCGATGTGCCCGTCACCATCGTGGACACAGGCACCGCGTCGTTCATCGAAGGTTGCTCCGTGTGGCGCGCGGCTGAGGTGCTCGCCAACGGTGCCGACCCTGCCGACGCGGCAAGCGCCGCTGCCGCAGTCGCTGGCGAGGCCAGATCGGTGTTCACCATCGGGGAGATCGCTCGTGCAACCGGCGGGGGACGGCTCGTGGTGCGCGACGGTCACGGGGTGCCCGTGTTCATGTCGTCCGGACCCGACATGCGCGAGCTGGATCGCGTGATCTCCGAAGCGGACGCCGTGGCGGTGATGACCGCACAGGTCGCGGCACACCCCGGTCGCCTGCGAGTTGGGGTCGGCCATGCCGACGCCCCTGCCGCCGCCGACGTCCTCGAGCGATCGCTGCGCGCTCTCCCGAACGTGGCGGAGACGATCCGCTCTGTCGTGGGACCGTCGGTCGCTGCCCACACCGGCGTCGGAACCTTCGGGGCCGTGTTCCATCCAATCTGATTCGAGCTCGATCGCAACCATGAGCACCCGCCGGTCGCCCCACTCCACCTGGGCCACCTACTTGCACGGCTTTCATGCCGAGCGTCCCGGCATCACCGAGCGAATCCTTGCCCGGTGCCAGGCCGGGGGAGTCGACCCGTACGAGTGGTGCGCCGAACCGTTGGCCCGCCAGCCCGGAGCGATCCTGGACCTGGCGTGCGGGAGCGGACCGTTGGCCGATCGCCTGCCGAGCTGGCTCGGCGCCGATACGTCCGTGGCGGAACTCGGCGCCGCTCGCGAGCGTGAACGGGGCCCGCTGCTTCGAGCCTCCGCGACTCGCCTGCCGATGCCCGCGAGCACCTTCGATGCGGTGGTGTGTTCGATGAGCATGCAGATCATCGAACCGATCACGGACGCACTGGCCGAGATGAGCCGCGTCCTGAAGCCCGGCGGTCAGGCCGTGCTGCTTCTGCCCGCAAGCGGGCCGGTCCCGTGGCGCGACGCGATGACGTACGCACGCCTTCAGGTCGCCCTTCGTCGGAAGCTCGGCTACCCAAACGACCGAGCGCTCCGCTCCGCTCCGCTCGGCTTGGCCACCTCAGGTGTCGGGCTGCGAGTCACGCACGACGAACGCCTGGGCTTCAGCCTGCCGCTCGATACACGTGCCGACGCCGATGAGCTGCTTGCGTCGCTCTACCTTCCCGAGGTCGACCCGCTGCGTCTCGCCGCGGGTCGTCGAGTGCTCGACGGCAAGATCGGTGGCGAGCTCACCGTGCCGCTGCGCCGCGTCGTGCTCACGCGTTCTGGAACGGCCGCGTGACCGCCCGTCGGTGGGGCAGGGTCGCCACGGCCGCGGCCTCCGGCTACGCGGCGGGCCTGCTCCCGTCCGCGGACGTTGCGGCCCGCATCGCGAGCGGGGGCGAGGTTGATCTGCGCGAGCACGGATCCGGCAACCCGGGCGGTGCCAACGCCACCGCGGTGCTCGGCGCCCGCTGGGGGTACGCCGTGATCGCCGCCGACATCGCGAAGGGTGCCCTCGCTGCTCGCATCGGTCGGCGCATCGCCGGCGACACGGGTCAGCACGTGGCCGCCGTCGCGTCGGTCGTCGGCCATTGCTATCCCCTCACCAAGCAGTTCCGCGGCGGCAAGGGCGTTGGCTGCAGCGTCGGCCAGTGTCTCGCCACGTTCCCCGCCTACGTCCCTGCCGACCTCGCCGTCGCGGCGTTGGTAGCAGCGGGGCCGTGGAAGCAGCGGGCCTTCGCCGCCACTGCCACCTCCTCCGTCGTTTGGGTGGCCGCCGCCACGCTGTGGTGGCGTCGAGGGTGGCCCAACGCGTGGGGTGGTATGCCAACCGTCGGCCTACCGATTGCGGCGGCGGTCAGCAGCGCCGTGGTCGTTCAGCGGTTCCTGGCCGGCCGGACCGGACCGACAGTCACGACGAGGAGCACACCATGAGGATCGAACTCCAGTACTTCGAGGGCTGCCCCCACTGGCAGACCGCTGATGAGCGCCTGCGCCACGTCGCAGCGGTCCGCGGCCTCACCGTCGACCACCGCCTGATCGCAACGCCTGACGAGGCGGAGGCCGCCGGATTCCGCGGCTCGCCCTCGATCTTGATCGACGGGCTCGACCCCTTCGCTCGTGGGGACGAGCCGGTGGGGTTGTCCTGCCGCATCTACCAGACACCCGATGGCCCGTCCGGGTCCCCAACGGTCGATCAGCTCGAGACCGTCC
>JANOQG010000435.1:0-4552 GCA_031422255.1 Actinomycetes bacterium | reverse complement strand
CTCGGCGCCACCGCGATCGCCGAAGACTCCCTGACCTGCCGCTTCGGCTGGCCCTTCTGACGAGGGCAAGCCCAAGGGCGCGGTGACGCCGACGCAACCTGCGGCAGATCCAGCCCGTTCCGGTCGTTCTGTGCCGCACATACGATCCGAAGACCGTGCCGCCGCGTGCCTGCGGCAGAACGAGCCCGTTCCGGTCGCTGTCTGCCGCAAGTTGCATCGGCGCCTTGTCGTCACCCGGGCGACCGTGAGCAGTGGGGCGGCACCGAGCACCTCGCTCCGCCTCACCGCGCCCTTGGGGTTGGCTCTCTGCTCAGGACAGGAGGAGGGACTCGAGCAGGGGACGATAGGAGTCGAAGGGCTCGACCTTGAGGGTGAGGTCCTTGGCGTGGTCGTCCCAGCCGCGGAGGGCGACCGCGTCTTCCCAGCCGGCGTTGCTCTCGAACGCGGCCACCTCCTCGGGGCGCAGCGCGCCGCCTTGGCGTTCGAGGCTGGCCACCGACCCGGCGGAGAGCACCTCGTGGTACGCCGGGTCGACGGTGACGCGGTAGCGCTTGGCGCGCACGTGCAGCGCGATCGGCGCGGTGACCGACGGCGGGAACAGCACGGCCAGCCACGCCGAGCCGCGAGCTTCATGGCGCTGGTCGGTGGTGCGGTCGCGCGGACCTTCCAGCTCGGCGAGCTCGAGCAGGTGACCGACGTCGTGCAACAGAGCGGCGGCCACGAGCGCGTCTGCCGCTCCGGCAGCGCGAGCGAGCGCCGCGGTCTGCTCGGCATGGGAGCGCTGCATGAGCTCTTCGTCATACAGGCGCGTGCCATAGCGCTCGTACAGCACGCACAGGTCGTCCAGCGAGGGCGTCATCATCAGATCGGACGACCCTGGAAGTCACCGATGAGCGACACGGCCGCGCTCTCACCGAGCTCGGCGCGCTTCTGCTCGTAGTAGGCAGCGCGAAGGTCGCCCTCGGCGAGCGCGTTGTAGGTGGGGTAGAGCGCTCGCCGGGGCATGGGCCCGAGGTTCGGACCACTGCGGTGCGGCGTGCGCGAGTGGAACCAAAGCGTCTCCCCCGCCCGAACCTCCACCGGCGCCCAGTCCATCGCGTCGACCACATCGGCGCGGATGCAGCCGACGTCGTCGACCGGGAGGAGCTCATGGTGATGACCGGACACGACCTCGAGACAGCCGTTGTCGATCAGCGAATCATCCACCGCCACCATGCAGGACACGTGGGTGGCCACGAAGCGATAGGCAGGAGCGTCTTGGTGTGGCGCGTAGCCCGCACCGCCGGGCAGCTTGTAGTTGATCTTCTCCTTGTAGAGCACGGCCGGCTCGCCCAGCAGCGCGGAAGCAGTGGCGAGCATCGAGCCCGTGGTGAGCAAGCTGCGCAGACCGTTGTGAAACGGCACGAAGTTCTCCGTGCGACACAGCTGTGGTCCGGTGTCGGTGCGCTCGCGGTGGTGCAGCCACTCCCCTGCATCGTCAGGCCACCCCGCCACCTCGTCGACCCATCGCTGCACGGCTGCAACATCGTCGTGGCTGCGGGTGAGCAGCCACCCGTGCTCGACGAAATGGTCGACGTCGGCAGGCAGCACCGGAGCGGTCACGAGCCAAGCCTAGGTCCAGAGGCGGGCGGCGACTTCGGCCCACAGCGAGCGGTAGGCCCGAGTGGCGGGCGAGGTCGGTGCCGTGACTCCTACCGGAGCCCGCTCGAGGCCCATGCGTTCGATGACGGCGGCGGCGGGAATGGCCGTGCTGAGCAGCTCGGGCCAGTCGGCCGCCAAGGACTCGACGAGCTCCTTGTGCATCCGTCGGCGGCGGTCGACCATCGAGAGGATCGGCAGCACGATCGGGGCGTCGACCTGGTCATCGAGGAAGTCGACGAGCTGGGTGAGCGTGCGGGCGGCCAGCGTGGCAGGCACCACGGGCACGAGCAGCGCGTCGGCGGCGCCGAACACGCTTTCGCTGGCCAACGAGATGCTGGGCGGGCAGTCGAGCAGGGCGAGGTCGTAGTGCTCGCGCAGCGGATCGAGCAGGGCGGCGAGGCGGGCGGTGGGCTGCGCTGTGCCCTCGAGGTGCAGATCGAGATGGCGCAGCGAGAAGTCCGCCGGCACGACGTGCACCGGCGAAAGATCGGACCCACGCACGTGAGGCGCCAGCTCACCCTCCGCCCCGACGAGCCCCCGGCTGCCGCCTCGCACCTTGGGCCGCACGCGGAAGAGGAAGGTGGCCGCTCCCTGGGGATCGAGATCCCAGACGAGGACGCGCGCGCCGCCTCGGGCCGCCTCGAACGCGAGGTTCACCGCGGCGCTCGTCTTCCCGACGCCGCCCTTGATGCTGTAGGTGGCGGCGACCTTCACACGGCCTCCGCGTCGGCGAGCAGCGTGGCCAGCGCGGCCCGGTTGGTCTTCGTGTCGTACGACGCGAAGCGGTCGACGAAGGCGTCACGCTCCTCCTGACGGCGGCGGTCGAGGAGGTCACTCAGCCGGCCCATCGCAAGCAGCGTGTCGATGTCCACCTTGGCGCGCTTGTGCAGGTCGTGAGCCAGCGTGCGCAGCTCGGCGAGCTGAACTTCGGCGTCTTGATGGGCGCCGAGGTTGTCCTGGAGCACTTTGAGCTTGCCGACGAACGCCTTGCCCGGCTTCGTGGGCAGCAGCCCGCCAAAGCACTCCAACAGGTAGCGAAGCTTCTTGGCATCCTTGCGGAGATCGTGGAGCGCTTCCGGCGGCGACGCGGGGGTGATGGCCCGACCGTGGGCGAGGACCGCCGCCTGGGCCTTGGCGATCCGCCGCGCCGCCACAGGCCCGATCGGCCGAGGTGACGCCGACTCGACGGCGGGATCAGCCAACCAGGCGCGCCAGGCATCGAGGGTGCCCCGGCACGTGGGCCCGCTCAGATCCTTGGCAAGGGTGGCATGGGCCGCGCTCCGGCGCCGCTCGATCTCCTGGCGGACACGGTCGAGCACGCGGGGATCGGGGAGCTGGAGCGGGGCCACCATGGAAGACCACCCGAGCACGTAGACGTCGAGGTCGCGGGCCGGGCTCGTGACCGTGCCGAGGTGTCCGAACGCTGCGGCGAAGTGCCCCCGAACGTCCTCGGGCAGCACGCCCTTCGCCTGGTTGAGCAGCGACCGAGTGCGCCGCACCGCCACCCGCAGCTCGTGGAGGAACTCGGGGTCGGTGTCAGCGACGGTGCCGGGCAGGTTGTCGTCGATGGTGTGCGCCAAGTTGGCGAGGACGGCCCGGTAGGCCAGGAGGGCGTCGTCTCTGGCCGCGAGACGAACGGAGGGCGAGCTGGTGCGACCCGCGAGGGAGACACCCGCTGCCCGGGCCACCACGCCGACCATGTCGTCCTCGGTAGCCACCAGCCCGAGCATTGACAGCCGCGCGATCGCACCGGCAAACGCATCGTCGTGGCCGGCTACTCCCACCACCTCGGCGACCCAGGTCGGGAGCTCGGCCGGGTGGTCGGCGACCGTGGGGCCATCGTGCACCACCACAGCGACCGTGGCCTTGCCACGACGATCCCGCTTCGAGACCACCCGGGTGTGGGTGCTGAGCGTGAGCAGTGGAAGCAGGGCGCGCTCCTGGGACCGCGCCGCCACTCGCTCGCGGAACGGGCCCGGCGGGAGGTGGTGGCCAAGGCTTGGGGCCGGCTTCGACCACGCCAGGTGAGCCGCCGGCGCTCCAACCGGGCCGTTGAGCACGAGCTCGGCCGCCGTACCCACACGATGTTCGAGCCGGAGCCCGGCATCGTGCAGGCGCCCGTCGAAGGTGTCGATCACCTGGCGCGTGACCACGGATGGCGCACCCACCTCGAAGCCCGCGGCTGCGAGCGCGTCGAGCACCGAACGGGCCGGGAGGTCGGGATGCGTGAAGGAGGTGTGCATGTGTGCGCTGTCGAGCGAGGGGCGCTCCGTGCGCCCATGATGGGCCCATGGCCAGTGAGATCGAGCGAAAGTTCCTGGTACCGAAGGCCCCTGAGCCCGCTCAGCTCGGCCCCGGCGCCCGGCTGCGGCAAGGGTACCTGGCGATCGACGGGCCCGTGGAGGTCCGACTCCGCCTCACCGAAGGCGCCGCCACCCTTACGGTGAAGGCGGGCGGCGGCCTGCATCGCACGGAGGTGGAGGCGCCGCTGGACCCCGCGGAGGCTGACGAGCTCTGGCCTCACACGGAGGGGCGCCGGGTCGAAAAGGTGCGCCATCGAATGGCACTGGCCGGAGGTCTCGTGGCCGAGGTCGACCTCTACGCGGGCACCTTGGCGGGCCTGTGCACGGTGGAGGTGGAGCTTGCGAGCGAGGCCGACGCCACCACCTTCACGCCCCCGGACTGGTTCGGCGAGGAGCTCACCGGTCAGCAGGCGTGGTCGAACGCCGCCCTCGCGCTCGACGGTCGCCCGCGTCCGTAGGATTGGCGAGGTGATCGAAGCCGCCGGCGGGGCCATCTGGAGGGTCACCGCCAAGCGGGCCGTCAAGGTGCTGCTCGTGCACCGGCCCCGCTACGACGACTGGTCGCTCCCGAAGGGGAAGCTCGAGCCCGGCGAATCGCACCACTGCGC
>JANOQG010000434.1:0-5846 GCA_031422255.1 Actinomycetes bacterium | reverse complement strand
GCGGCAGCGCGCCGCGGGTGAGGCGCCAGGTCTCCTCGCCGACCAGCACCCTCCCCGGCTGACAGGCCTTCTCCAAGCGGGCCGCGACGTTGAGGGCATCGCCGACGATGTCCGCGTCACCCTCGGCGATCACCACTTCGCCGGTGTTGTTCCCGATCCGGAGCGTCATGGGTTCCCCGAGCCGCTCCGACACCTCGGCGGCGAAGCTCACGAACTGCTCCTGCATCTGGGCCGCCGCGAGCACCCCCCGAGTCGCGTCGTCCTCGCTCACCTCGGGGATGCCCCACACGGCCATCACGCCATCGCCGATGAACTTGGCGACGCTGCCGCCGTGGGCTTCGACCGCGGCCCGCATCGTCGCGTGGTAGGTCGCCATCACCTCTCGGGCGGTCTCGGGGTCCGTCCGCTCACCGAACCCTGTCGAGCCGCCCAGGTCAGCGAAGAGCACCGTCACGAACTTCCGCACGGCCGGTGTGGCTGCGTCGGCCGGTCCTGGCGGCGCGGAGGCGGCGACCGGTGTTCCGCAGCCATCGCAGAAGCGGGCGTCCTGGGCAAGCTCCCTCGCACATCCGGCGCACCGACGGCGCAGTGGCGACCCGCATTGCGCGCAGAAGCCAGCGTCATCCCGGTTGGTCGCCCCGCAAGCCGCGCAGCTCACCTCGCCCAGCCCTCCCGTCCACGCACGCACGGAGCCTAGATGTGGAGCCGCCAGGCTGGTGAGCCGCAGTATGTCTGGCGCGCCGCGCACGAAGCGCGGCGCGCCCTCGGGTGGTCCGAGACGTGGCGGGTTAGCGTCGTGCGATGTCGTTCGCCGAGCCGTTGCCGCTACCGGCCGACCCGACGTTGGCCGCCATCGCTGGCTGGGTACGAGGCCGCCGGCGCCTGCTCCAGAGTCACGGATGCCGAGGGCTTCCACGCGTACGCCACCCGGGAGTTCATGCGATGGGACGGCCGCCGTCTGGTGCCCACCGATCCGCCACGGCACTGGTTCGGACCGGAGGTGACCGCGTACATGCAGCAGGCCTTCGGAAGCGACCACACCCGCCAGCACGAGTTCCTCCTTTTGGGGCCCTGGGTGCTGTTCGGGACTTCTGGCGGCCGTGAGGCCCTTCGGCAACGCGTCGATCCCAGCCTGGTCGATCTGGTGGATGACATCGCTCCCGCGCCGCCGCCGATGATCTGGAGTGGGAATCACGTCGAGGGAACCGGCGTCACGCTTCGGACCTTTGGTGAGCAGTCCGACATCAGCATCGTCATGCAGCGGGTGAACGACTCGGTTGGGAATCTCGTCGGGTACGTCACTGACTATCGACCGACCGCGGGCATGTCGCAGGTCTTCTCGGCCCTGCAGCTCGCCGATCTGCGCCACGTCGAGTGGATGAATGCCGTGGCTCGTCCAGGTCGTCGTCCGGGCGCCATCTTGTTCGCGGATCTCGAGGCATCGACGCCCCTGTCCAAGCGAGTGTCGACCGCGCAGTACTTCGCCTTCGGGCGCCGCCTGGTCCGCGGGATCGACCAGTGCCTGATCGACCATGGCGGCATCGTGGGCCGGCATGCCGGTCACGGGGTCACCGGGTTCTTCCTCGCGGAGACCGCCGGATCGGAGTCGACCGCGGCCCGCTCGTGCATCGAGGCGGCGCGGGCGCTGCCCGGCGTGGTCGCGGCGGCGGTCGAACGCAGCGAGCTGCATGACGAGTCGGTGACGTTCCGATTCGGACTCCACTGGGGCGCCCGCCTCTACGTCGGCCAGATCCAGACGGCGGGTCGTAGCGAGGTGACGGCCCTCGGCGACGAGGTGAACGACGCCGCCCGCATCGAAGCCTGCGCGTCCGGCGGCCGCACCCTGGCCTCCAAGGACCTGCTCGAATGCCTGACCCCCGAGGACGCCGAAGCGCTCGGCATCGACCTCCACCAGACGAAGTACACCGTGCTCGCCGAGCTCCCGACCGCCACCGAGAAGGCCCGCCGCGACGCTCCGGCCATCGCGGTGTGCGGGGTGTAGCCCCATCGCCATCGGTCGAGAGGGAGGACCATGGCGCGCAGGAGCGGTCGCCGTACTCCGAGCACCTCGTGGAACTGGCGTCGCCACGGTTCTGGAGATGATCGAGCCTGGTCACGCACGTGGGTGCCAACCACGTCTCGAACGGATCTCGATGCCGGCTCGCTTGAACTCCCTGGCGAGGGTCTTCGCATCGACGCCGAAGCGGACCGCAACCAC
This sequence comes from Actinomycetes bacterium, assembly GCA_031422255.1. GTDB lineage: Bacteria > Actinomycetota > Acidimicrobiia > Acidimicrobiales > VFJN01 > VFJN01. Next base: position 3,628 of record JANOQG010000434.1, on the reverse strand, counting down.
CTTGAGAGACCCACCAGACGCGTAGCGCTTCGCTGCCCAACCGACGGAGCGGTCGGTCATCTTGCGCACGTTCCGCCGGCGCTCGATGCCGCGGCGGTCGAGGTAGCTGATGATCGTCGTTCGGTGGACGCCGAGCTCAACCGCCAGCGAGTCGATCGACGACCCCGCGACGTAGTCCCGCACCAGGTCGTCGATGACTGCCCCGGACAGCCGTCGCCGCACAGGGTTTGAAAGCCGTCCCTTTTCTTCCGAGACCACGCCCGACGAGCCCGCCGACGCCCGATTTCGCGCTCGTCCGACGGCCTTCGGTGGGCGTGGCGCCGGCCGCGACCCCTGTTCTGCAAGGGTCTTCACGACCGAGGGAGGGTTTGAAAGCCGTCCCCAAAGGTCCACGGATGCTGTGAATGGCACAACGATTCGCCGTGCGAACCCTGGTCAGAGCATCGCGATGCGCCGGTCGAAGTCGGCAGCGAGGTCGATCAGCGCAGCGCGGCAGTCGCCGGTGTAGGCCGGGGCGTGCATCGGGGCGAGCGTCCCGATCTCGAGTTCGGCCAAGCGACGGCACGTCGCGCCACTCGACGGGTGCAGCGACAGCGAGCCGGGCATGTCGTCCTCGGCCTGCACGGCAGGCCCCACGATGTCGTCGCCCGTGGCGGCCGCGTAGGGTCCATTCCAGGTGAACAGATCACCACAGAACAACGTTTTGGTAGTCATGTCGTAGAGTACGCCGGCTTCCCACGAGTGCGGTACATGCGGTGTGTCGAACCACTGCATGACGTGCCCACCGATGTCGAGGGTCTCGCCGTCGCCGAGGGCTCGTGGCGGCCGGTCGGCGAGATCACCGATCGACACCGTGCACCCGATGACGCCCTGGACGACAGTGGCATTCCGTGCGAGGGCCAACCACTCGTTCATCGAGCCTGACTCGTCTGCTTCGACGTGGCCGAAGCTCACCCACCGCATCGTGTCCGCCGGCAACACGGTGGACACACCGGCCGACACGAGCGGGAACAGTCCGCGCATTCCGGTGTGGAACAGCAGGGGTTCGGCTGCCGCGATGAGGTACTGGTTGAAGGCCACAGGGGCCTCGGGGATCACCGTGGTCAGCTGGTGGATGCCGGCGGCGATTTCGGTCACCCTCGTTTGCGTGTCCATCAGAACGGCACCTCCGTGGCGAGCAGGCCGGTGCGCGGCTGCGCGTCGGCCGGCGGGCGACCGGAAAGTGTGCGGCACATCTCGATCGCGTCGATGGTGACGTGTTCGCCGCTGCCGTCGCCGGACATGAACTCGCCGCCGGCGGGGCCGGTGAGCCTGAGCGTGAAGGGCTGCCCATAGCGACGTGCCAGCTCGGCGACGACATCGGCGACGATGCGACCGTCGTGCGCCGCAGTGAGCTCGAGGTCACGGCCAGTCGCCTGGGCGATGTCGATGCGGTGCATCCACGGGTCGCGCGTGAGGATCGTGTCGAGCAGGTACGCCATGCGCCAAGTCTCGACCGTGCCGCCCACCTCCTCCTTCATCGGCATCTTGCGGAATAGCCACGGCGCCTTGGCTCGCCAGCGGGCTGTGCGCGGACCGATCTCGTCGACGCGGGCGATCAGCTCCTCGGTCGACAAGGCGGCGTGGTCGGCGACCTGCTTCGCCGTCAACGCGTCGATCATCGGGCCGCCCTCACGCTTCGACGTCTTCGTTGCTGCGCCCATCGCCCCGAACAGCCGGCGGAAGCCGACGAAGGTCGCCATCATGCCGAGGCTGTGTCCCGCAACAGCTCGCACGTCCCAGAGCGGACAGTCGGTCGATCTGCTCCACTCGTCAGGTGCCAGCGATCGCAGCTGCGAGGCCATGCGCTCGTACTCCGTGCGCGCCACTCTCTCGGTGTCGGAACTGGTGATCGGTTGGATGGTGTCGACTGGTTGTGCAGTCATCATGGTTTGCGCCTCCTCGTGGTTGTTTGCTTCTGTTCCTTGGTCATGTGGTCGTAGAACATCTCGACGGCATCGTCGATCAAGCGAATCCAGCGGTCCCCACCAGGGTCGTTGGAGAGCTGTTGGTCCGCCAGGCCCGTGACGATGGCGGAGAACAGGTCGACCGCGGCGGGGTCGGTGATCCCGCACGCCTCTATGCGTTGGCTGAGCCGTTCGAGGCTGCCCTGCGAGATGGCGAACGACTTCGCCGACGGCTCGAAGCCGGGGATCGTCCGCTGGAACAGCAACAGGTAGCGCGCCGGGTCGGCTGCGCAGAACCCGACGAAGAAGCGAGCCAGCTGCTTCAGGCCCTCCAACGGTTCGCCGAGCTCGTCCGATTGCTCGGCCTCCACGAACTCACGCGCCCCCTGCGCATACATCGCGTCGTAGATCGCATGTTTCGAGTCGAAGTAGCTGTAGAGCGAGGGCGCCTGCATCCCCACCGCCCGAGCCAGGTCCCTCAACGACAGCGCAGCAAGCCCGTCGGCACGCACCTGCGCCCACGCAACGTCGAGGATCTCGGCCCTCGTGCCCTCTTTGCGCTCTGCTCGCCTATCGCGCTTAGGTAGTTCGAACATGATTTGAAGGTTAGAACGACGTTCAGCACTCAGTCAACAACACTTCGACGCGATGGCCCTCTGTCCCGGGGCCTCCCGCGGCTCGCGGTTCAGTCTGGTACAGCCCGCCATGCCTGATTTCGGGCATTTCCTTGACACTGAGGCTGTCTAGGTAAAGCATGCCTAGGTATGAGACCTGATCTGGTGAGAGGCAATCTCGACCTGTTGCTGCTGGTGATCGTCGGCGACGGTGCGGGGCACGGCTACGCGATCATCGAGGAGCTCCGGCAGCGCAGCGGCGGTGAGATCGATCTGCCCGAAGGCACCGTCTACCCGGCGCTGCACCGCCTCGAGCGAGCGGGCCTCCTGGCCAGCTCATGGGACACGAGGTCCGGCCGGCGTCGGCGCAGCTATCGCGTGACCGCACAGGGGAAGAAAGCGGCGACCGCGAAGCGCCACGAGCTCAGCGCCTTCATGATCGCCGTGCAGCGCGTCATCGAAGGTCCCACACCGGGCACGGTCGCAGGGTGGACGTGATGACCGACCCCGACGCCTCTCAGGTTGCCGCACCAGCGGGGTTCATCGACGCCTACCTCACCGAGCTGGCCCACTCGCTGGCGCACCTCGACGCTGCTGACGACATCGTGGACGAGGCCGCCGATCACTTGCTGTTCCACGCGGGCGCGCTCGAAGCCGCAGGACGCACCCGGGCCGAAGCCGAGACGCTCGCGGTGGCCCGGTTCGGCTCGGCGCCGCTGGTCGCCCGTGCCCACGCCGCCCAGGCCGCCATGGGTAGCGCTGTGTCGACTCGCGCCACCCGTCGGGCCGGGCTCGTCATGCTGTTCACCGTCCCGGTCGCGACCGTGGGCATCTTCTCGAACACCTACGGCGAGGCCCACAGCCCTGGCTGGCGGGGGAGTGTGCACGGATCAGGCGCGGCCGTCGAGGTACTCGGCCTCATCCTGCTGCTCATGGGCTTGTGGGGGCTCCGGAAGCGCTTTGGTGGTCTAGGTGGCTGGGGCCGCGCAGCGCTCATCCTCACGTGTGCCGCTCCGTTCATCGCCGCACCGTTCGGCTGGGGCGCGGGCGGCGCCTTCGCGGTGGTGC
>JANOQG010000433.1:0-2480 GCA_031422255.1 Actinomycetes bacterium | reverse complement strand
TCCGCGAGCGCTCCGGCTCGTGCTCGCGGGTTCCATCCGGCCAACGCGAACGGCACGCTCACGAGCGCGGCACAGGCCCGGTCGTGTGCAGTGTCGCCGATGTAGATGACGTCGCCCGCATCCAGGTTGAGCGCGGCGAGCAGCGGAGCCAGCTGCTTCTCTTCGCCGCCGAAGTCATCAGAGAACAGCGCGATCTCGGGACCCCAGCCAAGTCGGGCCAGCTCACGGTGGCCCGCCAACCGCTCCTTGTTCGAAGCGAGGCCCCATCGATCGAGCTCGGTGAGAAGCTCAGACACCCCGGCGAACGGCTGCGCCGCCGCGGAGTCGTAGCGATCGATGTAGGACTCGATCGAGACGCCGACAAGCTCGCACGCCTCGCGGAGCGGGAGCCCCAGTGGCGGGAGCTCGCCCACAGTCAGCCCCAGCTCGAGGAAGGGCGCGATCAACGCTACATCGGAGTCCACCAAGGTGCCGTCGAAGTCGAACAGCGGTATGCGGGGCATGCGGGAGTGTGGCCGACGAGTGGAACCGTTTGCATGTTGGATGGCGGGCGACGCGGCAGGGGCGTCGGCCCCATGCGAGGGTTACCGTGGCCGCATGGCTTCCAACCCGACCCTTGTAGACCTCATGGCCAAGGGGCTGAACGCAGTCCACCGTTCGCTTCTCACCGTGTCGGGCGGCCGGATCGGGGCGACCGCTCGGGGCATGCACGTGGTCGAGCTCCACACCACGGGCCGCACATCCGGTCAACGTCGGTCGGTGATGCTCACCGCTCCGATCTACGAGCCCGATCGAATCGTGCTGGTCGCGTCCAAGAATGGAGACGATCGGAATCCCGATTGGTACCGCAATCTCGTCGCGCAACCGCACATCGAGGTCACCGAGGCCGGCGCCACTCGGCCGATGCAGGCTCGCACCGCATCCGCGGAGGAGAAGGCCGAGATGTGGCCAGCGATTGTTGCGGCCAACAAGGGCTATGCCAGCTACCAGAGGCGTACAGAGCGCGAGATCCCCGTCGTGATCTGCGAGCCCCGCACCTGACAGTCCGCGAGAACGCGTTCTACTCTCGCCGGATGGCAGATCCCCAGTTCCAGCTCCTCATTGCCGGCGAGCGGGTGGATGGCGACGGTGGCACCTACGACATCATCAACCCCGCCACTGAGACGGTTGTTGGGCAGGCCCCTGAGGCGTCGGTGGCGCAGGTCGAGGCTGCGGCGGAAGCTGCGGCGGAGGCGTTCCCGGCCTGGAGCCGAACGAAGCCGGAGGAGCGCGCGGCGCTCCTGAACAGAGCAGCCGACCTGTTGCGCGAGCGAGAGGCCGAGCTCATCCCCCTCGTGCAGGCCGAGACGGGCGCCACGCTCCGCGTGGCGTCCACCATGCAGGTGCCGACCTGCGCCGAGCGACTGCGCCGCTACGCCAAGGGTGCGCTCGAGCCCACGACGATTCCGCTGCCTCCGAGTGAGATGCCCACAACGACGCTTGCGCCCGGTGGGCTCATGGGGGCGATGGTCCTCCGTCAGCCCGTAGGTGTGGTCGCCTGCATCACGCCGTACAACTTCCCGATCGTGAACATGGCCGGCAAGATCGGCCCGGCACTCGCCATGGGCAACACGGTTGTGGTGAAACCGGCACCCCAGGACCCGCTCGCCGTCACCGTGTTCGGGGAGATCCTGCAGGAGGCAGGGTTTCCGGCCGGCGTCGTCAACGTGGTCACAGGGTCCGGCCCGGAGTCGGGGCAAGCGCTTGTGGCCTCCGAGCACGTCAACATGGTGAGCTTCACCGGCTCCACCCCGGTTGGACAGGCGATCGGCGAGGTGGCCGGGCGCGGCATGAAGCGCTTGCTCCTCGAGCTGGGCGGCAAAGGCGCTGGCATCGTCTTCGACGACGCCGACCTCAAGACCGCCATCGGCACGATCTCCAGCGTGTGGGCCTTCCATGCCGGTCAGATCTGCACCGCGCCCACGCGCGTCATCGTCCAGCGCGGCGTGTACGAGCAGGTGGTCGCCGGGCTGCAGGCCGCCACCAGCTACCTCAAGGTGGGCGACCCGTTGGCGAAGGACACCGTCGTCGGCCCGCTCATCTCCGCTGTGCAGCGCGGGCGTGTCGAGGCCCTCATCCAGACGGGGATCGAGCAGGGAGGCGAGCTCATCGCTGGTGGTCAGCGCCCGGAGATGGAGACCGGCTTCTACGTGGCCCCCACGCTCATCGCTGGCTGCAAGCCCGACAACCCTGCCGTCACCCAGGAGTTCTTCGGGCCGGTCGTCGTGGTCGTTCCGTTTGGCGATGAGGACGAAGCGGTGGCCATCGCCAACAGCACCGAGTTCGGCCTGTACGACTACGTCTTCTCCGCTGACACCAGCCGCGCGCTGCGGGTAGCCAAGCAGCTCCGTACCGGAAACGTCGGCCTCAACACGGCGCAGCGCAACCACGAGGCCCCCTTTGGCGGCTTCAAGATGAGCGGCGTCGGGCGCGACGGCGGC
>JANOQG010000432.1:0-2682 GCA_031422255.1 Actinomycetes bacterium | reverse complement strand
CAAGGCCCGGTACAGCCCGAGCCGGTCGCCGAGGTGGATCATCCCCGCCGTCACCGCGCCCTCGAGCTTCGAGAACACCAGAAACGCGAAGAGCCCCACCTTGTCCTGATCGAGCCCCATAGCAGGACCGTAGCCGTGGCGGTCTAGCTCTTGGGGTCCCAGGCGCTGAGGTCTTCGAGGCGCGCGTCGTTCGAGAACATCTCGGTGATCGGTTGGATCACGCCAATGCGCTTCTGAAGCCGCTTGATGTGCAGCTCCTCGTTCCAGAGCGACAGGCTCACGGCCATGCCCTTGGAGCCGGCGCGGGCCGTACGGCCGGAGCGGTGGAGGTAGGTCTTGTGCTCGGGTGCCGGCTCGTAGTGGATGACAACGTCGATGTCGTCGATGTGGAGGCCGCGGGCCGCGACGTCGGTGGCCACCATGACCTGCAGCTTGCCGGCGCCGAACGCCTTCAGCGCATCTTCACGCTGGCCCTGGCGAAGGTCACCGTGCACAGCCATCGCCTTCACGCCTTCCTCGTTCAGCGCCCGAGTGAGGCGATCGGCCACGCGCTTGGTGTTCGTGAAGGCAAGGGTGCGACCGCTGTTGCGGGCAATGGCCGCAGCCACCTTCACCTTGTCCATCTCGTGGACCATGATGAATCGGTGGAGCATGGCGTCCACCGTGACGGTGGCGGACTCGACCTCGTGATACACCGGGTCGTGCTGGTAGCGCTTGATCAGGCCATCCACCACACCATCGAGGGTGGCTGAGAACAGCAGGGTCTGATGTCGGCCGTCGATGTGGCGCAACAGCCACTCCACCTGCGGAAGGAAGCCCATGTCGGCCATGCGGTCGGCTTCGTCGACGACCACGATCTCGAGACCGTTGAGCTCCACCTCCTTGCGGTCGACAAGGTCGATCAGGCGCCCGGGGGTGGCGATGATCGCCTCCACGCCTTCGGCGAGCGCCTTGATCTGCTTGTTCATGTCGGCGCCGCCGTAGACCGCGACGACTCGGGAGCCGATTGCCTTGGCAAGCGGCGCAAGCACGTCGTGAACCTGAAGCGCTAGCTCCCGGGTGGGCACGAGCACGAGGCCACGGGGCTTCCGTGGCTCGGCCTTGGCGAGGCGCTCAAGAAGGGGCAAGCCGAAGGCGAGGGTCTTGCCGGAGCCGGTCTTTGCCTTACCGCAGACATCGCGCCCTGCCAGGGCGTCGGCGATCGACAGACGTTGGATGGCAAAGGGTTCGAGGAGGCCCTGTTCGATGAGAACCTTGACGAGGCGGTCCGAAACGCCGAGGTCCTCCCAGGTGAGCGTGTCCTCGACAGCGAGGGTGATGTCGGTGTCGTCCATGAGGTCCCGGCAACGATACCGGCGGGCCCTGCTCAGCCCCTCATCGTCAGGCTCCGGGAAGAGCCGACTGCACTGCCGCTACGAGCGCGTCGTCCTCGGGCGTCACCATGGGTCCGAAGCGGGTGACCTTGCCACCGGGAGCGACGAGGAACTTCTCGAAGTTCCACTGGATGTCGCCGTCGCGGCCCTCCGCGTCGGCCACTGCGGTGAGGTCCTGGTACAGCGGATGGCGACCGTCGCCGTTCACCTCGACCTTCTCAGCCATCGGGAAGGTGACGCCGTAGGTGGTGGAGCAGAAGGTGGCGATCTCGTCGGGGCTGCCTGGCTCTTGCTCGCCAAACTGGTTGCACGGCACGCCCAGGACGGTGAAGCCCTGCCCGGCGTACTGCTCGTGCAACTTCTCGAGGCCCTCGTATTGCGGGGTGAGGCCGCACTTGGAAGCCACGTTCACGATCAGGACCGCCTGGTCCTCGTAGTCGTGCAGGTCGAGTGTGGAACCGTCGAGCCGGTTCAGCTGGTGGTCATAGATCGACATGGCTGAGAACCTATCGGCGCGTTCGGGCCTTCGCGTCGCGGTTCTGGCCACGACACGGCTTCGGTTCTCCTCCACCGCTACGCCTTCGGCCCGCAGCCGCCGCAGCTGCTCTGCTTCGTGCCCCGGTACCAACCGACCCGCAGCGTTGACGACTCGCCACCACGGGTAGGTGCCCTCGGACCCGGCGAGGAACGCGCCAACTGCCCGAGAAGCCCCGGGGCGCCCTGCTTCGAGCGCCACCTCGCCGTACGTGACGACGTCGCCAGGTTGCAGTGCCAGCAGCACTGCCGCGATCGCCTCCTCGAACGGTGTCATCGGCACTACCTTGCCCGACGTGCGCACCCTCTCCAATGCCGATGTCGGCGACCACCTCCGCCGCATCGCCGATCAGGGCTACACGATCGTCGAAGACGCCATCGAGACCGACCTACTCGACGAGCTGGTCGAGCGGTTGGGTCGCCTCGAGACGGACCTCGGCATCGCGCCGGCCCGCAACGACTTCGAGGGCAGCCGAACCCACCGCATCTACAACCTGCTCGTGCACGGGAAGACGTTCGAACGGGTACCGGTTCACCCGAACGTGCTCCCGATCGTCGAGGGGGTACTGGACGCGCAGTGCCTCATCTCATCCGTGTCGTCGATCGCCATTGGGGCCGACGAAACCCCTCAACCGATCCATGCCGACGACCAGCTCATGCCGATCCCGAAGCCGCACCCGCCCACCGTGTGCAACTCCATGTGGGCCCTCACCGACTTCACGGAGGCCAATGGGGCGACGCGCGTCATCCCCGATTCACACCTGTCAGACCACTC
>JANOQG010000431.1:0-8958 GCA_031422255.1 Actinomycetes bacterium | reverse complement strand
GACGTCGGCCGTGCTCGAGCTCGACCCCGACGACCAGCCCATCAGCCTCGACGACTGAGGTTCTCGGTCACGGCCGTCAGTAGCCTGTCGGCCGTGACCGAGCCCCGACGATTCTTCCTGCGCACCTTTGGGTGCCAGATGAACGAGCACGACTCGGAGCGCATCGCTGGGCTGCTCCAGGCCGACGGCCTGCTGGAGACCGACAACGCCGAAGATGCGGACGTCGTGGTGCTCAACACCTGCTGCATCCGGGAGAACGCCGACAACAAGCTGTACGGCACGCTGGGCCATCTGAAGTCGGTCAAGGACCGCAAGCCCGGCATGCAGATCATGGTGGCGGGCTGCCTGGCCCAGAAGGACCGAGACACGGTCACCACCAAGGCCCCCTATGTCGATGTGGTCGTCGGCACCCACAACGTGCATCGAGCCGCTGACCTGCTGCACGAAGCGACGGAGGCAGGTCATTCGATCGTGGAGATCCTCGAGGAGACAGCGGCTGAGGACCTCGACGCGTTCCCGTCGGCCTTGCCGGTGCGTCGCGAGGTGCCATGGGCCGGTTGGGTCACCATCCAGATCGGGTGCGACAACAGCTGTGCGTTCTGCATCGTTCCTGCTGTGCGGGGCAAGGAGATCAGCCGCCCCTTCGATGCCATCGTGGAGGAGGTTCGGCTTGCAGCGGCCGACGGCGTCACCGAGGTGACCCTCCTCGGCCAGAACGTGAACAGCTACGGGCGTGATCTCGCCCTGGCCGAACGTCAGGCCGGCGGCTCGGGCCGAGTGCGCCCCCAGTTCGATCGGCTCCTCCGCGAGATCGGGGCGGTCGAGGGCATCCGGCGCGTCCGGTACACGAGCCCGCACCCGAAGGATCTCAGCCTGGACACGATCGCCGCGATGGCTGAGACGCCCGCCGTCTGCGAACACCTGCACCTGCCGTTGCAGTCGGGAAGCGACCGCGTGCTGGCCGCCATGCACCGGGGCTACACCGCGGAGCGCTACCTCGATCGGCTCGCCGCCGCCCGCGCCGCCATGCCCGGTCTCGCGGTCACGACGGATGTCATCGTCGGCTTCCCTGGCGAAGCAGACGACGACTTCGAGCGCACTCTCGAGGTGGTGGCGGAGGCCTCCTTCGACAGCGCCTACACCTTCATCTACAGCCCCCGGCCCGGCACCGAAGCCGCCGAACGCACCGAAGACTTCGTTGCACCCGAGGTGATCGCGGAGCGGTTCGAGCGGCTGGACATCGTGGTGCAGCGCAGCGGGCTGGCTCGTCACGAGGCTCGTGTCGGCCGAGTCGAGGAGGTGCTCGTCGAGGGTCCCTCCCGAAAGGACCCGGCGGTGCTCGCGAGCCGCACTGAACAGAACAAGCTGCTCCACTTCACCTCCGAGCCCATACGGCCCGGCAGCTACGCCACCGTGCTGGTGACGAGCGCGGCTCCCCACCACCTGCGAGGTGAGCTCGTCGAGGTGACCGCTGCACCCACTCACAAGACGCGACTTCCGCTGCTCGTCGGTTGATCGAGATCGGCGAAGAGCCCTACGACGCTGCTGCGGCGGCGACCTCTGCGTGACGGCCTCCGCCACACACGCGGTGTTGGTTGGTGCCACGGCCACAGGGAAGTCCGCCCTCGCTCTGGCCCTGGCTCGACGCGACCCAACCTGGGAACTGGTGTCGATCGACTCGATGCAGGTCTACCGAGGCATGGACATCGGGACGGCCAAGCCCACGAGCGACGAGCAAGCCGAGGTGCCCCATCACCTGATCGACCTGCTCGATCCATGGGAGGACGGCTCGGTGGCCTGGTTCCAGCAGGAGGCAATCGCCGCGGTGGCCGAGATCGAACGACGGGGTCGACGGGCCCTGCTCGTCGGCGGAACGGGTCTCTACGTCCAGGCCATCGTTGACGATCTGGATATCCCGGGGCAGTTCACCGCAGTGCGGGAGCGCTTGGATGCCGATCCCGACACAGCGGCGTTGTACGGCCAGCTCCACTCGCTCGACCCGTTGGCGGCGTCGCGGATCGAACCCGGCAACCGGCGGCGCATCGTGCGGGCACTGGAGGTGTGCCTTGGGAGTGGTCGGCCGTTCTCCAGCTTCGGTCCTGGCCTCGATGCGCATCCGCCTACCCGCTTCACGATGGTGGGCCTGGGGCGACATGCCACGGACACACGGGCACGGATCGAGGCTCGGTACGCGCAGCAGCTCGCCGACGGGTTCCTCGCTGAGGTCTCCCGGTTGCTAGCCCACCCACGCGGCATGTCCCGCACCGCCGGCCAGGCGCTCGGCTACAGGGAGCTGACCGCCCACCTCGCTGGTGACCTGACGATCGACGAAGCAGGAGCGCTAGCCGTCTCGCGTACCGCCCGGTTCGCACGTCGCCAGCGTGCCTGGTTCCAGCGCGATCCACGCATCGCTTGGCTCGACGCCACCCGCGAAGACAACCGCCTCGTGGACGCCCTGGCCGCCGCCGTAGGCTGAGCGCTACATGCGGCTCACCAAGCACCACGGCCTGGGCAACGACTTCCTGGTCCTGCTCGACCTCGACGGCACCCAGCCCGTGTCGCCGGAGGTCGCGGTCGCGCTCTGTGATCGACGCACGGGGCTGGGCGCCGACGGGCTCCTCCGGGTCACCGCCGGCTCGGCCGAGGCCGATGTCACGATGCAGCTCCTGAACGCGGACGGCTCGCACGCAGAGATGAGCGGCAACGGGATTCGCTGCTTGGCCCAAGCCGTGTTCCAGGCGGGGATCGTCGAGCCGTCCGTGCTGCGGGTGGTCACTGCCGCGGGACTGCGCACGGTCACCCTCGTGGCCCAGGACGGCCCCAACCAACACCGCATGAGCGTGGAGATGGGGCCAGCCAAGGTGGGCGGGACCGACGACTACGAGGTCGACGGCCACCTCAAGACCGCCACCCGCGTCGACGTCGGCAACCCGCACGCGGTGATTCGCTGGGACGGGCCCGAGCTCCCGGGGCGGGACCAGCTCATCGCCATCGGCTCGCGTCTTGACGGAAGCACCCCTGAAGGCATCAACGTCGAGATCGTGCAGGCTGGCCCGGGACCCGACGCGCTCACGATGGTCGTGTACGAACGGGGTGTGGGTCCCACTCAAGCGTGCGGCACCGGCGCCTGTGCCGTGGCGGCGGCCGCACGCGAGTGGGGCATCGTTGGCGAGCGCAGCATGGTGCACATGCCCGGTGGTGCCGTCGAGATCACGCTCGGCGACCCAGTGCTGCTCATCGGCGACACCACGTCCGTCGCCATCATCGACACACCGTGGCCGTGATGCCGCTGGAGGCCCGCTCGTGTCCCTGATCGAACGCGCCTTCCGGGAGAAGATCGTGTTGGTTGGCGTCACGCTCCCGCCCCACACCCCTGAGGACACCGACGCCGGGCTCGACGAGCTCTCGCAGCTCGTCGATACGGCCGGGGCGGACGAGGTGGCGCGGCTCGTACAACGCCGTCACGCCCCCGACCCGCCCACCTACATCGGCAAGGGCAAGGTCGAGGAGCTCCGCGAGATCGCGTTGGAGACCGACTGCGACACCGTGGTCTTCGACAACGAGCTCACCCCCGCGCAGCAGCGCAACCTGGAGAAGCTCCTCGGGCGCACGGCCATTGACCGCACGGCCGTCATCCTCGACATCTTCGCCCAGAACGCCCACAGCCAGGAGGGCAAGGCACAGGTGGAGCTGGCCCTGCTCCGCTACCGCTTGCCGCGCATCCGAGGCAAGGGCACGGCGCTCTCCCAGCAGGGCGGCGGCGCCTCCGCCGGCGGCGCGCGGATTGGTACGCGTGGCCCTGGTGAAACCCAGCTCGAGGTGGACCGTCGTCGCATCCAGCGTCGCATTCACAAGCTCGAGGCCGACCTGCGCGAACTCGACAAGCACCGCGCCACACAGCGTAAGTCGCAACACCGAAGCCGCACACAGCGCGTCGCGATCGTGGGCTACACGAACGCCGGCAAGTCCACGTTGTTGAACCGTCTCACCGATGCTGGTGTCCTCGTGGAAGACCGCCTCTTCGCCACGCTCGACGCCACGACGCGCCGACTCGATCTGCCCGGGGGAGAGAAGGTGCTGCTCACCGACACTGTGGGCTTCATCCGCAAGCTTCCCCACCAGCTCGTGCAAGCCTTCAAGTCCACGCTGTCCGTCGCCTCGGATGCCGACCTGCTCGTGCACGTTGTCGACGCCTCGGCCCTGGACACCCAGGGCAACATCGATGCAGTGCGCACGGTCCTTCGGGAGATCGACGCGGACGAGGTGCCGGTGCTCTACGCCTTCAACAAGGCCGACCTGGCTCCTCGCGAGGCGCTTCGGCTGGCCTCGAGCCACGAAGGCTCGGTGGCGTTCAGTGCCACAACCGGGGATGGCGTCGAGGAGCTGCTCCACACCATCGCGGCTCGCCTCCGAGCCCTCACCGACGTCGTGGAGCTCCTCATCCCATACGACCGGGGCGACGTGCTGGCCAAGGTGCATCGGGAGGGCGAGGTGCTCAGCGAGGCCTCCGATGACGACGCCATGCGGCTCCGCGTGCGCTTCGACGAAGCAGCGCTCGGCCAGTTCGCCGCGTTCGTGGTCGCGTGATGGCCGAGCCCTTCGTCCCGCCGCCGTATCCGTACGACCGGCTCGACGACGTGAAGGCGCTGGCAGCGCACCACGACGGCGGTGTCGTCGACCTCTCCATCGGCACTCCTTGCGATGCTCCCCCCGACTTCGTGGTCGAGGCCCTCGCCCGCTCCGGTGCGGAGCGTGGGTATCCGGCATCGATCGGCAGCCCGGCGTATCGCGAAGCGGCCGCCGGATGGATGGCCCGGCGCCTGGGTGTGTCGGTCGATCCGGCCAACGTGGCTGCATGCGTTGGCACCAAGGAGCTGGTGGCCGGGATGCCCCAGTGGCTGCGGCTGCGTCGACCCGATCTCGACACCGTGCTCTACCCCGAGATCAGCTACCCGACGTACGCGATGGGGGCCACCCTCGCGGGCTGCCGCGCCGTGCCTTACGGCTCACTCGCAGCCATCAGCGAGGCCGACGCCGATCGCGCCCTCTGCCTCTGGGTGAACGTCCCCGGGAACCCCACGGGGGCGCTGGGGGATCTCGGCGAGGCAGCCGCCTGGGGCCGCGCCCGGGGGGTACCCGTCCTTTCTGATGAGTGCTATGCCGAGTTCACCTGGGATGGGCCGCCCCGCACCATCCTCGAGCACGGATTCGAGGGCCTGTTGGCAGTGCACTCGCTGTCGAAGCGCTCCAATCTGGCCGGTGCTCGGGCGGGGTTCTACGCCGGGGATCCCGACCTCGTGCGCTACCTCTCCGAGGTGCGCAAGCACGTCGGCCTCATGGTGCCCGGCCCGGTGCAGGCGGCTGCCGTCGCGGCCTGGGGGGACGACGCGCACGTCGATCGGCAGCGCGCCACCTACTGGGCCCGTCTCGAAGCGATGGCCGCGGCGCTCGGGATCGTCGGCGTTGACGCACCGCTTCCGGCGGGGGCGTTCTACCTGTGGGCCGCCGCCCCCGACGGCGACGCCTGGGGGCTAGCCCGCCGCCTCGCCACCCTTGCGGGGGTACTGGTCTCGCCCGGCGAGTTCTATGGGCCCGCGGGCAAGTCGTTCATTCGAGTTGCGGTGGTGCAGCCCGACGAGCAGATCGCACTGGTCGCCGACCGACTCCGCCGGCACTAGCTCCCAAGCTTCCTGGGGCCGCCGCGGCGGTCCCGACGACTGCGGTTGGCCGCCACCACGGTCTCCCTGACGGCCGACGCGGCCTTGCGGAGCTGCTCGCCGGAGACCATGGGGCGGTTGGCCAGATCCTCGGTCGATGTGACGACGGCATCGATGAGGCTGGCCATCGACTGGAGCTGACGGCCGAGGTCGTCGAACTCGGTCTCGAGCCGTTGTTCGAGCCGATTCCAGGCGGCCTGGGTCGCTCCCATGACGGCCCCCGCCTCGATGTTGGTTGACGCTGGGCCGTCGGCCTCCTCGAAGGCACGGCGGAGCATGGCGAGCCGAATGTCGACGAGGCGCAACACCGCAGCCAGTGCCGAGTCGGTGTGATCCGTGAGCCGGAGGGTGATGTCGTCGCCCATGCCGGGCAATCCGGTACCGATGGACCGAACCTCCTGCGTCAGCTCGTCGAGCCGCTGGTTGAGGTCCGCAGCGTCCTGCGAGCGTCGGGCCTCTGACGTTGCGGCGTGGGTCAGCAGATCGCGGTGGCCTGCTGCGATGGTGGCCGCGGCCCCAGCCACCATGTCCAGCTTGGGGCTGAAGCTGGCCAGCGCGTCGCGGATGGCGTCCGGTGCCAGCCGATCCTCGTCCTCCATGGGGCCCAGTTCTAGTTGGTGATCAGTTGTGACCGTGGAGATCCTCATTGAGCGGGATGGGCCCACCGGCGCGTGAGCGCGCCTCCACGATCCCGGTGGTGCTGTTGCGAATGAAGAGGATCCCCGGTTGCCCGCTGAGGGCCAAGGCCTTCACCACTGAGCCATCGGGCAGCGTGACGCGGGTACCGGAGGTGACGTAGAGGCCGGCTTCCACGATGCACTCGTCGCCGAGTGAGATCCCGATGCCAGCATTCGCGCCGAGCAAGCACCGCTCGCCGACGCGGACGACCTCTGTGCCGCCGCCAGACAGCGTGCCCTGGATGGAAGCGCCCCCACCGATGTCTGAGGCATTTCCCACGACCACCCCTTGGCTGATCCGGCCCTCGACCATTGCCGTACCGAGGGTGCCGGCATTGAAGTTCACGAAGCCCTCGTGCATCACCGTGGTGCCCTCAGCGAGGTGCGCTCCGAGGCGCACGCGTGAGGCGTCCGCCACTCGCACGCCGGTGGGGGTGACGTAGTCGAGCATGCGAGGGAACTTGTCGAGGGAGTGGACCAGCAGCGGCGCGCCGGCGACTCGAGCGCGTAGCTGCGCCGCAGGCAGGCCATCGACGCTGACAGGGCCGAGCTGCGTCCAGGCCACCGTGGGCAGGTGGCCGAAGATGCCGTCGAGGTTGACCGAGTTCGGGGCAACGAGGCGGTGGGAGAGCAGGTGGAGGCGCAGATACACGTCGCTGGTTCCCACCGGCGGAGCCTGGAGGTCCGCGATCGTGACGAGAACAGCCCGCACTACGACGTCACGTACCTCGTCGCGTCCGAGCGCGCGGTCCGCGCTGAAGCCAGTGGCATCCTCGATCACGCCCACGCTCACCGGCGCCGTGGTGGTCGTGGCGACGTCATCGGACCGTTCGGGCTGCGGGAACCACACGTCGAGGACCGAGTCGTCGGCCGCGTAGGTGGCGAGGCCGACGCCCCGAGCGCCGCCGGTGGAGGGAGGGGTGGGAGTCATCGAGGCCAACCGTACCGGCGGGCAGCGGGAAGGCTCGTAACGTGGAGGGATGCCCGACGTCGACCTGCTGGCCTTGACCGCGTCGTTGGTCGACATCCCCTCGGAGAGCCACGATGAAGCAGCGCTGACCGCGCACATCGAAGCACGTCTGCGGGCCCTGCCTCACCTCGAGGTGGAGCGCGTGGGGCCAAACCTCGTGGCCCGAACCCAGCTCGGGCGGCCGCGGCGGGTGGTGCTGGCGGGCCACACCGACACCGTGCCGGCCAATGGCAACGCCACTGCGCGCATCGACGGCGACGTGCTGTGGGGTCTCGGCGCGGCGGACATGAAGGGCGGCTTGGCAGTGATGCTCGCGCTTGCGGAGGCGCTTCCGGATCCCGCGGTCGACGTCACGTTCGTCTTCTACGCGGGGGAGGAGGTCGCCGCGGAGCACAACGGCCTCGGTCACCTCATGCGCGACCGCCCCGACCTGTTGGACGGAGATGTCGCCATCCTCGGCGAGCCCACCGGCGGCGAGGTCGAAGCCGGGTGCCAGGGCACCTTGCGGCTCGAGGTCACGCTTGGAGGGACCCGAGCCCACACCGCCCGGCCCTGGATGGGCCGTAACGCCATCCATCGCCTCGGCGCCGTATTGCGCCTCCTGGAGTCATTCGAGTCACGGTCGCCGATGATCGAGGGCTGCCAGTTCCGAGAGGCGCTGCAGGCCGTCGCTGTGTCAGGTGGCGTGGCGAGCAACGTGGTTCCCGATCTCGCCTCCATCACGATCAACCGTCGGTTCGCGCCCGATCGCACTGCTGCGGAAGCGGAGGCGGAAGTGAGGGCGCTCCTCGCGCCCCTGCTCGAGGAAGGCGACGAGGTCCGCCTGGTCGACGCCGCCCCTGCAGCGGCACCTGGCCTCGCCAACCCTGTGCTGCGGTCACTCGTGGAAGATCATCATCTCGCTGTGCAAGCCAAGCTCGGCTGGACCGACGTCGCGCGATTCGCGGAGGCGGGCATCCCCGCTTGCAATCTCGGGCCCGGCGATGCGGCCCTGGCCCATCGAGCTGATGAGCGGGTGGATCGGGCGTCGCTTGAGCGGTCGTACGAGGTCTTGCACGCTGTCCTCACCACGGCGGCACCCGGATAGGGTTCGGCCCATGCTCGACATCGGTCAGAACGCGCCCGACTTCACCCTCAGCGGCACCGACGGCCAGTCGCACACGCTGAGCGGCCTTCGGGGCACGCCGGTGCTCCTCGTCTTCCACCCGTTCAGCTTCACGGGGATCTGTGAGGCCGAGCTGTGCCGTCTCCGTGATGACCATGCCCAGTTCACCGATGCGGGTGTGCAGGTGTTCGCGCTGTCGTGCGACGCCGCCCCCGTCCAGAAGCAGTGGGCCGAGGCACAGGGATGGAACTTCCCAGTGCTGTCCGACTTCTGGCCCCACGGCGCGGTGGCCACCGCCTATGGGGTGTTCAACGAGGAGCGCGGCTGCGCCACCCGTGCCACGATTCTCGTCGGGGCCGACGGCACGGTTGTCGATTCCTTCGGCACCGACGCGCTTGGCACTCCCCGCGAGGCCACCCGCTACAGCGAGGCCCTCGCCAAGCTCTGAGGGTCAACGGCTCCCGCTCGCGACGATGCGGGAGGCCACGG
>JANOQG010000430.1:0-13638 GCA_031422255.1 Actinomycetes bacterium | reverse complement strand
CGTTCGAAACGACGGCCCTCCATCGAGGAGGGGCGCACGACCCCAACGAGGTCGAGAATCGTTGGCGCGATGTCCACGAGGGTCACCAAGCCACTCCGACGAGTGCTCGCCGAGCGCAGGAACCCGGGCGCCTGACCAGGCGTGCGCAGCCCCGCCACCGTCAGGTGGATGGATCCAGAGCGGTGGTACGGGGCTATGACGAGGACCGTGTCAAGCGCGGGGTCAACCGATTCCAACATCCGACCGACGAGAGCGTCCGTGGCTCGTAACGCCTCGCGCCGTAGGTCTGCGCGATGCGAGGCAGCCGTCACCGGGAGGTAGCGCTCAGCCCGGGCCATGTCTGAGCCCTCGACGAGCACGACTCCACCAGCGGCCCATGCCTTCTCGAACGCGGCGGCCACAACAGTTGAGTCGTAGCGCACCCCGTACGGCGCTGCGGGGTGTGCCTCGAGGAGTGCGCGGGTGACCGCTCCGGCCGGAACCCAGCCGCGCTCATCCATCAACGAGGACGCTGCCGCCCGCTGGTACGGCGCGTCGGGGAGCAGCGCACCTCCCCGGTCGTGGAGAAAGCCGTCTGCATTGGCGATCGCGGCCCGTGGGATCCCCGCATCAGCCAACGCCTGGCCGAGGGCTCCTATGTGCGCGTCGTAGTCGAGGTCATTGTTGCGCTTCACCAACGCGGGCAAGCTGAACGCAAGCAATCCCGTGTCCGCCTCGAATGCCGTGTGGCGGGTGAAGATCGTCTTTGCGGTCGTGCCGAAGTAGTCCTCCTCCGGCTCCAGCACCTGCCCGCTCGTGGGGACCCCGCGAGCGCGAGTGCCCGCGCTCAGCGCGGCATAGCCGTCGGCGGCGTCGGTCTGTGCCAGCACGTTTCGCACAGACATTGCGCCGACTGCGGACTCGCTCAACAGTGCGTCGAGGGCGGGCGTGTCACCGCTGTAGAGGTCGTTCCACTCAAGCGTGGGCAACGACAGCACAAGGACACGGGGCGTCACAGCGGGCGCGGCCCCGACGGGAGGAGTGGAGCCCCACGGCACTGCCGTCGCCAGCACCAGCACCACCCAGCGCAGGCGCCTTGCCCCGATCACTGAGCGACCACCGGATCCGGACTGCGGGATGGCAGGCCACCCAGCGCTCGCAGCACGGCGAGGTAGGCCGCACTGCCGACCGCGCCCACACTGACCAAGGCGACGAGGGTGCTCACTCGCCCGGAAGGAGCCCAAGCGCGCATCGTGAGCCAAGCCGTCAGGCCCAACACGATCGCCGCACTGAGCGGACGGAGGAGCTCGAACGACAGCATGCGTCCCACCCTGCGGTGAAGTCGATGCCCGAGCCACAGAGCGCCAAGTGCGTAAGCGACGGAATGCCCCAGACCGATCATCGCGAGCCGCGCGGTCCCGTCGACCGCGCCGACCGCCATGACCATCATCAGCGCCCCAATGAGCGCCGATCCGATCGACGCTATGGCGGGGGTGCGAGTGTCCCCGATCGCGTAGGCGGCCCGCGTGAGCAGTAGGAAGCCGCCGTACACCGGTACCCCCACGGCTAGCCCAAGTAGTGCTTGGCCGAGAAGTTCCGGGCCCCCTTCGCGTGCCGCCTCACCAAACGCGAGGACGCGCATGACGGGAGCGGAGAACGCAACGAGCAGAGCGGCCACAGGAAGGGTTGTCACCGCCATCGCACTCGCAGACCAGCGCAACGCCGAGCGGAGATCAGCATCGTCACCGGCCGCCGACGCGGCGGAGAGGCGTGGAAGTACCGCGGTATGAATCGGCTGCGCGAGGATCCCGTAGGGCGCCAGAAAGACTACGAGCGCGAGCTGGTAGGCCACCACGCCCCCGGCCACACCGCCCGCGACCACAAGCGCCGCGGCCAACAGGACCCCGGTGCCGGAGTGTTGCAGCGCCGCCCATCCGGAGAGCCGAACCAGCCGCCTCACATCGGGGTCGGTCGCTGCCGAGCGCAACCCAAGCCGGAGCCGAAAGCCCGACGCGCGGAGCCCGAGTGCGGGAACCCCCACGAAGGCCGCGACACCGAGCGTGCCGCCGAGGGCGAGAACCAGCCGCTCACTGGAGCTCAAGTCGAGGCCGGGCTGGGGACCGACCATCGAGCGAAACAGCACCATCGACGCCACCAGCACAAGCGTGTTCCCGACGGGAGCGATGGCGGTGAGAGCGAACCGACCGCGCGCGTGGAGCACGGCAGTTGCGACGGCACCCACGGCATACAGGAGCACTTGGGGCACGAAGAAGCGGAGCAGGTAGGTGGTGAGGTTGCGTTGTGCCGCAACGATCCCAGGGTCATCAACGTTGGCGGTGAGCACGCGCGCGAGCAACGGGGCCAGGAGCACGCCCACCACGGAAACAACGCCGAGGACGACGAGGCCCAGGGCCAAGATGCGTCCGGCCACCTCCTCCGCCCGCCGGACTTCACCGCGGGCGAACAGATCGACGAAGGTGGGGACGAGTACCGCTGAGAGTGCGCCGGCAGCGAGTAGCTCGAAGAGCACGTTGGACACGCTGTTCGAAGCCTGGAACGTGTTGCCGAGATAGGTCGTGCCGAGCACCGCGGCGATCACGATCATGCGGAGTCCGCCAAACAGCCGCGACACCGCTGCCGCCACCCCCATTCCAGCGGCGGAGCGAGCGAGGCTCGGCCCGGCGCCCGAGGGCGCCTCGGTCACGGCGGTGACCAAGCGGGCATGACCCCGTCGGCATCTGGGCCGTACCCGAAGTGGCCCACGAGCACTCGCGGGGCCCCCGCCAAGACCACGACCGCTGCCACCCGGCCTTCCACGAGATCGACTGCGTCAACGATCGCCATTGCACCCCGCGTGGACTCATCGAGCGACTCGATCAACCGCTCCCCCCGAGCAGGACCGTCACCGCCGTCGGGGGCATACACGTCGGCAACCACCGAGCCTCCCTCCAGCGTGGCTCGTACGACGACGGGAACCATGGGCGTGAGCTCCGCGGCAGCGTTGGAACCCGTGACGAGCAGAACCCGAGCCCCACTGTCGGCGAGCGCGACGAGCGGCACTGAGTCGTCGTCGAGATTGTCGACGGTCAGGAATCCAGCGGAGGCCAGCCCCAGGAGCACCGGCGCGTCCGGTACCTGCACCGGCGTGGGCGCCGTTGTGGCCACCGGGACCTCCTGCCTCCGGATCCCCTCGGTCGGCGGCTCAGCAACCTCCTCAGCCACGGCGATCCATGCGTCCTCCCAGAGCTGGTCCGGCGCATCGCTGACCGTGCCACCAACGAGGTCTGCCAATGCTGCGTGGTCGTTGTCGTCCTCGAGTGTCCACGCTGGCTCCAACCAGGCGATCCCAGGCACGATCCCGCCAGCCCGCCGAGCGAGGCGAACCGTCTCCTCCACAGCCGACTCGTCGACACCGCGGACGGCGACAACCAGCACCGGCACGTCTGTGAGGCGATCGGTGACCGCAAAGTCTGCACTCGCGTTCATGTAGGACTCGGCCTTGCTGAGGTCCTCGTCGAGCGCGTCGTTTTCGGCCTTTCGCTGGTCGAGGTTCGCCGACACCGTGTTGATTCGGTTCTGCAGCGTGTCCACGATGGCGCGGTCCACATAGGTGGAGCCCACCACCACGCCGATCGCGATCGCGAGAAAGACAGCGGTGATCGACACCACGTGGAACCGGAATGAGATCATGATTCTCCTTGGCCAGCCGGCCGCTCAGAATGCGCCAGAGACGTTGAGCCAGAACTCACGCAGCGTGAGCCAGATCCCATCGATGAACACGTGCAGGGGCTTGGACACGATCGCGATCACCAGCATCACGACGAACGCCGCGACGACGAGAGCCATCAGGTCGCTGCGACGCACGGTGGGCTCATGGAGGCGTGCGACGCCCTTCGCGTCGACCAGCATCGGCCCGAGCCGCAGCCGAGTCAGGAACGTCGAGGACATCCCGGCACGGCCCTTGTCGAGGAACTCCACCATCGTGTCGTGGGTGCCGACAGCAACGATCAGCTTGGCACCCGCCTCGTAGGCCAACAGCATCGCCGCATCTTCGCTCGTGCCCTCCACCACGAACTCCACGTAGTCCTTGCCGAACTCTTGCAGCTCCTCGTACCCCGGGTTGCGCCCATCCGGATGCACGTGATGCACGTGCTCCGCCCCCACGTCCATGGCCTTGACGGATACAGAGTCGAAATCGCCCAGGATGATGTCGGGCCGGAGGCCAACGTCGAGGAGAGCATCAGCTCCACCGTCGACACCGATCAGCACCGGCCGGAACTCGCGGATGTAAGACCGCAGCACCCGGAGGTCTTGCTTGTAGTCGAGCCCTCGCACGACAACGAGCGCGTGGCGCCCGTTGAAGGAGGTGTGGATCTTCGGCAGCACGATCGGCGCAAAGATCAGATCCGCCTCGCGCTTGACGTACTCAAGGGTGTTCTCGGCAAACCGCTGGAGCTCGTGGCCGATGCCTGCCCTGGCCTCCTCCATGCGGCGGGCGATCTCCTCCTCACCGAGGACGTGCCCTGCGCCTACCTCCTGGTCCCCCACCAGAAGTCGGCCGTGGCTGAGACGAAGGGGCGATCCGTCCTCGACAACGTCCATGATGAAGGAGCCGACGTCGTCGACCAGAACGATGCCCGCCCGCACGAGGCGCAGCGGTCCGCCGTTCGGGTAACGACCCGAGATCGAGGGGGACGCGTTGACGACGGCCTTCACCCCCGCGTCGATCAGACCATCCGCGGCGATGCGATCGATGTCGGTGTGGTCGATCACGGCGACGTCGCCCGGTTCAAGGCGCTTGATGAGGTCCTTGGTGCGCGTTCCGACACGAGCGCGTCCAAGCACATCCCCAGAGGCAGCTGTTCGCCTGAGGCGCAACCCCATCACCGTCCTCGCTCGGCTGCGGCGCTGGCAAGCAGCTCCTCCGCATGGTCGTGTCCGGTATCGCTCTCGGGCAGGCCTGACAGCATGCGTGCCAGCTCGCGGATCCGGGCCTCGGTGCCCAGGGTCTCGGCTCGGACGACGGTGGTGGACCCATCGTCCTCCTTCACAAGTGCCACCTGGGCGTCAGCAAAGGCGGCTACCTGGGGCAAGTGCGTGACCACGAGCACCTGCTTGTCGCCGGCCAAGGCGGCGAGCGCGCGTCCGACGGCGCGGGCCGCCGTCCCTCCGACGCCAGCGTCGACCTCGTCGAACACGAGCGTGGCGACATGCGCCCCGACCACAAGGCGCAGCGCGAGCATGGTCCGGGCGAGCTCCCCACCAGACGCGGCCTTTGCCAGGGGGGCAGCCGGCAGCCCCGGGTTCAACGCGAGCAGAAACGCAACGTCGTCGGCCGGGTCCACGACGCCGACGTGGATACCCACCTCGGCGCGTGGCAACGCGAGCTCCACCAGTCGACCCTGCACCGCGGCAGCCAAACCAGGCGCCTCGCGGCGACGCAGCGAGCCCACCGCTACGGCGGCGGCAGCAACGGCGTCCATCGCGGCAGACCGGGCCGTCTCCGCGGCAGCGGCTTGTTCGGCATGAGACTCCAGGACGACGAGGCGATCCCGAAGCTCGTCGCGCACGGAGAACAGGTCGTCGAGCGGAGCCCGAGCGCTGCCGGTGTAGCGCCGACGCAAGTCCGTGAGGTCGCTCCGTCGGGCTTGCACGATCGCCAACCGCAGCGGGTCGGCCTCCATGCCCTCCGCTGCTGAGCGGAGCTCCTGCGCAAGATCGGCCAGTTCGGCCTCCACTGCCCGTAGACGACCCACTCGATCGGCGAAGGGTGGACGATCAGCCATCGCGGCGAGCGCCTGGCCGATGAGGTCGCGAGCGCCTCGATCTGTGCCCAACGCTGCTTCGGCTGCCCTAGCTGCATCGCGGTGGGCGTCGGCGTCGGCCAGGAGAAGCTCCTCGGCGGCCAGGCGGTCGTCCTCACCGACATCCACCAGCCCGACGCGTTCGATTTCATCCAGCTGGAAGCGCAAGAAGTCGGCCTCGCGCACGCGAGCCGCTTCGTCCCCACCCAGCGCCTCGAGGTCACGCTCGGCCTGCCGCACCGCGCCTCTTGCCTCGTCCAAGCTGGCGAGGTCGACTCCGGCGTAGCGATCCAGGGCTCGGCGCTGGCTCGCGGTGGTGAGCAGCCCGACATGGGCATGTTGCCCGTGGAGATCGACCAGCGTCGCGGCCTCCTCTGCAAGCTCAGCAGCCGTCACGAGGCGACCGTCGCAGTAGGCCCGAGAACGGCCCGTTCGAGGCACGACCCGGGTGAGCACCACCTCGTCGTCGCCACGGAGAAACCTGCCCTGCACCGTGGCCTCCTTGGCGCC
Organism: Actinomycetes bacterium; assembly: GCA_031422255.1. Lineage (GTDB taxonomy): Bacteria > Actinomycetota > Acidimicrobiia > Acidimicrobiales > VFJN01 > VFJN01. The sequence goes on along the minus strand of JANOQG010000430.1, from coordinate 7,345 downwards.
AGGTCGCACCACGCTCGCGTCAGCTCGCTCGCCGATGAGGAGCCCGATCGCACCGACCACCATCGTCTTGCCGGCTCCCGTCTCACCCGTAAGAGCAGTCATGCCGGGCCCGAAGAGCAGCGAAAGCCCGTCGATCACCCCCAGGTCCGTAACAGCCAGCTCCGCGAGCATCAGGCGTCGTCCGCGCTGTTGCGGGAGATGGCGAGGTCTGGTCGAGCGTGCATGGGGCGGTTGGGGAGCGTAGGCCGGTTGGGGGCCTGCGGCTACCGGTCCTCGAGCCCGAACTTGGACTTGAGCCGCTGAAGGAAGTCTCTGGGACCAAACGAAACGAGCAATGCGGGCTCGCGAGCTGCCGTGCACACGATCGCATCTCCCTCGCCAAGCTCGCCCAGGTTGCGTCCATCCACGCTGAGCGTTGCCGGGCGATGGCCCTGGACGACGAGCCTCACCTCGGCGGCAGGCTCGAGCACAAGCGTGCGATCGAAGAGCATGTGGGGTGAGACCGGCGTGAGCAGGAGAGCCCGATGCGTCGGCGACACAATCGGGCCTCGGGCCGAGAAGGCGTAGGCCGTGGATCCCGTTGGGGTCGCCACGATGAGCCCGTCCGCCGCGTAGGTCGTGAAGAACTCCCCGTCGACCTCTACAGCGAGGCGCACGGTGTGCCCCATCGGTGTCTTCTCGAGCACCGCCTCGTTGAAGGCAAGGCAGGAGGTTGTCGAGCCGTCGGTGCGCTCGACCCGAACCGTGAGAAGCATCCGCTCCTCAACCGCTTCGTCGCCGTGGAGAAAGCGCTCCAGCGCGTCCCGCATGTCGGGCGGCTCGATGTCTGTCAGGTATCCCATCTGGCCGACGTTGACACCGATGATCGGCACGCCATCCCCGCCCACGAGATCAACGGTACGCAGCATGGTGCCGTCACCGCCGAGACTGACGGCCACATCCAGCCCGGGGCCGAGCAACGCATCCGCGCACCCGAACTCCGCCAGCTCCGCGATGTCGGCGTCGGGTTGGGGAATCCGAACCGTGTGCCCCGCCGCTACGAGCCACTCCACCGCGTTGCGGGCCAGCTCGGCTGCCAAGGATCGCTCGTGATGGATCACGAACCCGACTGCGGCCATCAGCGGTCAACCGCCTCGGCGACGGCAGCGTCGAGGAGGTCCGCGACCAGTGCATCGCTGGTGGCGGGGGCCGTGCGGGCATGCAGGAGGAACTCGACGTTTCCGTCGGCGCCTGTCAGGGGTGACGCCATGGCGCCCATCATGGCGGCTCCCAGACCGTCGAGCGCGGCAGCCACCTCCTGGAGGACACGGCGCCACACCGTGGGATCGGTGATCACGCCCTTGCCGCTGGCCGCCTCCGCCCGAGCCGCTTCGAACTGCGGCTTCACGAGGGCCACCACATCAGCCTCCGCAACCGCAAGCGCGAGCACCGCCGGGAGGACTGTGCGGAGCGAGATGAACGAGAGATCCGCGACGAGCAGATCGGCGGCATGGCCGACGTCGCCAGGATGAAGGTGGCGAACGTTCGTGCGCTCGTACACCTCAACACGCGGATCTTGGCGCAGCCGCTCATGGAGCTGGCCGTACCCGACGTCGATCGACACAACGGAGGCCGCCCCGCGCTGCAGGAGACAATCCGTGAAGCCGCCAGTCGACGCTCCGAGGTCGTACGCCCGCAGCCCCATGACCTCTACACCGAAGCGCGCCAGGGCGCCGTCCAACTTCTCGCCCCCGCGTCCGACGAAGCGCGGGGGCGGAGCGTGGATGTGAAGCGGCTCGTCGGGGCCGACGAGGCGCGCTGCCTTCTCGGCCGGAGCGCCGCCCACGGTCACACGGCCCGCGGCGATGTCGAGCTGTGCTTGCTGACGGCTGGGTGCGAAGCCCCGTCGTACCAGCTCGGCGTCGAGGGGACGGCGCGCCAGGAGCGTCAGGCCTTCTTGGCGGGGGTCTTCTTCGCGGGAGCCTTCTTGACCGCGGCCTTCTTCGCGGGAGCCTTCTTCGCCGGAGCCTTCTTAGCGGGAGCCTTCTTCGCCGGAGCCTTCTTAGCGGCGGCCTTCTTGGCGGGAGCCTTCTTGACCCGCGCAGCCGAGGTTCCGAACAGGGACAACAAGCGCTTCTCCAAGCGATCGATGTCCGCTTGACTCGCGAGACCCAGGTTCGTGATCTGGCTCTTGACCTCCTGGCGGACCGTCTCGATCAGCTTCTCGCTGTTCTTGCGGCTGCGCTCCACCAGGTCGGACACCGCTCCGCGTGCCTGATCTGCCTGCACCTCTCCGGCCTTCACCAGGTCCTTCACGAGGGCCTCGGCCCGGGACTGCGTGAGGGCGCTGAACTCTAGGCCTGCATCGAGGTACCGCTTGAAGACGTCGTTCTGAGGCATGGTCGGAGCCTACGAAGGTCTGCATGCTGCTTGCAAAAGTACGCACGCGCCGACGGCACTCAGGGGCACAGCCGCTCCACCAGCGACCGCAGGTCGGGAGCGACCAGATCCGGCGCGGGGTCCATCTCCTCGTCCGCCGTGGCCACACCCGACAACACCAGTGCGAATCGGTAGCCGAGCACCCGAGCGAGGCGTCCGTCTGTGTCGGCGCGGTCCCCGACAACCGTCCCCTCAGCGCCGAGCCGCTGCCGGACCAGCGCAGCCATTGGGGCATTCGGCTTACCCGCCACAACCGCTGGCACCCCCGACCCAGTCACCACTGCAGCCAGGATGGCACCACCACCCGGAATCGGGCCCGTGGGCGTCGGATAGGTGCTGTCGTCGTTGGTCGCGAGGAGGCGCGCCCCACCTCGCACCGCGTTGCAGGCGATGCGAAGTCGGTCGTAGTCGAAGTCACGGTGGAACCCCACCATCACCGCCTCGACCCGGACGCCGGCCTCGCGAACGGGAACAGCGCCGCGTGCCTCCAGCGCCTCGACCACACCAGGGCCAGCACACACCAGCACCTTCTCCCCTGGCTCGACCAACGTGGCCGCAGCGGTCGCGGAGGTGAGCACATCGCCGATGGCGGGAATGCCGTGCCGAGCGAGCTTGGCCTCGACCTCTTCGATGCGCAGGCTGGAGTTGTTCGTGCAGAACACGACATCCTCTCCTGCGGCGCGCAAGTGGGCCACGGCCTCCGCCGATCCCGGAATCGGGTCGTCAGCAAGCCAGATCACGCCGTCGAGGTCGAGTGCGAAGGGCACCGGCAGAGCCTGTCAGACTCGGAGCGTGGCCCGCTTCGAACCCTTTGTCGGCATCCGATACGACCAGCAACGCTCCGAGCTTGGTCGGGTGATTGCCCCGCCCTACGACGTGATCGACGAGGCCCAGCGAGCGGCGCTCGCCGCACGCGATCCACACAATGCCGTTCTGATCGACCTTCCCTCCGAGGCTGACGGCGACCGTCGCTATGACCTGGCCCAGGACCGACTCATGGCCTGGCGCTCCGAGGGAATCCTCGTCGACGACGAGCGTCCGGGCTTCACCGCCTACCGCATGACAGCGACCGACGAAGCTGGCGTGGAACGACACACCACCGGCGTGATCGGTGCCCTCGAGCTCAGTCCCCCGGGCACCGACATCCTCCCCCACGAGCACACCACGAAGAAGGCCAAGAGCGATCGACTCGACCTGTTGCGCTCATGCCGGGCCAACCTCTCGGCGATCTGGGGGCTCTCCCTCGCCAAGGGCCTCACGGACCTCTTGCCCGTGAACGAGGAGCCGCTCGCGGACGTGGTCGACGAGGACGGGGTTCGCCACACCGTATGGTGCATCGACGCTCCCGAGGCCTGCGCAGCCATCTCCGCAGCGGTTGCCGAGCACCCCGTCGTCGTGGCCGACGGCCACCACCGCTACGAGACCTCGCTCGCCTACAAGGGCGAGCGTGAGGCCGCCGACGGGGCCTCTGGTGCCGCCGGCGCGACCATGGCCTACCTCGTCGAGCTCGTCGAGGAGGAGCTCACCGTCCACGCCATTCACCGCCTTGTCGCTGGCCTACCGCACGGCACGGATGTCGAGACGGCGCTGTCTCCATGGTTCGAGCCGATCGGTCCGCCCCCGCCAGGCGTCGCCGTCACCACCGCGATGGTGGACGCCGGGGCCCTCACCTTGGTGCTCCCCGACCGCGAGGTGCTCCTGCGCCCCCGCACCGATGCACTCATGGGCACGCGCGACCTCGACTCGAGCAGACTCGACGTTGGCCTAGCGGCCCTCCCTCCCCACGACCTCGCCTACCAGCACGGCGTCGACCGCGTGCGTGCAGCGGTCGCGTCGGGCGCCGCGCAGGCCGGCATCCTCCTGCGCCCGGCCACGGTCGCGCAGATCGAGGACACGGCCCACGGCGGCGAACGCATGCCTCCCAAGACCACGTTCTTTCACCCCAAGCCCAAGACCGGCCTCGTGTTCCGAAGCCTGGGCTGATTCCGAATGACGACGTGCTTCAGTCGGGCTCGGGAGCCTCGACCTCCCAGGTAGCGCCGCTGCGCAGAAGGTCGACGAGTTGGCCGGGCCCGGCTGACGCCTGAGCCTCTGCGATCTGGCGTCCCACCTCGGCGCCGTACTCGAGGCGGTCCACGGCGCGGAACACTCCGATCGGCGTGGGTTCGTACGGGCCTCTCGCGAGCCGGGAGAGCATGAAGGCCACGCTGGGGTCGATGCGGGCCTCGTCGTGCACAAGCAGGGCCTCTTCGCCTGCGTCGGCCACGTCGACGATGCGCGCGCCGTTCTGCGCATCGAGCACCACACCCTTCTGCCCGTCAGCTCCGAAGCGGATCGGCTGACCATGCTCAAGGGGAATCAGCATGTCCTCGCGCACGGCCTTGGCCGTGACCCCCTCGAAGGCGTGATCGTTGAACACATTGCAGTTCTGGAAGACCTCGACGAAGGCTGAGCCGGTGTGCTCGTGAGCACGACGGAAGGTCTCCAGCATGTGCGCGCGGTCCATGTCGTGCGTGCGAGCGACAAAGCTCGCCTCAGCGCCGATGGCAAGCGATAGCGGGTTGAACGGGTGATCGAGGCTGCCGAATGGTGTGGACTTGGTGACCTTGCCCAGCTCCGACGTCGGCGAGTACTGCCCCTTCGTGAGCCCGTAGATCTGATTGTTGAACATCAGGATCGTGATGTTGATGTTCCGACGAAGCGCGTGGATGAGGTGGTTGCCGCCAATCGACAGCGAGTCGCCATCACCGGTGACAACGAACACATGGAGGTCGGGCCGCGCCATGGCGAGGCCAGTCGCGATCGCCGGCGCCCGACCGTGGATCGAGTGCATCCCATAGGTGTTCATGTAGTACGGGAAGCGAGCGGCGCACCCGATGCCCGACACGAACACCGTGTCCTCGCGACGCACGTTCAGCTGAGGCATGAGGAGCTGGACGGCAGCGAGGATCGAGTAGTCGCCGCAGCCAGGGCACCATCGCACCTCCTGGTCGCTCATCCAGTCCTTGCGTGACGTCACCGGGATGAGGTCGGTCATGAGGAGGCTCCTGCTGTTCCGTTGCCAGAGTGGTTTCCAGCCAGACAATCGAGGATGGCGGCCTCGAGCTCGCCAGCGGTGAACGGCACCCCCCGCATCGTGGTGACCGACGCCGCATCGACGAGGAACTCCGCCCGCAGGAGGCGCGAGAGCTGCCCGAGGTTCATCTCGGGCACGAGCACCCTGGGATAGCGACGCAGCACCTCTCCCAAGTTCCTGGGGAACGGATTGAGGTGCGTGAGATGGGCACGAGCGACCTTGCGTCCGTTGTCGCGGACCCTGTTCACCGCACCGTCGATCGCGCCCCAGGTCGAGCCCCAGCCGATCACGAGGAGCTCGGCGTCGTCGACGTCTCCGTCCACCGCGACGTCCGGGATGTCCGAGGCGATTCCGGCGATCTTTGCCGCGCGCAGATGCACCATCCGCTCGTGGTTTTCCGAGTCGTAGCTGACGTTGCCGGAGCCGTCCTCCTTCTCCAGCCCACCGATGCGATGCATCAGGTCTGGCGTACCCGGAAGCGCCCACGCCCGGGCGAGCGTGTCGGGATCCCGGAGGTACGGCCAGAAGGTGGCCTCGCCCGTGGCCGAGGTGTGATTCGGCACCGTGGCGAACGTGGTCGAGATGTCGGGCAGGTCCTCGACCGAGGGAAGCCTCCAGGGCTCCGACCCGTTTGCGAGGTAGCCATCGGAGAGCAGGATCACTGGGGTGCGGTACTTGATGGCGATGCGGGCCGCCTCGATCGCGGTCACGAAGCAGCTCGCAGGACTGTGCGCCGCCACGATGGGCAGCGGGGACTCGCCATGACGGCCGTAGTACGCCATGAGCAGATCGGCGGCCTCCGTCTTGGTGGGGAGCCCGGTAGAGGGACCGCCGCGTTGAATGTCGATGATGAGCAGCGGGAGCTCGAGGCTCACCGCCAGACCCATGGCTTCGGCTTTCAGCGCCATGCCGGGACCGCTGGTGGTGGTGACGGCGAGGTGCCCGCCGTACGCGGCTCCGATAGCAGCCCCGATGCCCGCGATCTCATCCTCGGCCTGGAGGGTGCGGACGCCGAAGCGCTTGTGCTTGGAGAGCTCGTGCAGGATGTCGGAGGCTGGGGTGATCGGGTAGGAGCCGAGGAACAGCGGCAGCTCCGACAGCTGGCTGGCTGCAATCAGTCCCCACGCCAGCGCCGTGTTGCCGTTGATGTTGGTGTAGAGACCGGGAGGTAGCTGGGCGGGATCCACCTCATAGGGGTGATCGAACAGCTCCGCGGTCTCACCGAAGGCGTGGCCGGCCTTGAATGCCGCCACGTTCGCGTCTCGCACCTGCGGCTTGTTGCTGAACTTGGCCTCGATCCACCGCAGCGTCTCATCTACCGGGCGGGTGTACATCCAAGACACAAGACCCAGCGCGAACAGGTTCTTCGATCGCTCCGCGTCGCGCGGCTTGACCCCGAGAGGCTCGACGGCGCGCAGGGTCAGCGTCGACATCGGAACCTCGTAGAGCGTGTAGCCCTCGAGGGAGCCATCCGTCAGAGGGTTGACCTCATAGCCGGCCTTGGTGAGGTTTCGCTCCTCGAACGCATCCTCGTTCACGATGATCGTGGCGCCGGGCTCCAGCCGCGGCAGCTCGTTGCGGAGGGCGGCCGGGTTCATGGCCACGAGGACGTTGGGAGCATCGCCGGGGGTGGTGATGTCGTGATCGGAGATGTGCACTTGAAAAGCGGAGACACCCGCCAACGTGCCAGCCGGCGCTCGAATCTCCGCGGGAAAGTCGGGCAGCGTGGCCAGATCGTTCCCGAACATGGCACTGGCGTTCGTGAACCGATCTCCGGTGAGCTGCATGCCATCGCCCGAGTCTCCAGCAAACCGAATGATGACCCGATGGAGTCGTTCGGGCTGCGGTTGA
>JANOQG010000429.1:0-2012 GCA_031422255.1 Actinomycetes bacterium | reverse complement strand
CACCTTCGACCGCGACCAGCGCGAGCTGGTCATCACCCCGGCCCACGGCATTGCCGAGGACGCCGAGTTCACCACCAAGATCACCTACGGCGGTACCCCCGAGGCGATCACCTTGGGCACGGATCTCTTCGCGCTCGGATGGCAGACCCACGGACGCGAGGCCTTCGTCGTCTCCGAGCCAGCAGGTGCAGCCACCTTCTTCCCGGTCAACGATCACCCGTCAGACAAAGCCACCTACACGATTCGGGTGACGGCGCCGACTGACCAGACGGTGGCGGCGAGCGGACTGCTCACCGCCCAGGACGACATCGGTCACGGCACCACATCATGGACCTATGAGGCGCGCGACCTGATGGCGAGCTACCTCGTGCAGATAGCCATCGGCGACTACGAGCTCGTCGACAGTCCTGCCGCCGATGGAGTTGTCATTCGGCACGCGTTTCACCGGAGCCAGCTCGAGGCCGGTCGGCTCGCTACCGCCAAGACCGCCGCGATGGTGGAGCTCCTCGCCGGGGTGTTCGGGCCGTACCCGTTCGAGGTCTACGGCGTGCTGGTGGTCAACGCGCCGCTGGGATTCGCCCTCGAGACCCAGACGCTCACGATCATTGGGCAAGACATCGCATCCCTGGGTCAGGGAGCCGATGTGGTGCTGCTCCATGAGCTTGCGCACCAGTGGTTCGGCAACTCGGTGAGCGTGGCGGGCTGGGATGACATCTGGCTCAACGAGGGGTTCGCGACGTACGCCGAGTGGATCTACCTGGAGCGCACCGGAGGCCAGACCTCGGCCGAGCTCGCCCGACAGGCGGGGGAGCTAGGCAGCGACCTCGACCTCCCGCCCGGAGACCCGGGAGCGAACGAGCTGTTCCGCACCTCGGTGTACCTCCGTGGCGGCATGACGCTCCAGGCGCTGCGCGAGGCCGTGGGCGACGACGACTTCTTCGAGGTCCTGCGCACTTGGGCGGAGGACCGCGCGGGGGGAACTGGCTCCACGGAGCAGTTCATCGCCCTCGCCGAGCAGGTCAGCAACAAGGACCTCGCCCCGCTCTTCGACGAGTGGCTCTACAGCGACACGCTGCCATCCCTCGACTGATGACGCCGCTAGGCGGTGGGGAGCCAGGCGGGGCGGGTGGCCTCGAAGGTGGTGATGGCCGACTCGGTGCGGAGGGTGATCCCGATGTCGTCGAGGCCCTGGAGGAAGCGCTCGCGGACGCTGTCTTCCAGGGGGAACTCCACCTCGAGGTCGATGGCTGGCGCCGAGAGGGTGCGGCGGTCGACGTCGACGACGAACTCGAGCGCGGGGTCGGCCTCCACGGCCGCGAGCAGCTGCTCACCGACCTCCTTCGACACCATCACCGGCACGAGTCCGTTCTTGGTGCAGTTGTTGCGGAAGATGTCAGCGAAACGAGGACTGATCACGGCCTGAAAGCCGTAGTCCATGATCGCCCAGACGGCGTGCTCCCGGCTTGATCCTGTGCCGAAGTTTGGCCCGCTGATCAGGATGTTGGCGCCGACGAAGCGCTCGTCGTTGAGCACGAAGCTGCGGTCGTCACGCCACGAAGAGAACAGGCCCTTGCCGAACCCCGTGCGCTCGACGCGCTTCAGCCACTCGGCGGGGATGATCTGGTCGGTGTCGACATCGGAACGGTCGAGGGGCAGTGCCGTGCCCTGCACGATCTGTACGGCATCCATCAGGCGAGGTCCTCCGGGAGTGCGAAGTGGCCAGCGATGGCCGTGGCGGCCGCGACGGCCGGGGACACGAGGTGGGTGCGACCGCCGCGGCCCTGGCGGCCCTCGAAGTTGCGGTTGCTGGTGGACGCTGAACGCTCCCCCACGGCGAGCTTGTCGGGGTTCATGGCCAGGCACATCGAACAGCCCGGTTCCCGCCAGTCGAAGCCGGCGGCGATGAACACCTTGTCGAGCCCCTCGGCCTCGGCCTGACGCTTCACCGCGAAGCTGCCGGGGACGACGAGCGTGCGCACCCCGGCCTTGACCTGGCGGCCGCCCGCCACGGC
>JANOQG010000428.1:0-20625 GCA_031422255.1 Actinomycetes bacterium | reverse complement strand
ACGACCGCAGCTCGGGCACGCGATGAGATCGATGTTCTTGCGCTCCCGCAGGCCCAATGCCTCGAGGAGCTGGCGCCCGGCCCTCGCCTCCTCAACGGGGTCAGCCGTGAGGCTGTAGCGGATGGTGTCGCCGATGCCTTCGGCAAGGAGGGTGGCCATGCCGGCGGGGGCCTTGAGCAATCCCGCCGGCGGCGGACCGGCCTCCGTGACCCCAAGGTGCAGCGGATGATCGGTGACGTCGGCGAGCTGGCGGTACGCCTCGATCATCAGCGGCACGCTCGAGGCTTTGACCGAGATCTTCACGTCCTCGAAGCCCACCTCGTCGAAGTAGGCCAGCTCCTGCTGGGCGGACTCGACCATCGCTTCGGGTGTGACCTTGCCGCCGTGCTTCTCGTAGAGCTTGGGATCGAGACTTCCCCCATTTACTCCGATGCGAATCGGAATGCCGCGGTCTTTGCACTCCTGCGCCACGATCTTGATGTGCTCAGGCTTGCGGATGTTGCCGGGGTTGAGGCGTAGGCAATGCACGCCCGCATCCAACGCCGCCAGCGCCATGCGGTACTGATGGTGGATGTCGGCGACGATCGGCACGGGCGAACGAGGCACGATCTGCGCCAGCCCTTCGGCCGCCTCGATCTCGTTGCAGGTGCAACGCACGATGTCCGCACCCGCCGCTGCTAGGGCGTAGATCTGTTGCAGCGTGCCCTCGACGTCGGCCGTCTTGGTGATCGTCATCGACTGCACGGTGATCGGCGCGCCGCCGCCCACCGGCACGCTGCCAACCATCACCTGACGGGTCTTTCGGCGCGGGAAGGACGACTCGCCGATCTGCATCAGCGGTGGCTAGCCAAGGCCAATGGGGTCTTTGAAGTCGAGGTAGATCGCCGACATCCCGATCAGCAGGAAGAACATGATCACGGCGTAGGTGAGCGGGATGAGCCGGGAGACATCGGCCATGTAGCGACGACCTCCGATCGAGCGGATTCGCTCATAGGTGGCGATCACCACGTGGCCACCGTCGAGGGGCAGCATCGGCAGGAGGTTGAGCACGCCTAGGGACAGGTTGATCAAGGCGAAGAAGAGCAGGAAGTCGCCCATGCCGTTATCCGCCAGGGAGGCCCCGATCCGAGCAATCCCGGGCAGCGACATCAAGCGCTTGTCGTCGCCGGCCTGAGCCGGGCGCCCCCCGCCGGTGTCGCCGGAACCACTGCCGCCAGCCACAGGGCCCTCCGCGGAGGTGCCCTCCGCCACGCTGCGACCGAAGTCACCGAGGTCGTGGACGAAGAATCCGACCAAGGCCGTGGTGGTCTCCTTGATGCCCACGCCGGTCATCTGGATGGCTTGGTTGGCGCCGGTGAGCGGGTTCACCCTGACGTCGGGGGTCGGTATATCGGCGTTGCCGATTCCGAGAAAGCCTTGGCTGGGCTCGTCTTCGCGTTGGCCCAACGTGGCGCTGAGCGTGACCGCCTTGCCGTCCCGCTCGACCACGACCACCACCGTGTCGCCGGCGCGATCACGCAACAGCGGACCGACATCGCCGAACGAAGCGACGCCTTCGCCAGCGATCGAGAGCACCGTGTCGCCCGCGAGCACGCCCGCCGCGTCCGCGCCGGAGCCGTCGGTGACGCTCCCCACGACGACCGGGGGGTCCTCGGCACCAAGTCGACGGCCGAGATCGCCACCGCCGCTGACGCCGAGAAATGAGAACGCCACGAAGAACAGCAGGATCGCCTGCAGGAAGTGCATCAGCGAACCCGCAGAGACAACCAGCAGGCGCTTGGGGTAGGACTGCTGACGATACGTTCGGTGCTCGTCGGCCGCCGGAACCTCGGTATCGAGGTTCGACATGCCGATGATCCGCACGTAGGCGCCGAGCGGGATGAGCTTGATGCCGTACTCCGTCTCACCGCGACGGAACGACCAGATCTTGGGGCCGAAGAACAGGAAGAACTCCGTGACCTTCATGCCCGACCACTTCGCCGTGAGGTAGTGGCCCAGCTCGTGCAAGAAGATCATCAGGAGGAGGCCGAAGATGGTGAGGAACCAACCGAGGCCACCGAAGTAGGCGAGGGCGAGGGCCAGGCCGGCCAGCAGGCTCACACGCCATGGCGCGCCGGCCACCTCGCCGAGAGGCTGGCCCGGCTCTGGCGCAACGTCGGGAGGTCGGACGGTGGTGTCGGTCACTCGAGAAACCTCTCTGCGATAACGATGGTCGCGGTCGACCTGGCGACCCGATCGGCCTCGATGACAGCGTCAACGCTGTCGGCGTGCCCACCATCATGCCGGGAAAGCACCTCCGTGAGTACGTCAGGGATGGCGATCCAGCGAATCTTCTCGGCGAGGAACGCAGCCACCGCAACCTCGTTGGCGGCGTTGAGCCAGGCCGGGGCGGTCTCACCCATGCGCCCGGCCTCGTAGGCCAGGCCGAGGCAGGGAAACGCCGCGAGGTCCGGCGGTTCGAAGTCGAGCTGACTCAGGCTCGTCCAGTCGATGCGACCGAACGGCGTGTCGACCCGTTCTGGGTAGGCCAGCGCGTAGGCGATGGGCAGGCGCATGTCCGGCAGGGAGAGCTGCGCGATCGTCGTGCCGTCCGTGAACTCGGCCATCGAGTGCACGATCGACTGGGGGTGCACCACCACCTCGATCCGGTCGTAGCCGACACCGAACAGCTCGTTGGCCTCGATCACTTCGAGCCCCTTGTTCATGAGGGTCGACGAGTCGATGGTGATCTTCGGGCCCATCGCCCAAGTGGGATGAGCGAGCGCCTCAGCGACGGTGACGTCTGCCAGGTCCGCCTTGCTGCGGCCGCGAAACGGCCCGCCGGAAGCGGTGAGCACGATTCGCCGCACCCACTCCCCCGCCTCCCCCCGGGGGTGCTGCGCTCGCAGGCTCTGGTGGACAGCGCAATGTTCGCTGTCCACCGGCACAAGCTCGCCGGCCCCCGGCTGGTCACGGACTCGCCGCACCACGGGTCCGGCAGCGATCAGCGATTCCTTGTTCGCCAGGGCGAGGCGCGTCCCGCCCCCGAGGGCCGCGAGGGTGACGCCAAGTCCGGCGAACCCCACGACTCCGTTGACACAGACGTCACCCGCCGTCGCGATGCTCGCGAGCGCATCCGGACCTGCCACCACCTCGGTGCCGGCGGGCACGCGCGACCGCAGGTCGGCGGCAAGCGAGTCATCGGCGATGGCGACGACGGCCGGCCGCCAGCGTTGCGCTTGCTCGACCAGCACATCGACCGACGACCCCACGCCCAGGGCCGCTACTGAAAACCGCTCCGGTTCCGCCTCGATGACCGACAGGGTCTGCGTGCCGATCGACCCCGAAGCCCCGAGGATCGCAACAGAGGTGGTCACCCGAGGCAGGCTACTGGCGGGCCCGCGCGAGACCCAGGCTCAACCTCGGCGTGCCCCAGTGGCAGGACGAGACGGGTCGATGAGCCCACGGCAAGGGCGCGGCAACGGCGGTCGCACAGACACGCCGCTGATATCTGCGGCACAGAACGACCAAACCAGGCGCTCCCTGCCGCAGATCTAGCCCTGCCTCGAACACCAGAGTTTTCTGCGGCACAGCGTGACCAAAGCGGGCGCTATCTGCCGCAGATTCGGGCACACGCAGTCCCGCTGATCGCGTGGACCTAGAGGAAGAAGTCTCGGACCGTTGCGAGCAGGTAGACGGCAGGGAGGACGAACAGCATGGCGTCGAAGCGGTCGAGCACGCCGCCGTGGCCAGGGAGGATCGAACCCATGTCCTTGACGCCGAGATCGCGCTTGATGAGTGACTCGCACAGGTCGCCGAGGGGCGCTGCCAGCGCGATGACCAGACCGACGAGAAGGCCTTCCTTCAAGCCGTCGACGGGTCCGAATCCGAACACCGCAGCCAGCAAAGCAACCAGGAGGGTTGCCACGACCATCCCGCCGATGAGGCCCTCGACTGTCTTGTTCGGACTAACGGCGGACAGGCGCTTGGACCCTGCGTTCTTGCCGACGACGTAGCCGCCGACGTCGTAGCCGATCGTCCCAAGGACCGCGGCGACGAGCAGGCCGACGCCGGGGTCGCCGAGGCCGAGCATCAGCGCTGCGAACGATCCGAAGAGCCCCACCCAGAGGACGCCGAGCATCGTGACGCCCACGTTCATGACGGGCGTCTCATCAGCGGCCCCAACGAGGTAGTACAGGAGGCAGACGGCCGTCGTGAGAACCAGGATCGCCGGCAGAATGGCGGTGCCGTTGTTGTACGCACCCAGCACGAGGCCCACGCTGCCGACGATGCCGGCGATGGGCAAGGGCGTATAGCCCGCTCGGCGAAGTACTCCGAAGAGCTCGGCCGAGGCCAGGGCGATGACGGCCGTGACCAACACCATCGCAGCGGTGGGGCCCATCCAGAACAGCACGAGAGCCACGCCGGAGAGCACGAGTCCGACGACCAACGCCTGGCCCATGTTGCGGTCGCCCCCGCCGCGCTGCGGTCCAGCGGCGCGCTGCGCTCGGTGGTCGCCACTCGCCGCTACCGGAGACCCGGTGGCGCGCCGGCGGCGGGGTGCGGGCGGCACCACGGCCGATTCGTCGACAGCTGCGTCGGTGGCTGTGTCGTCCGCCCAGTCGTCGGGGAAGCCTCGATCGTCGGCAAAGACGGAACGCGCACCAGCGGTGGCGTCGTCATCGAGGTCGGCAAAGGTGAAGTAGTCGTCGTGGGTGGGCCGCTCGCGGTCGTCGAGTGCTCCCATCGGAGCGTCGTCCTCCGCCTCGGCCCACGCGGCCATGTCATCGAAGCCCTCTGCGCCATCGAAGGAGCGGGCATCGTCGCGCCAGCGAGGAGTGGAGGTGGCGAAGCTCGTCCAGTCGTCGCTCTCGCTGGCGGGCTGTCCGGGCTGCTCGGGGAGGATCTGAGGAACCTGACCCGTGGCGGGTTCGGTCCAGTGCGGGAGCTCCACCTGCTCCGACACGGGGTCGGAAGGGGCTACGGCCGGGCGCTCGATGTCCCGCGCATCAGATGACGAACCGAGTGGGAACCGCAGGACCGGGCGTGGGCCATCGGTCGTCGGGGCGGGGGGACGATCGCCATAGCGCAGCTCGTCGCCGGTGCGACGCTGGGCAACGTCGCCCCGCTCGAGAGCCTCGGCGGCCTCCTCTGCGCCGATGATGCGCACGCCCTCAGGTGGGGCCGTTCGCTTGCCGTCCTGGTCTCCGCGTTCGTCGGTCATCTGACCTCCATCGCTCGTCTGAATGCCCGGCCCGGCTCGTGCCGGACCTTTGGCTCACACCTCGAGCAGCTCCTGTTCTTTGTGCTCGAGGGCAGTGTCGATCTCCGCCTCGTGGGCGTGGGTGAGCTTGTCGAGGTCCTTCTCCGCACGCGTGAGGTCGTCCTCGGGTATGTCATCCGCCTTTTCGAGCTCCTGGCGGGCAGCCCGCCGAAGGTTGCGAATGGCAACGCGCCCGTCCTCCGCCATCCCCTTCACCACGCGGACGAGCTCCTTGCGCCGATCGGCCGTGAGCTGCGGGAACGTGAGACGGATGATCTCGCCATCGTTGCTGGGGTTGAGCCCAAGATCGGACTGCTGGATGGCCTTCTCAATGGCGCCGAGGGCAGTCTTGTCGTAGGGGCTGATCACGAGCATGCGCGCCTCGGGAACCTGGAATCCGGCGATCTGCTGGAGCGGGACCTGACTGCCGTAGTACTCCACCAGGATCTTTTCCACCAGCGCTGGGGCGGCCCGCCCCGTACGAATGCTGGAGAACTCCTTGCGCGCGTGGTCCACGGCTCGGTGCATCTTCTCGCCGGCGTCGTCGAGCACGAGCGCGATCAGCTCGCTGGTCATCGAACCACAGTACCGATCGGATTTCCCTCGAGGATGGACCGGACGTTGCCCTGACGCAGCAGATCGAACATCACGATCGGAAGGGCGTTGTCCATGCACAGCGTGATCGCTGTGGAGTCCATGGCCTTGAGACCCCGATTGAGGACCTCGAGGTAGGTGACCTCGCGGATGAGCGTGGCCTCGGGATTCGTGCGCGGGTCGTCGGTGTAGAGGCCTTCCACGCCGGAGTGCGTGCCACGGAGCATGACGCCTGCCTCGATCTCAACAGCCCGCAGCGCTGCCGCCGTGTCGGTGGTGAAGAAGGGGTTGCCGGTGCCGCCGGCGAAGATCACGACGCGGCCCTTTTCGAGGTGTCTCGTGGCCCGACGCCGGATGTACGGCTCGGCCACCTGAGACATGTGGATCGCACTCTGCACTCGAGTGGGCTGACCGAGGCGCTCCAGGGTGTCCTGGAGCGCGAGGGCGTTCATGACGGTGGCGAGCATCCCCATGTAGTCGGCCTGGGCTCGGTCCATGCCGGCTCCGGCCCCGGTGAGGCCACGCCAGATGTTGCCGCCTCCCACCACCACCGCGATGTCGACACCGAGCTCGCGAGCACCGACGATCTCCCTGGCCACGAACTCGGCCACCTTGCCGTCGATGGGATTGCCATCCTGCCCGGCAAACGCCTCGCCGGACAGCTTCAGCATCACCCGCGAGTAGTGGGGCGAGGAGCTCAAGACCCGATGTACACCTGAGCGAAGCCGGCGATCGTTGCATCGCCGAGCAGCTGCGTAATCGACTGCTTGTCGTCCTTGGCGTAAGGCTGTTCGAGCAGCACCTGGTCCTTGTACCACGCGTTCAGCCTGCCGCTGACGATCTTCTCCATGGCCTGCTCTGGCTTGCCTTCCGCCCTCGTGATGCCTTCGAGGGTGGCGCGTTCGACGTCGGCCTCGGCCTGCGGCACCTCGTCGCGCGTGAGGAAGCGGGGCTTGCTGAAGGCAGCCGATACGGCCACCTCATGGGCCAGCGCCGCGTCGCCGCCATCAAGGACGACGACGACCGCGTTCACGCCGCGGCCCTCCTGCTTGTGGAGGTAGGTGTCGAGCACCTGACCATCGGCAACCGCGAGCCACTTGATCCGGCCGACGTCGATGTTCTCCTTCAGGGTGACCTTGAGGTCGTCGACCCGCTCCGTTTGGGTGGCGACTCCCGACTCCCCGTCCGCGAGCACCGCCGCAAGAAGGGCGTCGAGCACCTCGAGGAACTGATCAGACTTGGCGACGAAGTCGGTCTCACACTTGAGCTCGACGATGGCGGCCGCGCCTGGAGCCGAGCCCACGGCTACCGCGCCCTGGGTGTTCTCCCGATCTGAACGGTCGACGGACTTCGCGAGGCCCTTTTCCCGAAGCGACTTCGCAGCGGCGTCGAAATCGCCGTCGGACTCGGTGAGGGCACGCTTGGAATCCATCATCCCGGCGCCGGTGGCTTGACGGAGGGCCTGGACGTCCTTGGCGGTGAACGACATTGTGGGGTTGCTCCTGAATGGGGGGCGAAGGGGTGGGGTCAGTCCTCAGCCGGAGCCTCAGCAACCGGCTCAGCCGGAGCCTCAGCAACCGGCTCAGCCGGAGCCTCAGCAACCGGCTCAGCGGGAGCCTCGGCTGCTGGAGCCTCCGTGACGAGAGCCGGGGGCGGCGGGATGGCCAGACCCTGTCCGGAGGCGACGCGGGCCTCGCGCTCCTGCTGGGCCATGAGGGCCTGGCGGCGGGCCTCAGCCTGCTCGGTGGCAACGCGAGCTTCCTCGTCCTCAGTGCGCTCGACGGCGGGCGCCGCAGCAGCTTCGTTCCGGCGAGAGGCGATGAAGCGACCCTCTTCGACGGCGTCGGCGATGACCCGGCACATCAAGCTGCCCGAGCGGATCGCGTCGTCGTTGCCCGGAATGACGAACTGGATGATGTCGGGATCGCAGTTGGTGTCGACCACCGCGATGATCGGGATGCCGAGCTTGTTCGCCTCGGTGACACCGATGTGCTCCTTCTTGGTGTCGAGGATGAACACGGCGTCGGGTAGGCGCTCCATCTGAGCGATGCCGCCAAGGTTGCGCTCCAGCTTCTCGAGCTCACGGCTGAGGAGGAGGGCTTCCTTCTTCGGCATGGCTTCGAACTCACCGGATGCTCGCATCCGGCGGTACTCCTGCATCTTGGCGACGCGCTTGCCAATTGTCTCGAAGTTCGTGAGCATGCCGCCCAGCCAACGCTGGTTGATGTACGGCATCCCGACCTTCTCGGCGTAGCTCTGGATCGGGTCCTGGGCCTGCTTCTTCGTGCCGATGAAGAGCACCGTTCCGCCGTCGGCGACGAGGTCGCGGACGAAGCTGTAGGCGGTCTCGATCCGGACGAGCGTCTGCTGGAGATCGATGATGTAGATGCCACCGCGCTCACCGAAGATGAAGCGCTTCATCTTCGGGTTCCAACGGCGGGTCTGATGTCCGAAATGGACACCGGCCTCGAGCAACTGCTTCATGGTGACGACGGCCACGATGGGCTCCCTTCCCGTGGTTCGCTGTGTCGGCTGAAGGCCGACGCCGGGCCTGGCGCCCCCGTCTTGAACCGACAGGAGCGACCGCGGGATGGCCCGGGTGCTTGGTGTGTGTGGATCTCGACTCGGGAGGTCCCCGAGCCGAGGGTCGACACTAGCGGCGCAGGCGGGCCGGCGGCCAACGGGCGTCGGCAACCATGGTCCCCTAGGGGTGCAGATCGCTCCAGCCCGCAGCGATCAGTCCGAGCCCGCCGAGCAGGTCCTCCGCGTAGCTGATCGCCTCGCCGCCGAGCTGATCTCGGAGGGAATCCGTGAAGGACTGACAGCCCGGGGGGAGCCCAGCCAACGCCAGGCGCAGCTCACGGTGTGCCTCCTCGCTGCCTGGCAGGTCAGCGTGCGCGTCCGGGCCGACCAGGGGGACCACCACCTCGATCGCCCCCGGCGCCCGAGTCGATGGCACGGGTGCGATCAGGTCGCCTCGGGCGGCGATCGTCACAGCCCGCACCACCTCGGGGATCGGGCGAGCTTCGAGCTCGCGCACCACGTCAGACACCTCGCTGAGCTGGGCAACCGAGGAGCCGTCGGCCTTCAGGGCCAAGCCGGAAGCTGCGGCGTAGGCATCAAGCAGCCCGCCGCCCGACTCGGTCTGGCTGATGGCGTACAAGCCGGTGGCCAGATCGGCGCCCCGATGGGGCGACCCGAGGGTGGCGACCAACCCAAGGCGACGAAGCCACTCGACACCGTGCCGCTCCTCGAGCTCGATGAGGGCAAGCCGCACCACGACCCCTCCCTGAGAGTGGGCGATCACGTCGATCGGGGTGCCTGGCGCCGCGGTTGCGACCTCCTCGATGAGGTCAGCGAGGAGCCGACCGGTGGCCCGAAGATCGGTCTGAGTGTTCGCGGCTTCGTATGCCATGGCTGGAATCGCCGACAGCCCATCGCCATCGTCGGGCGTACGTCCCCCGGCGTAGCTGAACCGGAGGACGTCGGGTGCGGCGTAGCCGAGCCCCGCGGTGTCGACGTCCTCCACCGTTGCCTCCCGGCTGTTCGATCCCAGGCCGGCTACGAGCACCGCGACACGTCGTCCGGGCGGAGGAGGCGGGTCGGCACCAGCCGCCGAGCACGGGCGCTGAGACTGCCGCTGGGCGCGCTGCCATGCCGTGAGAAGGGTGAGCCCGTTGTTGAACGCCGCCATCGGGATGCCAAAGCGATCGTGGTAGTGCACGATCGTCTGGAGCTGCTGGCCACCGGAACGCAACCAGTCGGCCCCCGATCCCAGCAGCCCGCCGACCCCGTCGATGAGCTGCCCGATCGCACTGCGCTCCCCGCGTGCACCGAGGCCGGGGGGCTCATCGAAGGGCACGAGGCGAACGACGGGCGCTCCGCCGTCGAACAGGGAGGAAGGATCGAAGTACGCGTCGCCGCGACGAGCACCCAGGTGCAACCTGCCCGTCGTCGTGCCGACCACATCGCCTTGGCTGACCCGTTGCCCCACGACGACGTCCAGACGGGCAAGAAACGAGTACGTGGTTCGCACCCCGTCCAGGTGGCGCACGGTGACGTGGAGCGACCCCGCCACCATGCCGGCGAAGGTGACGGCTCCATCAGCGGCGACCGACACGGCCGTTCCAGCCGCGGTGCCGTACTCGAGCCCTCGATTACCGGCGCCGAAGCGGGTGGCCGGCGGACGGAAGGGATCCGCCACCGGGGCATCCACCGGCGGGAGGTACAGCGGTGGATCCGGGGCAGCGCTGGCCAGGGGGGCCGCACTGCCGGCGACGAGCAGGGCACAGCTGAAGACGAGCGCGATGCGGCGCATCGAGCCTCCCGGTAGGGGCGCGCAGGACTACGGGAGGGGGAAGGGCGGGCAGCCGGGAGGCGCGAGTCGGGTGGTCGTCAGGCGGGTTCGCGCTCGGACGCCGCGATGCGGGCCCGAAGCTGAATGACAGCCTTGGTGTGAATCTGGCAGATGCGGCTCTCGGTCACGCCGAGGATCGAGCCGATCTCCGCGAGGGTGAGACCCTCGTAGTAGTAGAGCGTGAGCACCGTCTTCTCCCGCTCGGGGAGACGATTGATGGCGTCGGCGAGGATGTGGCGCATCTCCTCGACCTCATAGGCCGCCACGGGGCCTACGCCGCCATCGGGGAGCGTGTCCCCCAACGTCGTGGCGTCGCCGCGATCGCCGCCGGAGAGCATCTCGTCCAACGCAACGAGACCGGTGAAGGAGATCTGTCCCAAGGTGGTCTGGAGCTGCGCCTCGGTCAGGTCGAGCTCGTCGGCGAGCTCGACATCGGACGGCGTGCGATGCAGCTCGCCTTCGAGCTTCGAGTACGCCTTCTCCATCGCCCGCGCCTTGGCCCGCACGGACCGGGGAACCCAGTCGATTGAACGCAGCTCGTCGAGGATGTTCCCCTTGATCCTGGCAATGGCGTAGGTCTCGAACTTGAAGCCGCGCTCGAGGTCGAACTTCTCGATCGCATCGATCAAGCCGAAGATGCCGTAGGAGACGAGATCGGCCTGGTCGACGTTCTGGGGAAGGCCGGTGGCAACTCGGCCGGCGACGTACTTCACCAGAGGCGAATAGTGGAGGATCAGCTTCTCGCGCACCTCCCGCGTGCCGGACTCCTTGTAGTCGGCCCAGAGTTGTTCGAGTTCCGGTTCGATACTGCTCATCGAGGGGTCATCCCTGTACCAGTCATCCCTGCGCCCGCGGGTGGGTGGCTTCGTAAACAGAACGAAGCCGCTCTCGGCTGACGTGAGTGTACCTCTGCGTGGTGGCAAGGTCGGCGTGACCCAAGAGCTCCTGCACTGCCCGCAGGTCGGCACCACCGTCGAGAAGGTGCGTGGCGAAGGTGTGGCGGAGGGCGTGTGGGTGCGTGGGTGACGCCGCACGGCGATCCAGGAGCCGGCGCACATCCCGGGGGGTGAGGCGATGTCCGCGGCGATTGACGAACAGAGCTCCCTGGTGCGGGCGGTGGAGCAGCCACGTGCGCAGGGCCGCCACCGCGGGTTCGCTGAGCGGGAGGACCCGCTGCTTGGCGCCCTTGCCCCAAACGGTGGTGCGGCCGCGATCGAGGTCGACATCGCCTGGATCCAGCGAGCAGAGCTCCCCCACTCGCAACCCACTGCCGTAGAGGAGCTCGAGCACGGCGTCGTCGCGCGCCTTGTAGGCAGCATCGCCAGCGAGCGCCGCGCTGCCTGGGGCGTCGAGCAGCGCGCTGAGCTCGTCCTGACGGAGCACCCGAGGCAGACGACCCTCGCCGCGCGGCGCCGACAAGTTGCTCGACGGGTCCGCCTCGACGTGACCGGTGCGGGCCGCCCAGCGGAAGTAGCGCCGCAGCGCCGACACCTTTCGTGCGATCGATCGCTTTGCATAGCGCCGGGTGGACAGGTGGGCCACGTAGCGGCGCAACAGGGTGCGATCGACCCCGTTCGGGTCGACCACGCCGCCGCGCTCCGCCCAGGTGGTGAAACCGGCCAGGTCTGAGCCGTAGGCCTCCAGCGTGCGGGGGGCCACCGAGGTGAGCGAGGCGAGGAACTCCCGCTCGTGCCAAGCCATCTGATCACCGTACCGTCGAAGGGAACGAGCGATGGGGAGCCCCCGGTCAGGTCGCCACCCGCTCGTACCAGCCGCCGGCCCGATCAACCCATCCGGTCGCCTGCAGCATCTCGAGCGTCACTGCGAGGTCGGCCAGCGGCAGCCCTGTGCGAACTGCGAGGTGCTCCAACGTGGCGGGTTCCCAGTCGAAGCCGTCCAAGACCGCTCGACCGCCGGCATCGGGGCGCACGCGCGGGTCGGGAGTGGCAGCTCGTGTGGCAACCGTGAGCCCGAGTGCGACGAGCACATCCGTGGCGTCGCGCACGGGAGGACACCCCTCAGCGATCAGCTGGTTGGTGCCCGCCGCCGACGGGCTCCGCACCGATCCCGGCACAGCCATCACCAGGCGGTCGCGCTCGATCGCCTCGTGCACCGTGTGCATCGATCCACCTGCCGCGTGCGACTCGACGACGACAACGACGTCGGCCAAGGCGGCGATGATGCGATTGCGGGCCGGGAAGCGCCACGCTGCGGGTCGTACGCCAAGCGCCGCCTCACTCAGCAAGACCCCCGCGGAGGCCACCGCGTCCCAAAGGTCGCGATGACGAGATGGGTAGACGACGTCGAGGCCGCTACCCACAACACCGACCGGTGCACCTCCCGCATCGAGCACACCGCGGTGCGCGGCACCATCGATGCCGAGGGCGAGGCCAGACACGATGGCCACGCCCGCATGCGTGAGGTCGCGCCCGAGCTCCCGCGCAACTCCTGCTCCGCTGCCGGTACAGCGGCGGGTGCCGACAATGGCAACCGAGGTTGCCTCGGCGGCGCGCAGGTCGCCTCGCACGAAGAGCAACGCAGGCGGCTCAGGGTCGAGCAGCAGACGCGCGGGATAGGCAGCATCGTCGACGAGGAGCGCCTCCACCCCCGCAGCGCGATAGGTGGCTACCACCATGTCTGGGTCGCTGAGGGGATCGCCCCCGACGTCGCGCCAGCCCCGCTCGGCACCGGGACCAGCCAGGATCTGGGCGAGGCGCCGAGGACCAACACCCGGGTGACCGGCGAGCAGGATGGCGTAGCCGAGCGCACGAGTGTCGGTCATGCCGAGAGAGCCGACGGGTTGGCCGAGGCCATCGCGGCGTCGGCTCGGAGGCTCAGCGCGATCGCCACATGGGAGGCAGTGACCGGGCCCTCGTGCTGTTGGAGGTCGGCCACTGTACGAGCGACGCGCCGCACTCGGTGGAGGCCTCGAGCGGAGAGGCGGCCGCTCTGCAGGGCTTGGACCAGCACGTCGGCCGCACCGTCCCCAAGCGGTGCCAGCTCGTCGAGGCGGGCGACCGAGATGGCAGCGTTTGTGCCGGTCCCCCGGGCTTCCGCAAACGCCCGCGCCTCGAGGACGCGCTTGCGCACCTCGGCGGTGGGCTCGCTGCGGGATCGACTCATCAAGTCGGAGACCGACGGGCGAGACACCTCGACCCGCAGATCGAATCGGTCGAGCAACGGGCCCGAGAGCCGCCGTTGGTATCGAGCCCGGGCACCGTCCGTGCAGCGACACCCGCCCGGCCGACCGCCGTAGCCGCACGGGCAAGGGTTCATCGCGGCGACGAGCAGGAACCGAGCGGGAAAGGTGACCGTGGCCGCAGCGCGAGCAACGCGCACCACGCCTTCCTCCAGCGGCTGGCGCAGGGCATCGAGCACGTGGGATGCGAACTCCGCCAGCTCGTCGAGGAAGAGCACGCCGTTGCACGCAGCGCTGATCTCGCCGGGACGCATCGTCAGACTGCCGCCGCCCACCAGCGCCACTGACGACGCTCCGTGGTGCGGCGCCCGGAAGGGCGGGTCACGTATGAGCCCCCCGACGGGCAAGCCGAGACCCGCCGCGGAATGGATGCGGGTGGTTTCAAGTGCGGCGCCGTCCGTGAGCGGAGGCAGCAATCCGGGCAACCGCGACGCAAGCATCGTCTTGCCCGCACCTGGGGGGCCCAACAGGAGGAGATGGTGCGCGCCAGCCGCGGCCACCTCCAGGGCGTAGCGCCCGACGGGCTGGCCCCGCACGTCGGCCAGGTCGGCAATCGCCGGCAAGGGCTCAGGCGGCACCTCCGTCGGCGCGATGGGCCATGGCTCCTCGCCACGAAGACACGCGATCACACGCGCCAGGGTGTCGACCCCGTGGATGGTGCGGTCGCCAACGAGCCCAGCCTCGCCAGCACACGCGGCCGGGAGCACAACGGCCCGCTCCCCCAAGGCTTCTGTGAGGCAGAGCGTGCCGGGCACCGGACGCAACGTGCCGTCGAGACCCAGCTCACCGAGGAAGGCCAACCCGGCGACCGCCTCCTGCTTCACCTGCTCGGAGGCCACCAAGATCGCCACGGCGATGGCGAGGTCGAGGCCGGCACCGACCTTCCGAACCGTGGGCGGCGCGAGGTTCACGGTGATGCGGTGCGTGGGCCACTCCGCGCCGCTCGACAGCAGCGCCGCACGCACTCGGCCGCTCGCCTCTCGGCACGCTGCGTCGGGCGACCCGACGACGCTGAAGGAGGGCAGCCCCTTGCTGATGTGAACCTCGACGGTGATGGCATGACCATCGACGCCGAGGAGGGAGGCCGAGGGGACGAGGCCGAGCACAGCGGGCTCCTCGTGGTGGCACCCGAGACGTCGGGTGGTGGCTACGGAGGAGGCCGAAGACAAGCGCCGGCCGTCGAGGCGCTCAGCCCATCCTAGGCAGCGGGTACGACGCTCCGGTAGGGGTCAGCGCGAGTGATCATCTGCCTTCGAAGCGCGGTTCGCGCTTCTGAAGGAAGGCGCCAATCGCCTCCGCCGTGTCGCGCGTGCCGAAGTTGATCGTCTGGCTGCGGGCTTCGTCGTCGAGGGCCTGCTCGAAGCTCTGCTCGAACGAGCGGTTCAGCATCCGCTTCGTCATGGCGAGGGCGATGGGCGGGCCCGCGGCGAGGCGCCCGGCCCAGTCGGCCACCAGCGCGTCGAGCTCGTCGACCGGCACCACCCGGTTCACGATCCCGAGTCGGAGTGCCTCGGCTGCCGGGATCACCTCGGCGAACAGCGCGAGCTCCTTGGCTTTGTGGAGGCCCACGAGCCTCGGCAGGATCCAAGAACCGCCACCATCGAGCGAGAGGCCCCGTCGGGCGAAGATCTCAGAGAAGCGCGAGCGGTCGCTGGCCAGCACGAGGTCGCACCCGAGTGCGAAGTTCATGCCCACCCCGGCGGCGACTCCATCGACACGAGCAATGGTGGGTTGTGGCAGCTCGTGGAAGGCCTGCACCACCGCGTTGATGCGTCGCATGGAGGCGAGCTGGTGAGTGGACGACGGCGGCGAGTCGGACAGGTCGGCACCCGAGCAGAAGTCGCCATCGGCACCGGTGAGCACCACGCAGCGATCGTCGGGGTTGCCCACGATCGACGCCGCCACCCCGGCCAGCTCGTCCCACATCACGCTGTTCACGGCATTCTTCTTGTGGGGGCGGTCGAAGGTGATCGTGACGATGCCGTCGGCGCGCTCGATCCTCAACGTCTCCATCGCCGGCACCATACTGGCGGCCATGGGCCTCAACCCCTACCGCAAGCACCACCGCTCCCCCGCCGACTACGTCATGGTCGCCGGAGCCGTCCTCGTCTGCCTCGCTCTCGTGCTGTGGGCCTTCCTGGGCTAGCGCCCGACACAGCTAGAGGGCAGCTTCGATGACCTCGAGACGGTCGCCGAGGATGGCGACGACATCGAAGCGCAGCGACGACGGCCGTACACCGGTGATCTCGAGGTAGCGGCCAGCGAGCGTGCGCAGCCGTCGCTGCTTCGCGGGAGTGACGGCCTCAGCGGGGGATCCGAAGCGATCAGTGCGCCGGGCCTTGACCTCCACAAACACGAGATCTCGCCCGCGGCGCACCACGAGGTCGAGCTCGCCTTCCTTGCAGCGCCAGTTACGCTGCAGCACCTCGTAGCCCCGCTCCTCATACCAGGCCGCAGCC
Organism: Actinomycetes bacterium; assembly: GCA_031422255.1. Classification (GTDB taxonomy): domain Bacteria; phylum Actinomycetota; class Acidimicrobiia; order Acidimicrobiales; family VFJN01; genus VFJN01. The sequence continues at coordinate 4,774 of JANOQG010000428.1, read as the reverse complement.
CGGGCCTCCCCCGCAGCGCCGTAGGCCCGGCGTGGGTCGGCCATGTCAGATCTCCTTCTTGGGGAGCTCCTCGATGTTGACGTCCTTGAAGGTGACGATCGACACCGATGCGACGAAGCGCGTGGTGCGGTACATGTCCCAGACCCAGGCATCCCGCATCTTGAGCTCCACGTAGGTGCGCCCGTCTTCGTTGCGCACAACGCGCTCGACCTCATTCGCGAGGTAGAAGCGCCGCTCCGTCTCCACGACGTAGGTGAACATCGGGGCGACGTCTTTGTACTCCTTGTAGAGCAGGAGCTCGATCTCGGCTTCGTAGCGCTCGAGGTCCTCGGTCGACATGCTCGGAGGCTACCGCCGCCCCTGTGACAGGTGAGGCTTGGCAGGCGCGGCGCTCAGCGCTCGCGCTTCTCCTTGATAACTCATGCGCGTCTCACTCTGCTGTTGCTCCACGCTCATCCTCTCCTTCCTTGCTCAATCGGTGTGTCCAGATCATGCAGGAGACGGCGTCCGGCGAGGGGGAGGGTCAACGGGACCATGGCGTTGCACGGGCATAGCGATGCTCCTATGTCGTCAAGTGGTGGGGTTCCGACGGTGCTGGCAGACCAGTGATGGGCCACTCGGTGTGGAGGGCGGGCTCTTATGAGGCCAATGCCGTGTCGGGGGATGGGTTGGAGGGGCGGGCCGGCAGATCGTTGTGAGGAGAGCCGGTGGCGTCGGGGCAGTATCGGGCCAGGCCCGCCGCTCCAGATCGTTAGCGGGGTAGGTGCCGCCAGGTCTCGCTGGCGACGTAGCGCTTGAGGACGCGGATGATCTCTGGCTTGGTGAGTCCTTCGTCGCGGCGGCGCTGCACGTAGGTCCGGGTGCGGGGGTCCGAGCTCATGCGGGTGATGACGATCCGCCAGAGGGCGTGGTTGGCTTGGCGGTTGCCGCCGCGGTTGAGTCGGTGTCGGGTCGTGCGTCCCGATGACGCTTGGAGGGGGGCGACGCCGCAGAGGTTGGCCCATACGGCTTCGGTCCGGATCCGTTCGGTGTTGTCGCCGGCAGCGACCAGCAGCGTGGCGGCGGTGTCGGTCCGACGCCGTCCCGGGAAGGAGACCGTGAACGATCGAGCTGTTGCTGCAGCGAGATCGGTCACCCTCCGGAACGGGACGTGACCCGTTAGAAGCCGCCGAACGCAACCACCACGACCGCCCCCCGCTAGCCAACACACCATCTCACTGGGCAGTAAGGAACAGGAATCAGCCGCTGCACATGTCCGGCGATCACGGACATCCGCGTGCCACGGGCCTCGGCAGATCATTCAGGAGCCGTCTCACCCGCAGTTCCCCGCTCAATACGACGGCGACGGGACCATCAGAACGTCGGTCGTTTGTCGGCTACCCGAGAGGACTCGCCGAGTTGCGAACGGCGACGAAGGACTTCGCGCAACCGAGGACACGTTCGGTGTGCAACTCGCCGTCGGGAAAGAGTGCCTGAAACGCTCGACGGGTGAGGAGTCTTGCGCTCTCCACCTCGCGCATCGCCATGTCGATGGTCTCGGCTCGTTTCCAGTTCCCCAACGCGAACCTCTCCACCAGGCGGACACGGAGTGGCTTTGGGAGCCAGTGAAAGAACGGGGTAATCGCATGGGGCTCGATCGGGAACCAGTAGTTCGGCGTCTGCACGTAGAAGGCATCCGCTACGCGGCGCAACTCAGATGCATACCGGGTCATTCGTTCCCAGTCTCCAACGTGCTCCACGACGGAGTTCGAGTGAGCGATGTCGAACGTCCGATCATCGAAGGAGCTGAGGTCGCATGCGTCGGCTGACACGAAGCGAAAGCGGCCGTTGTCCTCCGGCAGGTTCTCTATGGGGAGGTTCACCACCGTGATCGTGACGTTGAACTGCTCCAACGCACTCTGGGAAGCGAGCTGCCAGTAGCGCTGGGTACCACCGATGTCGACGAGGTCAACGGCGCCGCGTTCGGAGTGCACCCTCTCGAACAACGGGTAGAGGCGGTTCAGCCGACGCGACCGAAAGTGCGTCTGTATCGCCGCCCTCATGCGCTGCCCGGCCACACTCTTGATGATGGCACAAAGGGCTGCCCGGGACTCGGGCGATGTCGCGGCGTGGCTCGAAAGAGGCGTCGACCGCGATCGCGGGGTTACGACACGATCAGCGGCGACCGGGACCACACCGCGGTGCTGCGCCTGTTGTCGGACCGTCACCGCGACCTGGTTTCGTTGCGGACCCAGACGGTCTGCCGGCTGCATGTCCTGCTACGTGAGCTGATCCCTGGTGGCGCTCCCGTGCGGTTGCGGGCCGACCGGGCCGCGGTGCTGCTGCGGCGGGTCCGTCCGACGAGCCCGGTCGAGGTTGAACGCAAACGCCTGGCCCAGGACCTCCTCGTCGACATCCGGCGTTTGGACCGCGACCTCGGCGACGTCCGCGCCCGGATCACCGCGGCGATCGCCGCGTCCCGCGCCCTCAAACACACTCCTTGACACAAAGAGGCTTCAGACTGTGCCAGGCGAGGCGATCATTGTCGCGACGGCTGGGCCGTTCGGATCATTGGCATAAGGAATGCCGATTCCCAGGCCGACCATCTCCGCCATGCACGACGTCAACTGGTGCGAGAACTGCGGCTCGATGATCGGTTGGATGCAGATCCGCAAGCCGACCCGTGACGGCCTGAGCGAGTTGGTCGACCAGATGGTCTGCGACTGCCGCGGGAGGCCGAAGCCAGCGCCGAACGACCGTCCCTGAACTGCCAATCGCGACGTCCTGCGTCGCGGGGTCCGGGTACTCGTCGAGGTAGCGGCCGATCGCATCGGCCAGGCCCGCACCTGCCGTCATTCGTCTCGGCGTGTGGCCTTTGCCGGTCCAGGTGATCAGCGGAAGGCGGGCGACGTCACCCACTCGCAGGCCGCCGATTTCCGCCAGGCGCATCCCGGCCAGTCCCAGCCGGAGCACGATCTCGTCCCGAAGGCCGACAGTCGTGCCGTCCTGGCAGGAGCCGACGAGCTGCCCGTAGGCCTCGGCGTGGGTCAGCCATCGGCCGGGGTGCTTGGACTGCACTTTGCCGAACGTGCGCCGAAAGGTCCGCAGCGGCGAGTCGGCGTCCCGTAGGTGCTCCGCGGGGTTCCGGTCGATGTGACCTTCTCGGAGACACCAGCGCAGGAACGTGCAGACCTTGGAGGTCCGTTGGTACACGGTGTTGTTCGCCGGGCTCCCAGAGGTGCACCAGGCGAGCAGATCGGTCTCCGTCAGGTGTGCCGGGTGTCTGCGCCCTGTCCAGCGGAACAGGTGCGTGAGGGTCCTGCGGTAGTCATCAGCCGTCTTCTCGTTCGAGTAGCGGCGGGTGAACTGGTCCAGCAGACAGGCGATCTCGCCCCTGTCTGCGGACAGCGCGACTAACGCTCGCGCTTCTCCTTGATCTTGGCGGACTTCCCGACTCGATCGCGCAGGTAGTAGAGCTTGGCCCGACGGACGTCGCCACGGCTGACGACCTCGATCTTCGCCACCGTCGGGGCGTGCACCGGGAAGGTGCGCTCCACACCGACGCCGTAAGACACCTTGCGTACGGTGAAGGTCTCGCGGAGCCCGTCGCCCTGACGGGCGATGACGGCGCCCTGGAACACCTGGAGGCGCTCCTTGGAGCCCTCGACCACGCGGACGTGCACCTTCAGGGTGTCGCCGGGGGCGAAGTCGGGGATGTCGGTGCGGAGGCTGGACTGGTCGACGAGATCGGTGGGTTGCATGCTGATCGCTCCGTGGGGCGCTGGTCGCAGCGGCGGTTCGGTGGACAGATGAGGATAGGCGCCGGGCCGTTCAGCGGTCGAACTCACGGAGCAGCGCTTGCTCCTCCGCCGTGAGGCCGCCTCGCGCTTCCATGAGGTCGGGCCGCTGAGCCACGGTGCGCAGGAGCGACTGGGCGCGCCGCCAGCGCGCGACCTTGGCGTGGTCGCCGGAGCGCAGCACCTCGGGCACACCCCAACCCCGAAACTCCGCCGGACGGGTGTAGTGCGGGTACTCGAGCAGACCGTCGCTGAAGCTCTCCTCGTCTGCGGAGGTGTCGTTGCCCATGACCCCCGGCACAAGACGGCCGACAGCCTCGAGCACAACCATCGCCGCCACCTCGCCTCCGCCGAGCACGTAGTCGCCGATGGACACCTCGCCGTCCACGAGGTGCTCCCGCACCCGTTCGTCGACGCCCTCGTAGCGGCCGCACAGGAGGCTGAACCCGTCGAGTGCCGCCAGCTCGCGGGCGTACGCCTGGTCGAGTCGTCGGCCCGCCGGGCTCAGGTAGAGCAACGGACGCGGAGGGTCGACGTGCTCCACTGCGGCAAAGATCGGCTCGGGAACCATCACCATCCCGGCACCCCCGCCAAACGGGCTGTCGTCCACGGTGCGATGCGTGTCGGTCGTCCGATCGCGAAGGTCGTGCACCCGCACGTCGAGCGTGCCCTGCTGGCGAGCGCGGCCCAACAGGCTCTCCGATGCAAACCCATCCACGAGCCCCGGGAAGATGGTGAAGATGTCGATGCGCATTGGGCGGCCTAGAGGTCGAACAGGCCTTCAGGCGGATCGATCACGACGCGCCCGGGCTCCTGGTCGGTGATGAACACGACGGGCACGAGGGCGCCGCTGTCGAGACGGGGGAGCACGGCGAAGAATGGGCGGACGCGCCGTTGGCTGAAGAGGATTCACCGTCCGTGCGGAAACCGGTTTTAGAGTGCCGCGCAGTCGATCGCGCTTGGGGAAGAATCCGGCGCCAGAGCAGCGGGAGCGCGGC
>JANOQG010000427.1:0-2679 GCA_031422255.1 Actinomycetes bacterium | reverse complement strand
GCTCCTCGACGATCTGGGCGGCCGCCGCACGATCGAAGTAGCTGCGCAGGGTCGGCAGCCCCGCCGCAATTGCTTCGTGAGCGAGGTTGGACGGTTCGACGCCGAGCACCTGAAGCCCGGCAGCCGCGAACGCCCGCAGGAACGTGCCATCGTTGCTCGCTACTTCGACGAGGAACGACTCCGGTCGCAGCCCCGCCACGTGGCCCGCGAGCACCGTCGCATGGGCGACAGCGGTCGAGGACGTGCCGGTGGTCCAGAGGTAGTCGTCGAAGAGGTGGGAGCGCGGCGCTGGTTCGCGGAGCTGGAGCAATCGGCAGGTGCTGCACATCACGAGGGCCACCGGGAACCGCGCCGCGTCTGGTTCGTTCTCGATCGCCGGGTCCACGAACGCGTTCGCCAGCGGCAGGTTCCCGAGGTCGAGGACGGGTTCTGGCTCCGAAGCTCGGCACAACCGGCACTCGAAGGTTCGGCTCACGCCCAGTCCATCCCGCGCTGCTGTGCAGCCACTGTGAAGGCGTCGATCTGCTCGTGCGTGACTGCCACCATCTCGTCCTGGTCGGCCCCGCCATAGAAGCGCTTGTACCACTGGGCCGTGAAGCCCATCGTCTGCTCGAGGTCGAGGGACACCGACCACCCCAGCTGCTGTCGCGCCTTCTCTGTGTCAAGGCGTAGCAGGTGGTTCTCGGCGTAGCCCTCCTCCGTGGTGATGTGCGGCTCAGTGCCCCACGCACGTGCGAGGAGGTCGACCACCTCAGCCACAGTGGCGGCAGCGGCTGGCGACGGCCCGAAGTTCCACGCCGCCTGGGCGGCCTGGTCGCCGCTCGCGAGTCGGGCCCCGAGCAGCAGATAGCCGCTCAACGGGTCCAACACGTGTTGCCACGGTCGGCGCGCCTGCGGGCGTCGGAGCATCAGCGTCCGACCCTCCGCGAACGCGGCGGTGGCGTCGGGAACCAACCGGTCAGGCGCCCAGTCACCTCCGCCGACGACGTTGCCCGCCCGTGCCGATGCGATCAGCGTGCCGTGGTTCTTCTGGGCCAGCTGGTACGCACGGATCGCCAGCTCCGCTCCCGCCTTGCTGAGGCTGTAGGCGTCGTCACCTCCCAGCGCGTCGTTCTCGCGATATCCCCAGATCCACTCGCGGTTCTCGTAGCACTTGTCGCTGGTGATCGAGACGACGCCCTTGACCGAATCGGTGTCGCAGGCGGCCTGGAGGACGTTGACGGTGCCCTGCACGTTGGTGAGGAACGTCTCGTGGGGCGACGCGTGACCCACGCTCACGATGGCCTGCCCAGCGAGGTGGATCACCACTTCTGGCCGATGCCGTTCGAAGGTCTCGGTCAGCCGGCTGCGATCCTCGAGCCGTCCCTCCACGTGGTTGACCGTGTTGGCTAGGCCGGCCACGTCGAACAGGCTCGGGGTGGTGGGTGGACGGTCGGAGTAGCCGGTGACGTCGGCGCCCAGGCGCTGCAGCCAAAGTGCGAGCCAGGCGCCCTTGAATCCGGTGTGACCGGTGACGAGCACGCGGCGGTCCCGGTAGAAGTCTTCGTACACGCCTCAGCCAGCTCCTGGGTCTAGTGATCGCTCGAGATACCAGCGGACGGTTTCCTCGAGCCCACGCGCGAGAGAGATCTGGGGCGTCCACCCGGGAACGACTGGAACAGGTGACTCGTACGGGGTTGCAACGGGCTCCGTCGCTGCTTCCCCACGTGCAATCGCTCCCACGTACTGCACAACATCCTCGACGGTAACGTACCTACCCGACGCGACGCGTTGGATGGGCGCATCGGCGTGAACGCCGAGAAGCACGAGCGCGGCGACGGCATCAGCCACGTGCACGAGGTCCAGCACGGATGCGGGGGCTAGCGGCTTGAAATCCACACCAGCGACTGCCGCCGCCGCAGCGGCGGGAACGAGACGTTGACGCGACCGATCGCCCGGTCCGTAGACGTTCGAAAGGCGTGCGGTCACGATGTCCAGACCACGCTCGACACGGAAGAACGCGGCGCTGTCTTCGGCGTCCGCCTTTGATTGCTCGTAGGGGTCTGCGGGGGCTCTGGTCGTGATCGCATCTGTCGAGGCGAGGACGACGCGCGCTGACGAGCCGCATCGGTGGATTGCTTCCAGCACGGCCGCCGTTCCCCTGCTGTTGACCTCGAACGCGCCGGGGCCGCTCGCTGGCACCCGAGCCGCGGCGCCAGCCAAGTGGTACACGACGTCAGGTTGCGCTTCCATCAGCTGGCACATGGCATTGGTGTCGCCCACGTCGGCCGCAACCTGGTCGGCATCCACCGATCCTCGGTGACTGACGACGGCAGTGACGCAGGCACCGTCCTGCTTGAGGCGACGCACCAGGTGCTGACCCACGAAGCCTGTGGCACCGGTCACCATTGCGTGCATGGCAATCGCCGCGATCAGCCGGCCGGGATCTGCGCATGGGCGCTGCGGACCGCTACGTGTGCTCCCGCAGGCCGCGTCATAGGTCGGCAGCATAGGGGACGGCAGGGCACGGAGCCGTCGTCGTGGCCGACGGATGAGCGATGCTACCGTCCGCCCTGTGGGGGACCCGGGCCGGCCGACGATCATCCTGTGCGGCGGGCGCGGAACGCGCATTGGTGAAGTCAACCCGCTCCTCCCAAAGCCCATGCTGCCGATCGGCTCTCGGCCGATCCTGTGGCACAT
>JANOQG010000426.1:0-1540 GCA_031422255.1 Actinomycetes bacterium | reverse complement strand
CACGCCCACCACGATCAGGACGACGCCAGGCACAAGCACGAGCGATCTGCGGAGCATCTCACCGCACATAGTGCCCGCTGAGCCGCTGTGTCGCTATCGATACTCCTATGTGTTGTCAAGGTGCTCCGGCGTTGCTGGCAGACCAGTGATGAGCCACTCGGGTGGAGGGCGATCTCTTATTAGGCCAAGCGGGTGCCGGGGGTGGTTCGAGCGGCGGCCGGCAGATCGATGGAAGGACAGCCGGGTTGGCGTCAGGCAGGAATCGGGCCAGGCCGCCGCTCGAGAACTTGTTCAGCGCGGGAGGTGCCGCCAGGTCTCGCGGGCGACGTAGCGCTTGAGAACTCGGATGATCTCGCGCTTGGTGAGGCCTTCCTCGCTGCGGCGTTCGACGTAGCGGCGGGTGCGGGGGTCGCTGCTCATCCGGGTGATCACGATCCGCCAGAGGGCGTGGTTGGCTTGGCGGTTGCCGCCGGGGTTGAGTCGATGCCGGATGACCTTGCCTGATGACGCCGGGATCGGGGCGACGCCGCAGAGGTGCGCCCAGGCGGCTTCGGAACGGATCCGTTCGGGGTTGTCGCCGGCAGCGACCAGCAGGATGGCGGCGGTGTCGACGCCGACACCATGGAGGGCCAGTAGGTCTGGGGCGGTGGCGGTGATGAGCTCGGCGAGGGCGTCGTCGATGGTCGCGAGTTGGGCGTCGAGGTCCAACACACGCCGGCCCAGGGTCCGCAACGCCAGCTTCGTCGCCGAGGACACGACGTCACCCGATGGACGCAGCCGGGCCGTCGCCGCCGCCAGCTGCCCGGTAGGCAGGGGCTGGAGGCGGGCGCGTAGGTCGTCGGGAGCGGTGAAGCTGAGGTGGCGGATCTGGTTGAGACTCCGGACCCGGGCCTGACGACCCGAGCGCTTCGCGACCAACAGGGCCCGCATCGCTTCCATCGCTCCGTCGCCCGTCTTGGCCACCGCCCGACACCGACCCCCCAACGCCGCCCGGGCCGCTTCGACCGCGTCGAGCTCATCGGACTTGCCGTGGCGGCGACGTTCCTGCCGGTTGGGACGATCGACCTCGATCACCTCCACCCCAGCACGTTGCAGGAACCGGGCCAGACCCGCCCCGTAGGCGCCGGTGCCCTCCACCCCGATGCGTTCGAGGTCACCGAAGCCCACCAGCCAGTCATGCAGTTCCCGGTAGCCGGCCGGGGTCGTCGGAAACGACTCCACCCCCAGCACACCGCCGTTGCGGTCCAACGCAGCGGCGACATGCACATCGAGGTGCGTGTCGACGCCACCAGTGATCGGACGCGTGCTCTCTACGATGGTCATTGCCATCCCTTCTCTCTTCAACTGGTCAAGGGGTGGCACGCACGTCCCGGGAAGGAGACCGTGAACGATCACGCTGTTACAGCAGCGAGATCGGTCACCCTCCGGAACGGGGCGTGCCCCGTTTACAACACGAAGCAACGAAACGTAGCCACCACCAGAACCGCCAACGCGGACCCGATCAACGCCACCCCCACATCCTCACTGGCAGGAATGGGCG
>JANOQG010000425.1:0-4793 GCA_031422255.1 Actinomycetes bacterium | reverse complement strand
GGGGCACCCTCGATACCCACCTCTGCAACGAGGATCTCGACCTCCATCGGCTTCATCTCATGGGTGAAGATCTGACCAAGCATCTGTGCGTAGGCATTGGCAAGGCTGCGGGCGTCGACATCCTCGCGGCTGTACTGGAATCCCTTGAGATCGGCATGGCGCACTCCGGCGATGCGGAGCTGGTCGAACTCGTTGTACTTGCCGACGCCTGCGAACGCGATGCGGTCGTAGATCTCGCTGACCTTGTGAAGCGTGGCTGAGGAGTTCTCGGCCGCGATGAGGATGCCCTCGGTGTAGAGCACGGCCACCGCGCTGCGACCACGGGCGATGCCCTTGCGGGCGTAGTCGGCCCGGTCCTTCATCACCTGCTCAGGAGCGACGTAGAAGGGCATGGTCATGCTGCGCCACCTCCCGCGATCAGCGCTTCCACCCGGGTGCGGAGCTCGGCATCGTCGACCCGCTGGTAGCCCTCAGCGGTGATCGTGGCGACCACCGGGAAGATGCCGCGGATCAGGTCGGGTCCGCCGGTGGCTGAGTCCTCCTCGGCGGCCCGATACAGCCCATGGACGACCAAGTCGATTGCTTCGTCTCTCGTGAGCCCGTCTCGGTAGCCCAGCTTCACCACCGTGCCGGCGTGCAGGCTGCCGGAGCCGGAGGCGACGTGGTGCTGCTCCTCGTAGCGGCCACCGGTGACGTCGTACTCGAACAGGCGGCCCTCGCCTCGCAGCAGGTCGAACCCGGCGAACAGGGGAACCACCGCCAGCCCCTGCATGGCGGCGGGCAGGTTGTTCCGCACCATCTGGCTGAGCTGGTTGGCCTTGCCCTCCAGGCTGAGGACGGCGCCCTCCACCTTCTCGTAGTGCTCGAGCTGGAGCTGGAACAGCTTCACCATCTCGACGGCCGGGCCGGCGGCGCCAGCGATGGCGACGCCGCTGAAGCGGTCGGCCGGGAACACCTTCTCCATCGTCTTGTGCGCGATCAGGTTCCCGGAGGTGGCTCGCCGGTCCCCCGCCATCACCACACCGTCGGCGTAGCGCACGCCGAGCACGGTGGTGCCGTGGGGGATGGTGAGGTCGTGCCCGCTCCCGGGAAGGGCATCCGCCGGGCGCACCCGCTTCAGCAGGTCGGCGAACGAGGGCCCTGGGTCGTCAGAAGCAGAGAAGATCGGCAGAGTCATACGAGCCGGAGGCTAGCCACGCACAAGCCCCAGCTCGTCCATGAGGCCGTCGACGAGCTGACTACTCGCCGCCCTTCTGGACGTAGCTCTTTACGAACTCCTCGGCATTTGATTCGAGGACCTCGTCGATCTCGTCGAGGAGATCGTCGAGCTCGCCCTTGATCTTCTCGCCAGATTCGGACGTCGCTGGGACGTCCTCGACGACCTCGTCGGACTTGGTCGGCGCTTGCTTCTTCTTCTGCTCACGTTCGGCCATGGTGTTGTCCTCGTCCTATTGCCCGAGCTTCTGGAGTAGATCGGCGGCGGTCTCGCAGCCATCGATGAGGCTACCCACGTGGGCCTCGGTTCCACGTAGCGGTTCCATCATGGGCACACGACGGAGCGGATCGCCCCCTACGTCGAAGACGAGCGAGTCCCAGTTGGCCGCCACGATGCTCTCGGGCCAACGCTGCAGACATCGCCCACGGAAGTAGGCGCGGGTGTCGGGCGGCGGGTTGGTCATCGCCGCGTTGATCTCGTCCTCGCCCGCGATCTGCTCCAGCCCAACGCGGGCGGCGAGCGACTTCTCCGGGCGTAGGTCGTGGTACTGCAGGTCCATGGCGGCCAGGCGGGCGTCGTCCCAGCGAAGGTCGTGGCGCTCGCGGTAGCCGTCGATCATGCGATGCTTCGCGATCCAGTCGACGGTGGTGGCGAGCGAGCCGAGGTCGGACTCGAGGCCGGTGAGCGCGGCCTCCCAACGGGTGAGCACCTCCTGGCCCACCTCATCGCCACCCACGCACTCGAGCCCTCGGTCCTCGGCGTACTTGCGAGCCCGGTCGTAGAGATCCCATTGCGCCTCGAGGGCCGTCATCGAGGTGCCGTCCGCAAGGTCGAACGGACGCTGCAGGGTCATGTCGTAAGAGACGTGTCGGAGCGTCTGCACCGGACGGGCCGGCAGCAGGTCGCGGGGCAGCCAGTCGTCTTCGATCATGGAGAGCACGAGGGCGGTGGTGCCCACCTTGAGGAAGGTGGCCACTTCGGAGAGGTTGGCGTCGCCGACGATCACATGGAGGCGGCGGTACTTCTGCGGATCGGCGTGGGGCTCGTCACGCGTGTTGACGATCGGGCGCTTCAGCGTGGTCTCGAGGCCCACCTCCTCCTCGAAGAAGTCGGCCCGTTGGGTGAGCTGGAAGGGGACGTCGGCGCTGGTGAGGCCGGGAGCCTCGGTGCCGACCTTGCCAGCTCCGGTGTAGATCTGCCGGGTGATGAAGTGCGGCATCACGTGGGCGACGATCTTGGAGAACGGCACGGAGCGATCGACGAGGTAGTTCTCGTGCGTGCCGTAGCTGTTGCCCTTGCGATCGGAGTTGTTCTTGTAGACGACGATCTCCTGGCCAACAGGCAGCAACGCTGTGGCGGCCTGCATGGACCGCTGCAGGATCCGCTCCGCCGCTCGGTCGTAGACCACGATCGACCGCGGGTCGGCGCACTCCGGCGTGGACAGCTCCGGGTGTGCGTGATCGACGTAGTAGCGCGCGCCGTTTGTGAGCACAGCGTTCACGAGGTGCGTCTCGACGTCCGGCGGAAACTGGCCCTCGATGCTGTACCCGCGGGCGTCGTTGCCGGGATGCTCGTCCTCGAAGTCCCAACCCACCCGCGGGGCGCCGGTGGCGGTGCCTGCCCGAGCGAGCTCCTGCACGTAGGCGTTGATCAGCACCGATGAGGCCGCGATCGGGTTGGAGTCGCCCCCGCGGACGATGATCCCGAACTCGGTCTCCATGCCGAGGACCTTCTGGATCGCCACAGATCGACCCTACCGCTCGGCCAGAGACGCCCGTCAGCGCCAGCTCTTGATGGCCTCGACCGCCGCCGCTGGCGAACCGTCGGGCAGCACGGTGAGCGTGGTCGGGCCGGCGAACCACGACAGGCGCTCCTCGCGCTCCCCTGGTGGCGTGGTGGACGCGGGCGTCTCGATGGCGAGGATCGGCTGGTCGATGACGCCCCAGAACCGCTGGGCGAACCGAGCGCTGGACATGACGCCGTAGCCGTAGGTCGTCCGCGGGTCTCGCCCGGATGCGGGCACCGGGCCGTGGGCCGCCGGATCCGACACGATCGCACGCAGCGTTGCGTACAGCTCGTCGATCTCCTCGACCGGCGGTCTCCACGGGCCCCACAGGCCGTCGACCACCACCACGCCGCCACCGCAATCGCCCCCCGCCGCGTGGACCAGCGCGCTGTGGGCGTTGCCCCGGATGCCGATCAACCGCGCGTCCGCGTCGTTGCCGATGGCCCAACGAGCGAACGCGACCGCTGCCATCGGGTCGTAGTGCCCAGTGCGGGGCGCCGGCGACGCTCCATGGCCCGGCAGGTCGGGCACCACCCACTCGTCGGGCGCCACAGCTCGCCACGCCGCCCCACCCCCCACGTCGCCGAGGTCGTGGAGCAGGACTGTGGTCATCCGTCCACCTCGGCCACGAACGGAGCGATTGCGGCCATCGTCGCGTCCGGGTCCTCGAGGTGGACGTAGTGGCCCGTTCCGGCAACTGGCACGTGCCGAGCGCGCAGCCAGCCCACGCGCTGGGCCTCTTCCTCGGGGCTGAGGTCGCGCCAGGTGTCCGGCTCGGTGCCCGTGAGGACCAGCACCGGGCACTGCACGCGGCGCTGCTCCTCCTCGAGGAGCTCGACGTTGAACTCGCTCGGCACCCCGAGCCCGAACATCGGGTCGGCCTTCCACACCAACCCACCACCAGGACCCAGGCGCGTGCCGTGCCGGGCCAGGTGCATCGCCCACTCGTCCGGCAGTCGCTGGTTGTTCGCGCCCCGACGAGCGGCCATCTCCCCGACGGACTGCCACTCCCGCGTGTCCCCGAACAGGACTCGGTCGGCACGCGCCGCCGCACGCTGCACGGAGTCCCGGATGTCATCGGGCGGCACGAGCGCCACCGGGGGCGGGCCGAGCCCGTCGATCACCACCAACCACCGCACGAGCTCCGGAAAGACGCCAGCGAGCCCTATCCCCTGTCCCCCGCCGAACGAGTGGGCGACGATCCCCACCGGGCCGGCATCGAGGTGCTGCACCAGGAGTGCGAGATCGACGTGCAGCAGGGACCAGGCGAAGCCGGTGTCGAGCGGCCCGCTGTCGCCGTGCCCGCGGAAGTCCAGTGCGATGGCGTGGTAGCCGAGGGCAGCGACCAGCGGTGCCAGCTCGTCGAACATCCGGCCATGGTCGTAGGCCCCGTGGAGCAGCAGCACGGGCGGAGCGCCAGGGTCGCCCCAGCACCAGAGTCGGAGCGTCGTCCGGTTGAGCTCCACGAGCTCCGAGCGATCGGGTTCCGCCATCTCCACAGCAGAACGTCTAGCGCGGTCGGCGACGTGAGCCGAGACGAGTTTGGGCTACGGCGGGGGGCGTGGGGGGCGGAGCTCCGCCGGAGCCCCCACGGGCCGAGGTGCAGCTTGCTGTGCCGAGGCACTTGGGCGCAGCGCGCCGAAGGCGCACCAAACCAGCTCGATCCCGACGCCCTATGTCGGGATCGATACTCAGAGGTATTGGCCGGTGGCGACGCGCTCGATGGATCGGCCACCCTGGAGGGTGTCGTCATCGTCGTGCTGGACGATCGTGCGCACGTAGACGATGCGC
>JANOQG010000424.1:0-1793 GCA_031422255.1 Actinomycetes bacterium | reverse complement strand
CGCCGCCGAAGTAGAGGTCCTGCACGGTCGCGAAGACGTCGAAGCCGACGTGCTCCTGACGCTCGAGCGCGGTCGTCTTCTGCGTGCGGAGCGCCCGCAGGCCCGGTCGGCTGAAGCGATTCAAGAAGACCGTGTCGGTCTCGGCCGCGGCGACGATCGCGTTCTTCCAGTTCTCGTGCACCGGCGACTCCGCGGCCGACACCATGCGCGACCCCATCTGGACGCCCTCCGCGCCGAGCGCGAACGCGGCCGCCATGCTCGGCCCGTCGCAGATGCCGCCCGCCGCGATCACCGGCACGTCGACCTTCGACACGACGAGCGGCAGCAGCACCATCGTCGAGACCGGGCGGGGGCTCTTGAAGCCGCCGCCCTCCCCGCCCTCGACGACGAGGCCGTCCACGCCGGCGTCCACGGCCTTGAGGGCGCTCTTGAGATCGGGGACCACGTGGAAGACCGTCAGGCCGGCGTCCTTGAGTGCCCCCGTGTACTTCATCGGGCTGCCTGCTGAGGTGGTCACGAACGTCACGCCCTGCTCGGCCACGAACTCGACGATGTCCGGGTCGCGGACGAAGGCCTGGGCGATGTTCACGCCGAAGGGCTTGTCGGTGAGATCGCGCATCTTGCGGATCTCGTCCCGGATGATGTCGAGCTCACCAGAGGACGTCTCGATGATGCCCATCCCGCCGGCGTTCGACACGGCGCTGGCCAGCTGGGAACGAGCGATCCACCCCATCGGCGCTTGGACGATCGGAACGTCGACACCGAGCATCTCGGTGACGCGGTTGGAGAAGGTGATGGTCACGGCGGACATCCTGCCCGATCAGGATCCGCGGTTCGTCTCCATCCACGCAACGGCGAACTCGACGAGGGGTCGGATGGAGCTCAAGCGACCGAAGCCGACCCCCACGGGCGACCGGCGCTCGCCTCCGGCCGCGGCAAAGGCCTCGCCGATCGCCTCGAAGTCGTCCTCATCTCGATCGAGGTCGGAGTAGGTCACCCACTGGCGGACACCGTCCACCAACATCGGCACCCCTTCGCTCGCGGTCGTCTTGCCCCGCCACTCGGCCCGGTGCTCGGCCAGGTGCAGCGAGGTGTTGTTCACGTGACCCACCCCCAACAGCAGCACTTTGGCGTCGAGCGCGAACAGCCGGCCGAGCGGTGAGTCATCCCCGAGCCCCGCTGCCAACGAATGCGGATCGACGATCGCCTCGGCTTGCGGACCGTTGGCGGCAAACGACAGCGTCGGATGCGATCCTCGGTGCGTGTGCGGATGCTGCCGGAAGCAGTCCACGACGGCACCCATCCCCCGCGTCGGAGTGAGGTGCCGGTCGTAGGCGGGGAGGCCACCGCGGACCCGCTCCACCCAGTCGGCCGGCACGGGCGGGTTGACCCAATCGGCCGGGTCGGTCAGCTGACTGGACTGGGTCGGCATGACGAGCGTCCCCTGTGTGCCGATGACCGCAAGCAGCGCTTCCACGACCGCCTGCGGGCCGCCCGCCACCCACCCAAGGGCCGACAGGGACGAGTGGACGATGGCAACATCGCCCGACGCCAGACCGAGGGCCTCGAGGTCTTGTCGCAGCGTGGCGACGGTGGCCGGCCGGTCAGCCGCGGCGATGGCGTCAGTCTCCGAGGGCATCCGGAAGATCGTAGATCCCCGTTCTGGCGTCGGTTCTTGGCACCCCGCGACCCCGCGCCCCGAACCGACGCCAGAACCGGTCATGGGGTGGGGTCAGCGGCGAGGTGTCAGATGTGGTCGAGCTGGCCGCGCGTCACGGTTCCCGTGACCAGAC
>JANOQG010000423.1:0-1932 GCA_031422255.1 Actinomycetes bacterium | reverse complement strand
GCCGCCAGCTTCCGCTCAGCGCACTGGCCTGCGGAGTCGGTCGAGGCCACCTCGACGTGAACGAGCTCGGGCATCTCGAGCACACCCTGCAGGACGCCCTCGACACCATCGCTCCTCCGGGCCTCCGGGTTGGGGTCCTCGCAATCGACGATCGCTATCTGAGCGGTCTGTTCGACGGAGAGCGGCGACACGTCAGCGCCGCCACCGGAACGCGCCAACACGAGTTCGCCACTGGACGAGAGCTGCTCCGGCGCCTGTTCGGCGAGCGGTTCGAGATCGCCGTGCTCCCCTCACGGGCACCGGCGGTTCCTCTCGGGATGGCGGCGACGCTCGCCCATGACCGTGACGTGGCGGTCGCCGCTGTGGGACCCGCGACCGCCTTCACTGCGTTGGGCATCGACGTGGAACCTGTCGGGGCGATGACGCTCGATGAAGCCGCGACCGTGTTGCGCGCGGACGAGGCCGGACTCGATCCGTGCCTCGGCTTGGTGCTCAAGGAGGCCGCGTACAAAGCCTGGAGCGGGCTCGGGGGCGGTCTGCTCGACTTCCACGATGTGCACGTCACCGTCGCGGACGACCACTACCTGGCCACGATTCTGCCGACGGAACGCGTGCTCACCGGCCGCTGGGTGGAGATCGGCCGGCGCTACCTGGCGCTGATCGCAGGCTGAACTCGCTCGCGCCATCGTTCGATGACCGGGCGGGTCCCCGCGGAGGTCCACACAGGCAGCACGTGATGGCAGTCATGCAGCTCGCTCGCCACCACCTCAAGCGATCGGATCCGTTGATTCCTGGGCATGGCCAACACCACGACGTCGCACTGCCACGCAAGCTGCACGGTGGAAACGGCATCCATGAGTGGGCCACCGTCGAACACGACGACGTCTGCCTTCGTGGACGCGAACGCGATGAGCTTCTGGACGTCGGGACGGCGCGGAGTAGCGCTGTCCTCGGGCTGGACGGAGGACAGCGCTGCCAGATCACTCAGGCTGATCACCTCGAGGTTGGGCGGAGCTGAGCGCTGGCGATCCGAGGCGGCGGCGGCCACGCGGGCGATGAGGTCTGGGTCGCGGCGATCGGCGTCGACGAGCAGCACCCGCGACCCCGGCACAGCAAAGCGCCGCGCGAGAACTGCCGCCAAGGTCGTGGTGCCCGCTCCGTGCTGACTGCCGGCCACCACCACGGTGAGCGTCGAGTGTCCTTCGGATGCCGCCTCCGCTCGTACGCAGAGCGACTCGACGAAGCGCGTCGCGGCGGGCGAGAGATCTCCGAAGAGGACGTGGGAACCGGGCTCCTGGCTCGGAAGGGCCGGCAGCGCACCCACAACGGGGTAGCGAAGGATCTCCTCTGCCTGACCATCGCCGAGGACTGTCGGAGACAGGCGTGCGATCACTGAGGCGACCACCAGACCAACGAATGCACCCGCCACCAGGCCGATGGCGAGCAGGGTCTTGCCTGATGACTGCAGGGGATCACCCGGCAGCGTGGCCGCCTGCACGATCTCGGTCGACACACGAAGGCCGGTGCTCAACTCGGTGCGGTGCGCCTGAAGATCGGCGAACTGGTTGAGGAGAATGGTCTTCTCCGAGATCAGCCCAGGTGCAACCTGATCGATCGCTGGGATCGGATCGCGGAGCAGGTACGGGGCCATGGCATCGACCATCTCTGCGTCGATTTCGGCCAGATCCGCCCGGACCGCGGTGATCTCTAGGTCAAGTCGGGCGATCGTCGGTTCCTGCGAGCCAGCGACCTGCTCGTGCAGTTGTGCCAAGTAGAGCGTGGCGTAGCCGTCGGCGATTGCCTGTGAGCGCTTGGGGTCGTCGGTGGTGGCCACAATCGTGACCACATCGGTGAGCGGCTCCCGCTTGAAGTGCACCGAATCCGCGATGTCGGAGCCCTGCGAGCCGTCGTCAAGCGACTCAGCGACGCGAT
>JANOQG010000422.1:0-2123 GCA_031422255.1 Actinomycetes bacterium | reverse complement strand
TACCCACCTCGCGGTGCAGCACCTCCTGTCGGGCGAGTGCGACCTCGCGCTGGCCGGCGGGGTGACCATCGAGATCCCCCATGGCCGCGGCTACCAGTACCACGAGGGAGAGGTGCTCTCGCCCGATGGGCACTGTCGTGCATTCGACCATCGCTCCCAGGGCACCGTGTTCGGCAGCGGCGTGGGCGTCGTTGCGCTGCGCCGCCTCGACGACGCGCTCGCCGATGGCGACCAGATCTACGCAGTCGTGAAGGGTACGGCCGTCAACAACGACGGAGCACAGAAGGTCGGCTACCTCGCTCCATCCGTCGACGGCCAGGCCGCCTGCATCACCGAGGCGCTCGCCGTTGCCGACGTCGACGCGGAGAGCATCAGCTACGTCGAGTGCCACGGCACCGGAACCCCGATGGGCGATCCCATCGAAGTGGCCGCGCTCACCCAGGCCTTCCGAACCGGCTCCGACAAGACAGGGTACTGCCGCATCGGGAGCGTAAAGACGAACATCGGCCACCTCGATACTGCGGCAGGGGCGGCCAGTCTGATCAAGGTGGCTCTGGCCCTGCGCAACCGAGCGCTGCCGGCCAGCCTCAACTTCGAACAGCCCAACCCCGCCCTCGAGCTGGACCAGAGCCCCTTCACGGTCAACGACCACCTCGTCGACTGGCACCGCGAGGGCGACGAGCCGCTACGTGCAGGCGTGAACTCCCTCGGGGTCGGTGGCACGAACGCATTCGCCGTCCTCGAGGAGGCACCCGCACGAGGAGCGTTGCCCCCCTCGGACGGCTGGCAGCTCCTCGCCCTGTCGGCCCGGCAGACCGGCGCCCTCGACGCGGGCGTGGCCCGACTCGCCGACCATCTCGAGGCCCATCCGGAGCAGGACCTCGCGGATGTCGCCTGGACGCTCCAGGTCGGGCGCCGCTCGTTCACCGAGCGGCGGGTTGTGGCCGTCCGCGACCGAGAGGATGCGATTCTCCAGCTTCGGGCACGCGATCCCCGGCGGGTGTTCACCCACACCGCGACAGCGGGCGAGCGCTCGATCGCGTTCATGTTTCCCGGCGGCGGTGTTCAGCATCCCGGAATGGCAGCCGATCTGTACGACGCCGAACCCGTCTTCGCGGCTCAGGTCGATATCGGGTTGCAACTCCTACAGACCGTCCACGGTCTCGACCTCCGAGCCCTCCTGCTCGAACGCGACGGGGGCGACACCGCCGCGGAGGAGCTGCGGGAGATGCGCCACCAGCTGCCCCTGATCTTCATCGTCGAGTACGCCCTCGCGCAGCTCCTCCTCGAATGGAGGATCAGGCCCACGGCCCTCGTCGGTCACAGCCTCGGGGAGAACACAGCCGCCTGCATCGCCGGCACGATCTCGTTCTCCGACTGCCTGGGGTTGGTTGTGCTCCGCGGTCGGCTCATGGATCGGGTCGCGGGGGGCGCCATCGCAATTCCGTTGCCCCAACACGAGCTCACTCCTCTCCTCGACGAGCTCGGCCTCGACCTCGCGGTCGTCAACAGTCCCGACCTGACCGTGGTCTCCGGCTCCGTCGATGCGCTAGCGCTGCTCGAAGCCCGCCTGGGCACGCTCGGCGTCGAGGCGATCCCGGTGCCCGTGAGCACCCCCGTGCACAGCCGGCTGCTCGATCCGGTCCTCGACGAGTTTCGAGCGTTCCTCGCCGGCATCTCACTGCAGCCGCCGGAGCTGCCGTGGGTGTCCAATCGCACCGGGACGTGGATCACCCACGAGCAGGCCACCGACCCCAGCTACTGGGTCGACCATCTCCGTCACACCGTGCGCTTCTCCGATTGCATCACCGCACTCGCGGAGGAACCGGGCCGCCTCCTGCTCGAGGTCGGGCCCGGAAAGACCTTGTCAACCCTCGCCCGCCTCCACCCTGCGCTGAAGTCCAGTCAGATCGCCGTCCCCACGATGCGCCATCCCGACGAATCGGTCGACGACAACGCCGCTCTCCTGGTCGCACTGGGGCGTATCTGGGCCGCGGGAGGAACGCTCGACACAGCGCGGCTCTTCCCCGCTGGACCGCGCCAGCGCGTCGCCCTGCCTACGTACGCGTTTCAGACGCAGCCCTACTTCATCGCCCCCGGGTCTCCAGCACGCGACGACTCGG
>JANOQG010000421.1:0-1696 GCA_031422255.1 Actinomycetes bacterium | reverse complement strand
CGGCCGATGAGGCGCTGGATCTCCTGCGTGCGGCCCGACGGCTTGCCGTCCTTCACCTCACGACGGATCCGCTCGGGGGAGGCGCCGGGGAGCATCGAGTACTCAGCGGTGACCCACCCCTTCCCCTTGCCGCGCATCCAGCGGGGAACGTCGTCATCGACGGACGCCGTGCACAACACGCGGGTGTTGCCGAAGCTGACCAGACACGACCCCGCGGCCATGACCGTGAAGTCGCGCTCGAAGGTGATGGGACGGAGTTCGTCAACGGCGCGGCCGTCAGGGCGGGAGGCGGACATGGCCGCATCCTCGCAGGATCGGGCGGTCAGTCCCAGGTGACAGGCTGCACGTCGCCCAGCTCTGGTCCCAGGAGCTGCTCGCCCAGCTGTTGGAACCACGCGACATCACCGCTCGACAGCCAGGTGTGACGACCACGACCAGCCATCGGCGGGCGCGCCAATGCTGTGCCCTCCAATCGGCGCCGCACCTCGAAGGCCGTCTCGTCGGCTGACGAAACGAGGACGACGTCACGCCCCATGGTGTCGCTGAGCGTGCGGGCCAGGAACGGGTAGTGCGTGCAGCCGAGCAGCAGAGCGTCGACCTTGGCGTCGCGCACCGGGGCGAGGAGACGTTCTGCCAACACCGCCACCTGATCGCTACGGGTCTCCCCCCGCTCGACGAACTCGACGAATCCGGGGCACGCTGCACAGGTCAGCTCGAGCTGTGGGGCGAGGCTGGCCACGGCTCGCTGATAGGCGCCGGACGCCACGGTGCCAACCGTGCCGATGACCCCGACGCGACCGCTCCGCGTAGCCAACGCCAGCGATCGCACCCCCGGCTCGATGACCCCGATGAGCGGCACGTCGACTTGCTCCTGGAGCTGCTCGAGACCCGTAGCGGCAGCGGTGTTGCACGCGACGATCACCAGCTTCGCGTCGTGCTCGCGCACGAGGCGCTCGATGATCTCGCGAGCGAAGCCACGCACCTCGTCCTGCGGCCGCGGCCCGTAGGGGTAGCGACCGGTGTCACCGAGATAGACGAGGTGCTCTGCGGGCAGGAGGTCGATGAGAGCCCGGGCGACGGTGAGGCCTCCGAATCCGCTGTCGAACATCCCGATCGGGCGGTCGTCCACCCGGGAGAGGCTACGACGTGCGCGCCCGCCACTCCGGTTCTGTCACCACCCAGATCTGGGTAGATCGACCGGCGCAGGGCCCGCCCTCGGGCACCTCCAGCCCACGGAAGGTGAAGCCCAGCTTCGCCGGCACCCGGGCGCTGCGATCGTTCTGCTCCTCGCAGTGGATCTCGACGCGCGCAACGCTGGTCAGGGTCAGCGCCGCCTCGGTGAGAGCACCGGCGGCCTCGGTGGCAAGCCCCCGCCCGCCAGCATCGACGTGCACCCAATAGCCGATCTCCAGGGCACCTGGCCCGAGCCGGTTGTGCAACCCGCACCCCCCGATGGCGGCCCCGCTGGCGTCGATGATCGAGTACCCAAAGTCGCGGCGCTGGTCCCACAGTTCCGCCGACGCGGCGAAGAACGTGGTCATGCCGGCGATGGTGGCTGGCTCGGCGGCCCACGCCATCCACGGCGACAGGTGGTCGAGGCTGTCGTTGATCGCCGCCACCGCCGATGGCGCCAGGGCTGGGTCGCAGCGCACGAGCGACGCACCGCCGCTCAGCTCGATGGGCGACGCGGGGGCCG
>JANOQG010000420.1:0-6019 GCA_031422255.1 Actinomycetes bacterium | reverse complement strand
GCAGTGGCGAGGATCGTGAGGCTTCCGCCTTCTTCCACGTTGCGGGCTGCCCCGAAGAACTTCTTAGGCGGGTACAGGGCACCGGTGTCGATGCCGCCCGACATGACCCGGCCCGTGGACGGAGCCGCCAGGTTGTACGCGCGGGACAGGCGGGTGATGCCGTCGAGCACGATGACGACGTCCTTCTCGTCCTCGACCAGGCGCTTGGCGCGCTCGATCGCGAGCTCGGCCACATGGGTGTGCTCCTCGGCCGGGCGGTCGAAGGTGGACGCGATGACCGTGGAGTTCTCGTTCTTCAACCACCGCTGCATGTCGGTGACTTCCTCGGGGCGCTCATCGACGAGCAGCACGAAGAGGTGCACCTCAGGGTGGTTCAGCTCGATCGAGCGAACGATCTGCTTGACCACGGTGGTCTTGCCGGCCTTGGGGGGCGAGACGATGAGGCCGCGTTGGCCCTTTCCGATCGGCGCGATCAGGTCGATGATCCGAGCCGTCATGTCGTCGGTGCCCTTGGGCAGCTCGAGGGTGAGCTTGCTGTCCGGGAACAGCGGGGTGAGATCGTCGAACCGCCGCCGGTCGCGGGCCTTCTCCGGATCGTCGCCGTTCACGAGGTCGATGCGCAGCAGCGCGGGGTTCTTCTCGTTGCGCAGCGCGGGACGGCTGGCGCCCTTCAGATGATCGCCCTTGCGAAGGCCTAGCTGCCGCGCCTGCTTGACCGACACGTAGATGTCGTCCTTGGAGGGCAGGTAGCCGCTGATGCGGAGGAAGCCGTAGCCCTCGTCACGCAGGTCGAGGTAGCCCTCGACGTCGATCGGCTCACCGGTGTACTCCTCGACCGCACCCTGCGACTGGCCCTGACCCTGCGACTGGCCTTGGCCACCCTGCGACTGCGGCTGGCCCTCGCCCTGTCCGCGATTGCGGCCCCGGCGACGGCGACGGCGGTTGCCGCCCTCCTCATCGTCGCCCGGTGCGCCGCTGGACTGCCCCTGTTGGCTCTGTTGGCTCTGTTGGCCCTGTGAGCCCTGGGCATTGCCGCCGTTGTTGCCACCACCGTTGCCGCCGTTGTTGCCCTGACGGCCGGAACCGCTCTGGTTCCCGCCGCGACCCTGGGCGCCGTTGCGGCCCCCGCGATCCGGCTGGTTCGACGTGCGCTCTCTCGGCTCGGGCGTGGCGCGACCCTCTGCTGCTTCCTCTGGGGTGGACGACTCGCCCTGGGCGGCCTCCCACTCAGCGGGGGGCTCGGCGTCGTCGGAAGCCTTGGCAGGCGCGGCGGCGGTCGAACGAGGCGACCGAGCGCGGGCCGGGCGCGGCTTGGGTGCAGCGGCTTCAGCCGGGGCGGCCTCTCCCGCTCCGGAGCCGACGCCGGCGAGGTCGAGGATCATGTCGACGATGTCGGCCTTCTTGACGCGAGCCTTGGGCTCACCGCCGAGGGCCTTGGCGATCGTGAGCAGCTCGTCACGGTCCTTCCGCTCGAGGGCGGAGCGTTCGAGGGCGGTGGAATCCACGCTCATGCGAGTGGGTACCTCATGGGTTTGGGGGAATCGCCGGAATGGCGGAGGAGGATGCGGCCCCGGGCACGGTTGCTCGAAGTCCGCGATGTCCGCCACGGTGGGGCTGTTGAGCCGCCGGTGCCGGAAGACCGGTCGGTGTCGACTCCACGTTGCGCCCCCCGGCGGAACAGGGAAACCCTAGCGCGATGCCCCGGATTCACGGAAACTGGCGGGCGCCCAAGCCCCCAAACCGGCAGACTCCTCGGTCGATGGGGAGCGTGCTCGACGTCCGCGGCCTGCGCAAGGCCTTTGAGAAGGTGCAGGCCGTTGACGGCGTGGACCTGTCGATCGGCGCGGGCGAGCGGGTCGGGCTCCTCGGGCCAAACGGGGCGGGCAAGACCACCACCTTGCTGATGCTCCTCGGCGCGATCACCCCCGACGAGGGCTCCATCTCCATCGTCGGTCACGAGCTCCCGAGGGGTCGCTCCGCTGCGATGGGTGAGGTCGGGTTCGTCGCCGGCTACCTCCCACTTCCCGACCGGCTGCGGGTGCAGGAGGCCTTGTCGATCTTCGCCGGGTTCTACGGCATGAACCGCAAGGCGGGCGACGCGGCCGCCGCGGCTGGGCTCGAGCGCTTCGGCATCACGCACCTGGCCGATCGCATGTGCATGGAGCTGTCGTCCGGGCAGCGCACCCTTGTCGGCATCGTGAAGGCGATCCTCCACAGCCCCACGCTGCTGGTGCTCGACGAACCCACCGCGAGCCTCGACCCGGACGTTGCGTACCGAGTGCGCACCGGGCTGCTCGATGTCGCCGCCACCGATGGCACGGCGCTGCTCGTCACCAGTCACAACATGGCTGAGGTGGAGCGGCTGTGCGAGCGAGTCGTGTTCCTGGCAGCGGGCCGGGTTGTGGCCGATGGCTCGCCCGTCGAGGTTGCGGACGCGTTCGGCCACGGCGACCTCGAAGGGGTGTTCCTGCACCTCGCCGGCACGGTCATCGCCGAGGATCAGATCGAGGATCTGGGCCTGCTCCGAGACGAGGAGGTGCCCACATGACAGCCGCCCTCGACGACCGAGCCCCGTTCTCCTGGCTCCGCGTTCGCACCGTCGTCCGCCGGCACCGCTACGTGCTCCTGCGCAGTCCGCATCGCTGGTTCGACATCGCGTTCTGGCCCGTGTTCGACGTGTTGCTGTGGGGTTCGCTGGGTGCCTTCGTCGCCCAGCAGAACGACGCCAGCCGCGCCACCACGCCCTACCTGCTCGCCGGGATCATGCTCTTCCACGTGCTGTTCCAGAGCCAGATCGCGGTGGCCACCGGGTTCATGGAGGAGACATGGACCCGCAACCTCCTCAACGTGATGACCACCCCGTTGCGCGAGATCGAATACGTGATCGGCCTCGCCGTGATGGGGCTGCTCAAGCTCGTCGCCGCGATGGGCACGGTGAGCCTCACCGCGTTCGCGTTCTATCGGTTCGGCTTGGGCGAGGTGGGTCTCGGCCTCGTGCCGATCATCGGCGTGCTCCTGTTGGTGGGCTGGTCCACGTCGATGCTCGTGATCGGCCTGCTGCTTCGCTTCGGTCAGAGCGCGGAGATCTTGGCGTGGGCCACCACGTTCACGATCCTCGCGGTGTCCGGAGTCTTCAATCCGGTCGACTCGATTCCGGGCCCGATCCAACCGATCGCCAAGGTGCTTCCCACCACCTATGCCTTCAAGGCGGCGCGCGACCTGCTCGACGGTGGCGCCGTGCCGTGGGCCGACCTCGGCTGGGCCGCGCTCAGCGCCCTTGTGCTCGCTGGCCTCTCGATGGTCTACGTGCTCCGCATGCTGCGCCTGTTCCGGGCCCGCGGCTACGTCACCCGCTACAGCTGAACCTCCCAGCGCTACTGGGTGAGCAGACGCTCGAGGAGGGTGTCGAAGTCCTGCACCGCCTCGAGCTGGGGGAACTCGGCGACCACGTTCGGCGGGGCGTGGAACAGGTAGCCGGCGTCGGCGGCGAGCAGCATCGACGTGTCGTTGTACGAATCGCCGGCGGCCAGGACGCGGTACTCGAGCGAGCGGAACGCCTCGACCGCCGCCCGCTTCTGGTCCGGCATCCGGAGGCGGTAGCCGGTGATGCGATCGGTCGCCGGGTCGACCTCCAGCTGGTGGCACAGGATGACCGGGTTCCCGAGCTTGGGCGCCAGCGCCGCGGCGAACTGCTCGAACGTGTCAGAGAGGATGACCACGGGGTACCGGGCACGCAGGGCGTCGAGGAACTCGGTCGCGCCCGGCAGCGGATCGAGGCCCGCGATCACGTCGGCGATGAGCGTCATGCTCAGCTCGTGCTCCGCGAGCAGGCCGAGGCGGTAGCGCATCAGGACGTCGTAGTCGGGCTCGTCGCGGGTGGTGCGGCGCAGCGCTTCGATGCCGGTGCGCTCGGCGACCGCGATCCAGATCTCCGGGACGAGCACGCCCTCCATGTCGAGCACCACGATCGTCTGCCGGTCCATTGGGGCGACGGTAGTGGGCGGTCACCCGGGATACTGGGGTCATGGCCCATCTGCACGACATCGTCTTCGACTGCGAGCACCCGGCCTCCCTCGCCCGCTTCTGGGCGGCCGTCCTCGATGGCTACGGGGTGGCGCCCTACGACGACGCCGAGCTCGACCGACTGCGCGCGCTGGGCATCACGGACATCGAGGACGACCCCACGGTCCTCGTGCACGGGCCCACCCTCCCCCGCTACTTCTTCCAGCGGGTATCCGAGACGAAGGCGGTCAAGAACCGGGTCCACCTCGACCTCTCGGCCACCGACCCGGCGTCGGAGGTGCGGCGCCTCGTGAGCCTCGGAGCAACCGTGCTCCACCGGCAAGACGCAGGCGAGCACCGCTGGGTCACCCTCGCCGACCCCGAAGGCAACGAGATCTGCGTGCGAAGCTGAGGACCGGGTCAGCCGGCGACGGAGAGCACGTGGGAGCGGACGGCCTCGACGTCGTTCGCCAGCACGTCGTAGCGCTCCTCGCGGTCGAGCAGGTCGGCGAGCCGGGCTGGTAGCGCGGGCCGAATGCCGGTGGCCTGCTCGACGGCATCGGGGAACTTGGCCGGGTGTGCCGTCGCGGCGACCACCATGGGCACGTCCGCCGAGCGCCGCTTCGCCACTGCAGCGGCGATCCCCACCGCCGTGTGCGGGTCGACGAGCATGCCGTGCTCCTCGTAGATCCGCCGGATGACATCGAGTGTGGTGGCGTCGTCGATCGTGGCTGCCTGGAAGCGATCGTCCCGCGGGGCCTCGACTGCTCCGAGGCCGCGGAATCGCTGCAGCAGCTCGGCGGTGCGGGCGCCGTCCCGACCGGACAGCTCGAAGAGCAGGCGCTCGTGGTTCGACGACACCTGGATGTCCATGGACGGGCTGAGCGTGGGCACGACTTCCTCCGCCACCATCGAACCGTCGGCCACCCAGCGGGCCAGGATGTCGTTGCGGTTCGAGGCGATCACGAGCTGGTCGATCGGCAGGCCCATCTTCTCGGCGACCCATCCGGCGAAGATGTTTCCGAAGTTGCCGGAGGGCACGGTGAACGACGAGCGCCCCAGCTCGGCCGTGGCGGTGACGTAGTAGACGACCTGCGCCATCACGCGGGCCCAGTTGATCGAGTTCATCGCCGACAGCCGCACGCGCTCGCGGAAGGCGACATCGGCGAAGAGGGCCTTCACGAGGTCTTGGCAGTCGTCGAAGGTGCCCTCGATCGCCACGTTGTGCACGTTGGGCGCGTCGACCGTGGTCATCTGTCGACGCTGTACGTCGCTGACGCGACCGGCGGGATGCAGGACGACGATGTCGAGGGTTTCGCGGCCGATGCACGCCTCGATCGCGGCCGAGCCTGTGTCGCCCGAGGTGGCCACCACGATGGTGGCGCGCTCGCCGCGAGCGGTCAGCTCGTGATCGAACAGCCGGCCCACCATCTGGAGGGCGACATCCTTGAAGGCCAGCGTGGGACCCCAGAACAGCTCGAGCAGATGGAGGTCGCCCACGGGCACCACTGGGCACACCGCGGGGTGATCGAAGGTTGCGTAGGCGTCGGCGACCATGGCCGCGAGCTCGTCGCGGGTGAGCGACCCGTCCACGAACGGGAACATGACGTCGACGGCGACGTCGGCATAGGGGCGGCCCGGCGCCCACACCTCAGACGAGAGGGTGGGCCACACGTCGGGAACGTAGAGGCCGCCATCGGGGGCCAAGCCCGTGAGCAGCACGTCGCCGAAGCCCAGGGCAGGCGCCTGCCCGCGCGTGGAGACGTACTGCATCAGTCGCGGCCGACGACGCGCAGCACCGAGCCGATGCGATCCACGGCCTCGAGCCCGCTCAGGGAGCTGAGCGTGGCGCGGAGGTCGGCTTCGCGGGCGCTGTGGGTGATGAAGATGAGGCGCGCTTCGTCGCCCATGCCCTCCTGCTCCATCGACCGGATCGACACGCGGTTGTCGCCGAACACACCGGCCACCTGGGCCAGCACGCCGGGACGATCGAGCACCTGGACGTTCAGGTAGTAGG
>JANOQG010000419.1:0-17638 GCA_031422255.1 Actinomycetes bacterium | reverse complement strand
CTCTGCGTCCACGTGGACACCCTAGGCGCGCGGGTGTCAGCGGTCAGGCGAGCTGACCGAGGTGGGTGGTGATGTTGAAGGCGTGGAGCGACAATCGCGGCGCGGTGGACACCCGGGTGATCGATGCGGGGGCGACGAACGCTCTCCACGACACTTCGTCGCCCACGCCCAATGCCCAGGCGAGGGTGGCCTTGATGGGAGAGACGTGGGTGACGACCACGACGTCATGCTGCGCGGCCTCGGTGACGAGATCGTCGGCCGCTGCGCGCACTCGGGTGCCGAGATCGGCAAGCGACTCGCCACCGTCCGGGCAGAACTCGATGTCGGCTTGCCACGCCTTCCAGAGCGAGGGAGGCACCTCGCTGAGGGGAGTTCCGTCGAGGGTGCCGTAGTCCAGCTCGATCCACCGCTCGTCCAGCTCGACCGGGAGCCCGAAGGCGGCCGCAGTCTCCTGCGCGCGTACGAGCGGACTCGCGACAACGCGCGCGACTCCGGGGAGGGCGGCGGCCAGCGCTGCGGCTTGGCGCTGCCCGAGGTCGTCAAGGCCGGGATTGATCCGCCGGCCCTGGAGCAACCCAGCGGCGTTGGCTTCGGTGCGGCCGTGACGGACGATGATCAACACGTCGCGCTCACCGGGGCGGGGTGATGTCTCGGCCGACCCGGCCGGTGTGGATGAACAACGCGCGCCGATCGGACTCGGCGAGGCGAAAGCGGCTGTATCCCCACCAGCACACCGCCAACCCGGCCAGCTCGAACAGCGCGTTGAGGATCAGGCCTCGCCCCACCTCGGGCAGGGAGGCAGTCGACCAGGCCGTACCGAGGAAGGGCCACCAAAACGCGTGCGTGTCGGTCCACGCACCGTCGAGCACAAGGTGGAGGAGCAAGCCGATCGGCAGAGCCAGCAGCCGGCGCTGGAGCAGACGTTGGCCGCGAGCGCCCACCATGACGGCCACCAGAAGGAGGGCGGCGCCGCTGAGGCTGTGCAACACCCGAGGACCGCCAAAGGGCACGTCTAGCAATGGCACGAGGCTGCCCACCGCCACCAGGCGGTAGTCGGCCGAGGGGCTGCCGAAGACCGACCAGACGATGAGGATCGACGGGCCGACGAACCAAAGCAGCATGTCAGCGCGCCAGGAGGCGACCGCACTCCTCGCAGTGGGCCGGCTCGTCGGGCGCAAGCTTCTTGAGGCGATCGACCTCCACCGCAGAGAGCCCGAGGTGACAGCCGCCGCAGGACCCCCCCACAAGGCGAGCGATGCCGATTCCGCCTCCCTGGGTGCGAAGCGTCTCGTACTCCAGGATCAGATCAGGATCGATCTGCATCGCCTGGGCGGATCGTTCGGCGCGCAGACGGTCAAGGTCATCGTCGATGGTCACCTCGTCCTCCGCGATGCTCGCGCGCAACGCAACGGCGGAAGCATCAACCGCATCGCTCTCAGCGGCCAGCCGCGCGAGGTCGGCGTCGAGCGGTTCGATCTGTTCCATGAGCTCGAGGTCCTGGTCCTCGAGCTGGTCGATGCGCCGCTTCAACGCCGCGATCTCATCCTGCATCGCCTGGAGCTCGCGCGGGTTCGTGACCGACCCGCTGTAGAGGGCCTTGTCGTGCTGCGTCGCCTTGTCGGTGAGCTTGGAGATCTCGTCCTCCAGGCGCTGCTGATCCCGACTGAGGTCGTGGCGACGAGCCTCCACCTCAGCAGCTTCCTTCTCGATCGCCAGCAGGCGCTGCATCGCTTGATCGAGATGGCCCCTCGCCGGGAGGGCAATGCGCCGATGCACCGCCTGGTCGATGTGGGTGTCGTGCTCCTGTACTGACAGCAGGGTGTCCCAGCGACTCATCGGTGTGGCTCGTTCATCGAGCGTCATCCTCGCACGTAGCGCTACGGGTCCGGCTCAGTGCTGGTCGACCCGACCGTGGTGGTGGTTCCCGGCTCGTCCGGAGGAACTGTGGTCGACGTCGAGGGGGTGGTCCCACTCGTGGTTGGGATCCGGGTCCGTGGGGTGAAGCCGCCCCCGCTGGTGTCGTACTTGCGATCGACTCGCAAGTACCGGTTGGTGCGCGTGATCGGGTCGGCATCGACGAAGTCCTTCTGGGGCAGACCAGCATGCCATTCCCTCATGTATCGGCCCCAGATCTCAGCGGGGTAGGACCCGCCGGTGATGCCGGTACCCCGGATGCGAACCGGCACCTTGCCCTCCGTCGCACCGATCCATACGGCTGTGGCCATGTGAGGCGTGAATCCCACGAACCACCCGTCGCTCGCGTCCTGGGCGGTGCCCGTCTTTCCTGCAGCATGCTGGCCTGGGATGCGAGCCCTGGTACCCGTGCCGCTCTGCACGTTCTTCTCCAGGATGTCCGCGGCCAGGCGGGCCGTCTGCGCGGTTGCCGCCCGACGTGGATTTGGCACGTGGGCGAGCAACACGTTGCCCAGCGGATCTTGCACCCGGTCCACGTAGTAAGGGGCGTTGTAGATGCCATCGGCTCCGATGGACGCGACGGCGGCGGCCATCTCGATCGGGTGCACCTCCTTGGTGCCCAGCGGCATCGAGACAACATCCTCAAGCGACGTCGTGATCCCCATGCGACGGGCCTGCTCGACGACGTTCGGGATGCCAACGATCTGACCGAGTCGGACGTATGCGCAGTTGGAAGAGCGCAGCGTCTGGGAGGTGATCGAACCGCTGCCACCGCCACTGTTGCCGAAGTTCTCCACGATGTAGGGATTCGGGAACATCCCAGGGATGTCCTTGAACGTGCACGGCCCGCGACCGTTGACACTGTCGTTCGGGCTGTACCCGTGTTCCAGGAGTGCCATCAGCACGAAGATCTTGAACGTGGACCCGCCGGAGCGGCCGACTCCCTGCGTCGTGACGTTGTACTTGTTCTCAGCAAACCCTGATCCGCCGACCATCGCACGCACCGCGCCAGTGCCTGGCTCCACCGAAACGACGGCACCCGTCGCGTAGCGGGGGGCACCGGTTTCCTCATTTGGTGCGATCGGCACGGTGCCGATCGGCGTGCCTTCCGGAGACACCTCGGCCAGCACGTCGTCTCGCGAGCTGATCGCGAGCAGCTGTGCCCGTCGGTCCAGCGTCGTGTAGATCCTCAGGCCGCCGCGGAACACCTGATACTCGCGCTCCTCACGCGTATCGCCCAGCCGCGTGTCGTCGAGCAGCTGCTGCTTGACCTCCTCGACGAAATAGCTCTCCACCTTCGGGAGCACCTGGGTGATGGAGGTGGGCAGGGGTGCGGCATCGATGTACGTGCGCTCGAGCTCGGTCAGGCGACCGACCTCGACCAGACGACGGAGTGCCACATCCCGCCGCGCACGGGAGGCATCCGGACGCCGGAGGGGGTCAAACTCACTTGGATTTGCGATCATCCCCGCCAGAAATGCCGACTGTCCGATGTCGAGGTCCGGCGCGCCAACTCCGAAGTAGGTCTCGGCACCCGCCTGGACGCCATAGGCCCCGTTGCCGAGGTAGACGGTGTTCAGGTAGCGCTCGAGGATCTCCTCCTTCGACATGATCGTTTCGAGCCGCCGTGCGAGGACGGCCTCGCGGGCCTTGCGATCGATCGACTGCTGGTTGCCGTACTGCGCCTTGATCAGCTGCTGCGTGATCGTGGAGCCGCCCTGTACGACCGCACCCGAGTCGACGTTGCGCACCAGTGCGCGGATCGTCGACCGCAGGTTCAGCCCGTTGTGGGCGTAGAAGTCAGCGTCCTCGACCGCCAGCACGGCCTCGATCGTGTCCGCCGGGATCGTGGCCAAGGGCACCGGCTGTCGGTCGATCTCCGCCTGGAACGTGGTGAGGAGCGAGCCGTCCGCCGCGTAGACGTAGGAGCGTTGGGCGAGGGGGGTGAGGACGATCTCCCTCTCCTCGGAGGTGGACGCCTGGGTCAGGTCCCTCGCGGCCGGGAGGAGCGCGGTCGCCACGCTGGCCAGGCCCAGGCCGGCCAACACGGTGATCAGGGCGAAGCGGAAGAGGAGGCGCAAGGGGAGGGTGCCGCGAGAGGGAAGCGGAGGAATCGTACCTGCGAGCGCGGGTCCTTCATCGTCACTCGAGGAGGGCCTCGGGCAACGGGAGGGTGTGGAGCAATGCCAGTGCCTGCACGGCGCGCGTCATGGCGATGTAGAGCAGGCGACCGCCTGACGCGTCCTCGAAGAAGGCGGACGGCTCGACGACGACCACGGCATCGAACTCCAGCCCCTTGGCCTCGGGCGGCTCCAGCACCGTGACCACGCCGCCAAGACCGCCTCGCTCCCCGGTACCGAAGGCCACGCCGGCAGTGGCGAGTGCCTCCGCCACGTCGTCGAACAGTCGGGCGGGTACCACGACCCCGACCGAGGACCAATCCTCGGCGAGTGCAGCCACGGCCGCCGCGACAGCTGGGGCCAGGTCAGCCGTCGCGCAGCGCTGGCGAGCCGGGACCTCACCGTCGAGGCGCACCGATCGAGCCGCTCGCACACCGGGTGCTACCTCGGGAAGCAAGCGATTGGCGACGTCGAGGATCGGCGCAGGCACTCGATAGCCAAGCTCGAGCTCCTCGATCGCCGCGTTGGGCGGCGAGCCCAGGTGCACCACCGCATCCTCCCAGGACCGCTGAGCCCCCGGCGCTGTGGCCTGGGCGAGGTCGCCGAGCACCGTCATCGAACGCGACGGGCACCGTCGGCCAACAGCTCGGAGCTCCATCGCCGAGAGGTCCTGAGCCTCGTCCACCACTGCGTGGCCGTAGGTGCGCCCCACGCCGTTGAGAAGCGCCTCGGCCTCGTCGATCAGAACAAGCTCCGCAAGTGACCACGATTCGTCGGCCACCTTGCGGGCGCCGAAGCGTCGGAGGAGTCGTTCCTGCTCGGTGGCGTCGAGCACGCCGCTCGCAGCGGCCGCGAGCGCAGCTTTGTTCGTGAGCACGCGCTTCACGAGCACCGCAGCCGACAGAGACGGCCAGATTCGAGCCGCAGCCGCGTTCAGCTCGGTGTTGGTGCGCATCTCCGCGTCGAAGGCAGCCGAAGGCGCCGCGTCCTCCCACTTGGAATCGGGGTGACCAAGCCAGGCGAGCCGGCGCACCCGGTTGCGGAAGGCGTTGCGCCCCACGGCGAAAGGCACGTCCCGCGCCACGATCTCCTCGACTGCCTCCCGCAGAGCGATCGCAGGTATGCGAAGTCGACCCCAGGCGGTGCTGATCGCCAGGTCCTCGTCGGGCACCTTCAGGTGCAGCCGAGCGGCCACCTTGAGCACCGTCGCGAGTCGGGCGTCGCCCTTCAGACGGACGACGTCGGGCTCGTCGGTTCGTCCCACCCGGCCGCCCACCAGGCGCTCCAAGGTGGTTTGGCGCGTCGCCGCCTCGCCCAGCGATGGGAGCACCTGCGCGATGTAGCGAAGAAACAGCGGATTTGGACCAACGACGAGCACGCCGGCACGGTCGAGCACAGCACGATGCTCGAACAGGAGGAAGGCTGCACGATGCAGGCCCACGGCCGTCTTCCCGGTGCCCGGCCCGCCTTGCACGACGAGGCAGGTGTCGAGCGGTGAACGGATCACGACGTCCTGCTCAGCGGCGATTGTGGCGACGATGTCGCGCATCTCGCCCGTGCGTGACCGCTCCAACTCGGCGAGCAACGGATCGGGGATGCCGCCGTGGTGCGCGGCGTCAACGCTGTCGGGGTCGTCGAACACCTCGTCGAAGAGGTCCTCGACTTCGCGCTTGGTCATCACGAACCGGCGTCGCCGGGAGAGCTCCATCGGGTCAGCGGCGGTTGCTCGGTAGAACGGGGTGGACACCGGGGCCCGCCAATCGACCACCACCGGATCGCCACGTTCGTCCTCCACGTGACGGCGACCGACGTACCACGTGTCGCCAGCCTCATCGTCGAGGCGCCCGAAGCTGAGGCCGTCCACCTCGACCTCCAGGGTGCGCAGACGGGCCTGCAGGTGCATCTGCGCGATGGCCGAGTCAACGGCACCGGCCGCTGAGGATCCGATGGACGCGGCCTCGTTCGTGCGGGCCCTCATGCGAGCCAGGTGCTCGTAGGCGCGATCGAGGTAGGCCTGCTCGACCGGCAGCTCCGGGTGAGTGGTCACACGAGACTCCTTGGGACGCGCGCACGCGCCCCCGTCCGAGGATTGGACGGGGGCGGCAAGGGGATGGCGACGATACCCCAGCGCCCCGATATCGTGCGCCGCCATGGCCCACGATCGACGATTCCGCTTCGGCATCCAGCTCAGCAACGCCTCCTCGGGCGCCGAGTGGGCGGCCGCCGCCCGCCAAGCCGAGGATCTCGGATACTCCACGCTGTTCATGCCGGATCACTTCGGCGATCAGCTGGCCCCCGTTCCAGCGCTCATGGCGGCGGCCGACGCCACTACAGACCTCCGGATCGGCGCGCTGGTGTTCGACAACGACTACAAGCATCCAGTGGTGCTGGCCAAGGAGCTGGCCACGATGGACGTGCTCTCCGGCGGACGAGTCGAGGTGGGCCTCGGAGCGGGCTGGATGAAGAGCGACTACGACCAGTCGGGCATCGCGTACGACGCTCCGGGTGTGCGGGTGTCGCGCATGGAGGAAGGCATCGCCATCATCAAGGGGTGCTTCGCCCCAGGTCCGTACAGCTTCGAGGGCGAGCACTACTCGATCACCGGCTACGACGGGCTTCCGAAGCCCACGCAGACGCCACCCCCCTTCCTCATCGGCGGCGGGGCAAAGCGAGTGCTCTCGATCGCGGCTCGGGAAGCCCAGATCGTCGGCATCAACCCCTCAATCCACAGCGGCCAGGTGGACGCGGCGGCCGCTCAGAACGGTGCGGCCGACGAAACGGACAAGAAGCTCGGCTGGGTGAAGGAGGCCGCAGGCGAGCGTTACGCCGACCTCGAGATCAACCTGCTCCAGTTCGCTGCCATCCTCACCGACGACCGTGAGGGCACCGCAGCCATGATGGCGCCGTTGTTCGGTCTCCCTCCGGAGGAGCTCGACACCTACCCCCACGCATGCATCGGCAACGTGGATCAGATCATCGAGTCCCTCCAGGCACGGCGCGAGCGTTGGGACGCGTCCTACATCGTCTTCCAGGGCGACACGATGGAGGCCATGGCGCCGGTCGTCGCCAAGCTCCGCGGCACCTGATCCCACCCATGACTGCCGACGCGGACACTGTCGACCTGGCGTTCGCCGGCTCGGGATGGATCGCTGCGGTGCACGGGTACGCCGTGCACCACGTGCCCGGCCTCCGGATCACCCGGGTCGCCTCACGCGATCCCGCCAAAGCCGCGGTCGCGGCCGATCGAGTGAAGGCCGAACCATGCACGTATGCCGATCTCCCGGCTGGGGCTGACGGAGTGGTCGTCTGCACGCCCCCGGCGCTGCACCTCGAGCATGCCCAGCGCGCCCTCGCCGGCGACGCCGGCGTGCTGATCGAGAAGCCGCTCTGCACCACGCTCGCTGATGCCGACGTGCTCGTGGCGGCGGAGAACGCCGGCGCCCGGATCGCCTACGCCGAGAACCTCCTGCACGCTCCGATCCTGCGTCTCGCGGTCACCCACGCCCGCCAGCTGCACGCCATCGACCTCGTGGAGGTGCGGGCGCTTCAGTCCCGCCCCACCTGGGGCGACTTCCTCACCGAGGCCTGGGGCGGCGGTGTGCTGTTCGACCTCGGCGTGCATCCGCTGGCGGTCGCGCTCGTGCTGGCCGCTCCGGCCATCCCGGTCGAGGTTCGTGCCACTCTGGACGGGGCCGACGATCACCCGGTCGACGAGCACGCCGAGGTGACGATCCACTTCGATACCGGGTTGCTGGCGCGGGTGACTGCTAGCTGGCGCGGAGCCGACACTCCCACCTGGGACGCGCAGGTGTCGGCACCAGACGGCGTCGTGCGCATGGAGCTGCTGCCGGGACTGGCCCTCGAGCGCAACGGGGTCGAGGTGCCCCTGCCCGGCATTCCAGAGGGTGTGCCCTCCCAGCTCGAAGAGCTCGGCTACCTCCCCCAGATCGAGGCCTTTGCCCTGGATCTGCAGCGGCACCGTACCCCTGAGCTCGGGGCGGCGTTCGGGCGCTCCATCCTCGACGTCGTGTGCGCGTCCTACGCCTCGGCGGGCCGGGGCGGCGACTGGGTGCCGCTCCCCTTCGAGGGCCCCCGCGACCGCACCCCACTCCAGCTCTGGCGGGAATGAACGACCCCACCCTCGTCGCCACGGCTTGGATGGATCGAGCATGGGACGACGTTGCTGGACTGCTCTGGAACCCTCCGGGCGCCTTCAGCGAGGTGGCGGAACCGCGGTCTGTGCACCTGGTCCGGGAGACCGCCTGGTACGCCATCGGGCTGCTCCGGCGGGCTGAGCCGAGCGACCTCGAGCGAGCCGAGCGTGCCCTCCACGCCGTCATCGATCACCAGTACGACGCTCCGGGCGAGGCATGGCACGGCACCTTCGTGCGGTTCCCCGAGTGGCCAGCCCCGGGCCCAGGTGCCGTCGAGTGGGTGGACTACGACCCCAACTGGCGGCAGTTCGTCGGCACCGCCCTCGCCATCGCCATCACCGACTTCACCCTCTCGCCCCCGCTGGTCGAGCGGGCCCGAGCGGCCATCGCGCTCGCCGTCACAGCAGAGCCTCCCGACCGCGTACCGCCGACCTACGCCAACATCGCGCTGCTACGAGCGTGGCTCGAGGCATGGCACGGAAGCGCGGACACCACCTATGGCGCTGCGGTGGCTGCCGCCTTCCGACGCCACGGCTGCTTCACCGAGCACAACTCCCCCACCTACTACGGCATCGATCTGCTCGCCCTCGGCCTCTGGCAGCGACCCGATGCCCGGCCCGACCTCCAACGCCTCGGCGCCGAGATCGAGACTGCGTTGTGGACCGACGTCGCCCGCTGGTGGCATGCCGGCCTCGGCAACCTGTGCGGCCCGTACTCCCGCGCCTACGGGATGGACCTCCATACCTATGTCAGCGGGCTCGCTCTCGCGCTGTCGTGCGCCGACCTTCCCGCTCCACTGCCCGACCTCACCGCGGACACGATCCCGCACGGGCACGATCTCTGCCTCGCCCCCCTCCTGCACCAGGTCGGGGTGCGAGTACCCGCCTCGGCGAGCGCTGCCCTTCAGCACTTTCCGGGTCCCCACGGCGTCGAGCAGATCGTGGATGACGACCCCGAGCGGATTGCGACTGGTTGGCTCGGCGACCAAGTCATGATCGGAGCGGAGAACCATGCGTCCGGGCCGCAAGCTCGCGGCCAATATCACCCCGCCACGATGCACTGGCGCCTTCCGAATGACGAGATCGGCTGGCTCCGTATCGTGCACCACGGCCCGACGCGGGCCACGGCCGAGGAGTGGCGCCTCTCGATCGAATGCCTTCCCCACCCTCGTCGCGGCCCGCAGCCTCTCCGCTGGGACAGCAACGTCGTGCCTACCGAGGTCACCGCCGAGCACTGGCGGTTCCCCGGGCTCGACCTGGCGGTGGTCACCAACGCCGGCCTGCTCGACGTCACCACGATGACCCAGGCGCCCGGGTCGGGCTCGATCACGCGCATCAGCCTGACTGTCGCCTAACGCCGTGGTGGGATCGAAGGAGGCCCCGGTAGGTTCGGCCGCCATGGCCCAAGCGACGCGTGAGGAAAGCATCATGCGACGCGGCGCGCGCCTGCTTTGGCTCTCTGTGCGCACCCAGCCCCGACCCTTTGCGCTCGCGGTGACAGGCGCCGCTCTGTTCGCCGTGATGGCCGTCGGTGGCACGTTCGTGATCGGCCGGGTGACCGACGACGTTCTCACACCGGCGTTCCAGGAGGGTGGCGTCGAACGAAGCGCTGTCGCCGCAGGTGCGGTCGCCATCGTGCTCGCCTCCCTGCTGCGCATGGTCGGGGTCGTCCTGCGCCGCTACTTCGGACAGATGGCGCAACGCCGCATGCAGATGCTCTGGTTCCAGCGGGTCACGGATCGCTACCTCGCGGTCCCACTCCCCTGGTTCGACGAGCACCCCACAGGGGAGCTGCTCGCTCACGCCGACGCGGACTGCGAGCGGTCCACGATGGCGATGCAACCGCTGCCGTTCTCGATCGGCGTTGTCGTGATCATCGTCGTGTCGATGGGGTTGCTGGCGTTCGTCGATCCCGTGCTCCTCGCCGTGGCCTTGGCTCTGTTCCCAGGGCTGGCCCTTTTGAACAACTCCTACACGAAGAAGGTCGAGCGACCCGCGTCGGCGGCGCAAGCCAGGGTGGGTGACGTCTCCGCCGTCGCGCACGAGAGCTTCGAGGGCGCCCTCCTCGTGAAGACCCTCGGCCTCGAAGACCGCGAGGTCGGCCGACTGCGGGAGAAGGCCGAGCAGCTCCGCCAGGAGCGGCTGCTCGTGGGACGCCTCCGAGCTGGGTTCGAGCCGGGTCTCGATGCCCTGCCCAACCTCGGCACGATCGCGCTCCTTTGGCTTGGTGCCTGGCGCGTGTCGAGCGGCGCTGTCACGACCGGCGAGCTCGTGCAGGCGATGCTCCTGTTCGGCATCCTCGCGTTCCCCTTTCGCATCGTCGGGTTCCTCCTCGAGGAGCTCCCGCGCGCCGTCGTGGCGAATGACCGGGTGCGAGGAGTGCTGGCGGCCCCGATCCGGGCTCGTCCCACAGCCGCGGTGTTGCTCCCGCCTGGTCCGCTCGACGTCGTCCTCGCTGGGGTCGACTTCGCCCATGGACCGGACTCCGTGCTCTCCGGTCTCTCCGCCCGCCTGGCCCCGGGGGAGGTGGTGGCCCTCGTGGGCTCGACCGGCTCCGGCAAGACCACCCTCTGCAGCCTCATCGCACACCTGCTCGATCCCGGCGCCGGTGAGATCACCATCGGAGGCGTACGCGTCTCCGACATCGACCCGTCCGACTTGAGCCGTACCGCCGCGCTTGTGTTCCAAGAGACGTTCCTCTTCGCGGACACCGTGCGCGAGAACCTCGCGATGGGCGACGACATCCCCGATGACGTCATCGTTGCCGCCCTCGAGATCGCGAAGGCGAGAGCCTTCGTGGAACGCCTTCCCAACGGACTCGACGAGGTGATCGGCGAACGCGGCATCACGCTGTCCGGCGGGCAACGCCAACGGATCGCTCTCGCTCGGGCGCTGCTGCGCCAGCCCCGCTTGTTGCTGCTCGACGACGCCACCTCCGCGGTGGACGCCAAGGTGGAACGCGCCATCCTCGATGGCCTACGGGACTCAGTGGCCGCCACCACGCTTGTTGTCGCGCATCGGGTCTCCACCATCGCCCTCGCTGACCGAGTGCTCCTGCTCGACGGCGGCCGCATCGCAGCGGAAGGCACCCATCGCGAGCTGCTGTCAGTCCCCGCCTACGCCGCGCTCGTGCGCGCCTACGAGCAGGGCATCGGCTGATGGCGATCGACGAGGGACTCGCCGACCTGGAGGAGCACGACGCCGTCGTCGACGTCCTCACCGATGCCGCGCCTCCCGGCAGCCACGACCACGAGCGCCGCCACCCCGATGCCAGCGACGAGGAGGAGGCGCTACGCGACGCCGGGGCGATTGCCGTGCTCCGGCGGGGACTGGCTGTCACCCCTGAGCTTCGGCAGGGCCTCATCCTCACGGCAGTCCTGGCCGTGGCCACCGCCCTCGGCAAGCTCGCCGTTCCCGTGCTCATCCAGCAGATCCTCGACCGCGGCGTACTCGGTGAAGCGGGCTACCGACCCGGTTTCGTGGCCGCCACGTGTGCCTCGGCAGCGCTGCTCACGATCGCCTTGTACTTCGTCAGCCGAGCCACGTTCCTCCGCCTGGTGCGAGCAGCGGAGGCCAGCCTGCTCGGACTGCGGGTGCGCACCTTCCAGCACATCCACCGGCTCTCCCTCGCCGATCATGTGGACCAACGTCGGGGCGCCCTCGTCTCACGGGTCACGAGCGACATCGAGACGATGGCGCAGTTCACCGAATGGGGGGCGGTGGCGTGGATCGTCGACTCCGTGCTCATCGTCACGACCCTCGCGGTGATGAGCCTCTACTCCTGGCAGCTCACCCTGGTGGCTGCAGCGGTGTTCCTGCCCCTCCTGCCCGCCCTCGGCTACCTGCAGCGTCGCCAGCTCGCCGCCTACGACGCCGTTCGCGACGCCGTTGGCGACACCCTCTCTGAGGTATCGGAGCTGGTCACGGGCGCGCCGGTCGTCCTCGCCTACGGGTTGGAGCATCGCACCCGCGGTCGGCTCCACGATGCGATTCGCCGGCAATACAAGGCACAGATGCGCGCCGCGAAGTGGTTTGCGGTGATGTTCCCGCTCTCCGATCTGTTCGGGGCGTTGGCCCTCGCCACCGTCACGGCCGCGGGTGCCATCAATGGTGCCGCGTGGGGCCTTGAGCTCGGCGAGCTCATCGCCTTCATGTTCCTCGTGAACCTCCTGCTCATTCCCATCTCGGAGCTGAGCGAGATCCTCGACCAGACGCAGACGGCCATCGCGGGGTGGCGCAAGATCCTGGGTGTGCTCGCGACGCCGATCGACGTCGAGGAGCCTGTCGACGGGACCACGCTCCCATCTGGCGCCCTCTCGGTTGACCTTGACGACCTGCGATTCGCCTACCGAACAGGCGACGAGGTGCTACGAGGCATCGACCTCCATCTGCCGGCAGGGGCGTCGGTGGCTGTGGTGGGCGAGACCGGATCGGGCAAGACCACGGTGGCCAAACTCCTCTGTCGCCTCGCGGATCCCACCGCCGGCGTCGTGCGGGTCGGGGGCATCGATCTGCGCACGATCGACCCGACTTCGCGCCGGAGTGCCGTGCGCATGGTGCCCCAGGACGGGTTCCTGTTCGACACGACCCTGGCCGAGAACGTGCGCGTCGGCTATCCCGATGCCACTGACGACGAGCTTCGATCCGCGTTCACAGCGTTGGGCCTCGACGCCTGGCTCGACGAGCTACCGGGTGGGCTCCACGCGCCCGTCGGTGAGCGCGGCACAAACCTCTCCGTGGGCGAGCGGCAGCTCGTTGCGCTCGCTCGGGCCCAGCTCGGAGACCCAGGCCTGCTGATCCTCGACGAGGCCACCTCCTCAGTCGATCCCGAAACGGAACAGGCGCTCACCGAGGCGCTCGACCGGCTCGCTGCCGGCCGCACCGTGGTGAGCATCGCCCACCGCCTCTCCACCGCGGAGCGGGCCGATCTCGTTGTGGTCATCGACGCGGGCGAGGTTGTGGAGCAGGGTGCGCACGCTGATCTCGTCGACGCCGGCGGCGTGTACGCCGGCCTCTACGCCAGCTGGCTCGGCAATACGAGGGTCCTGGACAAGGACTGACCGTCTCCCCGGCGAGACCACCACGAGACGTGACAGGCTCCGCGCCATGTCCGACATCGATGTTGTTGCAGCCGACCACCTTCTGAAGACCACCAAGCAGGTACGGCAACGGCTCGACCTCACTCGGCCCGTGCCTCGCGAGCTGCTCCTCGACTGCATCGATGTGGCCAGCCACGCTCCCATGGGCGGCAACCAGGAGCGCAACCGTTGGCTCGTGGTCGACGACCCCGAGCTGAAGGCAGCCATCGCCGGGCCGTACCAGGCAGTTGGACGGCCCTACCTGGCCGCTGGAGCCGGAGGGGTGACCGACGCCCGCCAGCAGCGCGTCGTCGACTCGGCCTCGTTCCTGGTCGAGCACATCGCGGAGGTACCCGCGATGGTCATCGCCATGCGGCTCGATCGCCTGCCCGAGGGCGCGCCGAACGCCGACGTCGCCGGCTACCACGGGTCTGTGGCTCCGGGGGTGTGGAGCTTCCAGATGGCGGCGCGAGCACGCGGGCTCGGCTCGGCATGGACCACCTTCCACCTCGTCCACGAGCGCCAGATCGGGGAGCTCCTCGGCATCCCCGACACGGTCACGCAGATCGCTCTGCTACCTGTCGGCTACTACACCGGCGAGACGTTCTCCCCGGCGCCTCGTCGACCCGCCGCGGAGATCACCTACTTCAACCAGTGGAAGAGGACGATCGACTGATGGCCGGGATCGAGGACCTCCAACGCCTCGTCACGCTCGACAACGGGCTCGCCGGATTCTCAACCGTGCGGCCCGATGGCACGGTGCAGTCCACTGTCGTGAACGCGGGAGTCG
This sequence comes from Actinomycetes bacterium, assembly GCA_031422255.1. Lineage (GTDB taxonomy): Bacteria > Actinomycetota > Acidimicrobiia > Acidimicrobiales > VFJN01 > VFJN01. The sequence goes on along the minus strand of JANOQG010000419.1, from coordinate 3,583 downwards.
TCGATCATCCCGTGACTGGCAAGCCGGTGGCCGCCTTCGTAGGGCGGCCCGCCACCCGCAAGATCGCCAACCTTCGCGCCAACCCCACGGCAACCCTGCTGTGGCGCGCTGGCTGGGCCTGGGCGGCCGCCGAAGGCGTCGTCGAGCTCGTAGGGCCGGACGATGCGCTCGAGGGCGTCGGGCCGGACCGGCTGCCGACCCTCCTCCGCGCGATCTACTCCGCAGCAAGCGGGGGCCAGCACGACGACTGGAGTGAGTACGACCGCGTGATGGCCTCCGAGCGCCGCATGGCGGTCCTGCTCACACCACATCGCATCTACACGAACCCCTAACGCCGAACGCTCGGCGCTACTGCGCGAGACGCGCGCGCACCCACGCCGGAACGTCGGCGCGGAGCCGGTCGCCCGCCTCAGACAGAAGGTGCCCTGCCCCTTCACACACGACCACTTCCGACGTGCCCCCCACGAGCCCGGCGACGACCTGGCTCGCGACGAGGGGAAGGATCTCGTCGCGATCGCCGTGGAAGGCGAGCAATGGAGCCGTCATCGCACCGGCCTCCTCGCAGCCAGCCGATTGCGTCGCGAAGGTGACCACTCCCTTGGTCCAGTCCCCCATCGCCATCGCGGCCCGCACCGCGATGGCCCCGCCGAAGCTGTGCCCGCCGGTGACGAAGCGCTTCGCGCCGCCGCGGGCGGCCAGGTCTGCGACCGCGAGGAGATCGAGGGTGCAGAGGTCAATGTCGTTGGGCCGTCGCCACCCCACGCGCAGCACGCCGAGGCCACTCCCGCTGGGGGCGAGCTCCTCGCCAAGCCAGTGGTAGAACCCCTCCGCCGGCCCGAGCAGGCCCCCCATCGCCCCGCCGCCGAGGACGACCACGGCCTCCGCGTCCGTGTCGCCGTGCCAGAGCACGGTGAGGAGACCACGCAAGGTGAACACCTCGAGGTGGCGATACGTGGGAGTGATCACCACCTCCTGACGCGCCAAGGCCTCCAACATGTCGAGCGGCCCGGCCATGGCGAACTAGTGCGCGATCGAGTCGGTGGCGATGACGGCCTCGACCTCGATCTCGACCTTCCATTGCGGATTGAGCAGGGCGGCGACCACCACCGTGGTGTTGGCAGGCCGTATGTCACTGAAGATGTCGCCGTGCACGATGGAGATCGGCGCAAAGTCAGCCGCGTCGGTGAGGTACATGCGGGTGCGAACGACGTCAGCGAAGGTCGCCCCGGCCTCGTTCAGTGCGGCACCGATGATCTCGAAGCAGCGCCGGGCCTGCGCGGTGGGGTCGGGGTCCACCGTGCTGTCGGGCCATTGCGGGGCGGTGCCCGCCACCACCACGCGGTCCGCCACCCGAATCGCTCGGCTGTACCCGACCGTCAGCTCGTACGGGGACCCCGAAGAGATGCGCTGTCGTCCGTCCATCCAGAAAACCTACCGTTGGCCAAGAGCGACACCGGTCGACCATCCTTCCGGCCGTGACGCTGTACGCCCGGGCTCGTGATGTGGCCGCCGCCGCAACCCACCGGCTGTGGCGCGCGATGGTCTGGGCGGGCGCGGTGGGTCCGCAAGACCGGATCGCGCGGCGCTACGGCGAGTTCGGACCCGGGGCGTTGATGGCCTTCCCGCCCGGTGACATCTTCGGCGAGGAGCACATTGCCCTCGGCCCCGCCTGTCTCATCGCCGCTGAGGTGAGCTTGTCGGTTGGCATGGCCCCCGGCCTGGCGCTCCCGCCCGGGGTCACCAGCCCGGTGTTGCGCATCGGTGCCCGCACCGCCATCGGCCGCGGCAGCCACGTCGTCGCCCACCGATCCATCGTCATCGGGGAAGACGTGATGACCGGTCCGCACTGCTACATCACCGACCAGAACCACGTCTACGCCGATCCGACCATCCCCATCGGTCAGCAGTGGCCCGCGGATGATCCCGTGGTGGTGGGTGACGGGTCGTGGCTCGGTGCCGGCGCGGTGCTCCTCCCCGGCACGCGCTTGGGTCGCAACACGGTGGTGGCGGCGGGCGCGGTAGTGCGAGGCGAGTTCCCCGACCACGCCGTCCTGGCCGGCGTCCCGGCGAAGCTGGTTCGACGCTACGACGCCGCCTCCGGATGGCAGCCGCAGCTTCGCGAGCTGATGATCGACCCGCCCGAAGGTTGGTCCGACGCCCGATAGGGCCGAGGCCCACGCAGCACACCCGTAGGGTGCGACGGTGTCTGCCGTCGATGCCATCCTCGCCATGCTGGTGATGGCTGCCGGGTGCGCGCTGCAGGGCGCAGTCGGGTTCGGCGCGAACCTGGTGGCCGCGCCGTTGCTTCTCCTGCTCGACGACACCTATGTGCCAGGCCCGACGATCGCAGCCACTGCGGTGCTCAACCTGCTTGTGATCCGACGGGAGGGGGCCGGCCAGGTCGATCCCACGATCCGATCCGCAATCGGCGGACAGGTCGCGGGCATTCTCAGCGCCGGGGTGCTCCTGGCCGTGATCGCCGACGAGGTGTTGTCGCTTCTCTTCGCCGCCCTCGTGCTGGGCGCGGTGGCCATCAGCGCAGGGGGCTGGCACCTGGCCAAGACGCGTACGACGCTGACAGTCGTCGGGCTGCTCGCCGGCTTCATGGGCACGGTGTCGGGCATAGGCGGGCCACCGATCGCGCTCGTGTACCAGCACTCCGACGGCCCGACCCTGCGCGGCACGCTGGCCCGGTTCTTCATGATCGGCAACGCGATCTCCATCCCCACGCTGATCGTTGCCGGCCGGCTCGGCTCGGAGGAGCTGCCGGCCATCGCGGTGCTCGTTCCCGGCGTACTGGTGGGCTATGCCGTCTCCGGCTGGCTCGCAGTCCACCTCGACAAGCGCACCGCTCGCCCCGTCATCCTCGGCCTGTCCGCCACCGCCGCCGTCGCCGTGCTGATCCAGGCCCTCACATGACCAACCCCACCCGTTCTGTGAACGCTCACGTCCGCATAGCGGACGTATCCGTTCACAGAACGGGGAATCTGCTCGTGGTGTGGCATCCGGTGCCGCCTTCGGTGCACGCGCTCCGGGACGCGGTGCTCGCTGGGTCCGCCGACGCGGGCGATCCGCTTCCCGTGCGCTCACTGGCCGCTCCCGATGCGGGGGTCGACGATGTCGAGGGCGCGGCCGCGGCCGTACTGATCACAACCGAGAACTTCGGGATGGTGGCGGGCCTGATGAAGGACTTCCTCGAGCGGATCTACCCGTGGTTCGAGGAGGTTCCGAACCGGCGGCCGGGGCTCCCCTACCTGCTGATCAGCAAGGGCGGCACTGACGGCACGGGCGCCGTGCGTGACGTCTCCCGGATCCTCACGGGCCTGCGGTGGAAGCCAGCACTGCCGCCGATCGTGGTGGCGGGGGCCATCACCAACGATCAGCTGCTCCATGTGCGCGAGCAGGCCGCCACGTTGGTGGCTGGCGTCGATACCGGCGTCTTCTGAGAACGGCCTTGCCGCTCGGCTGACGGACCACGCAGACTCGGACGATGTCTCCCGTCGAGCTCGTCGTCACCGATCTCGACGGCACCTTCTGGCACACCTCGGACCATGTACCCGCGTCGGTGCTGGCCGCCGTGGCC
>JANOQG010000418.1:0-1616 GCA_031422255.1 Actinomycetes bacterium | reverse complement strand
CGGCGTCGAGGTCCCCGGTCGCAATGCGGTAGTTCCCGCCGATGGAGGCGAGCACGCGGGTATCGAAGACTCCGAGGCTCGCCGAGCCGTAGCCGATGCGGTCGGTGAGCGACCCTGGTCCGAACCACAGCACGTCGTCATGGCCATCACCGTCGAAGTCGCCGCCGTAGGGCACGTAGGTCCCGTTCGCGGTGTAGACGAAGCTGGAGAAACCGGTGCCGTTCCAGCGCCAGATCGCGTCGTGCAGGGTGCCCTTGCCGTACCAGAGGATCTCATCGCGCCCATCGGCATCGAAGTCGCCGGCGACGGGGTAGTAGTAGCCGCCGATGCTCACGGTCCGCCGGGTGAAGGTCTGGTTCGGGCCTCCGAGGAGCAACTGGTCAGAAGCAGCCCCCGGCCCGTACACGAGCACATCCTCGATGCCGTCGCCGTTGAAGTCGCCCGCCACGGGCCCCCCACGGGAGGGCGGTGGCGGCGTGCTCACGATCGCGGGTCCCTCGAGGAATCGCACGGTGATCCAGATCGTGGATCCACTCATCACCACGCCGATTCCGACCCGGTTGTAGTTCGGCTTCAGGATGTTGGCCCGGTGACCGCTCGAAGCCATGAAGGCGTCGTGGAGCTGGAGGACTGTGTACCCAACCCCCACGTTCTCGCCGACGCTCCGCCACGCAGGCTCGACGGCCGCTGCGATGGCCGCCAGGTTCGGGTCGTGCGAGAGCTGGTTACGAGCCCGCATGTCGGCCGACCAGGTTCGCGAGGTGTTCGCCAGCGGAGCATCCCCCGCGAGGGGCTGCAGGCCGCGATTCGTCCGCTCCGCGTTGAGCCTGACGAGGAAGTCCGCTTCAGCGCTGCCAGCGGTGAGTGCCGCGGCTGCCGACGCCGCGTGGGCCATCGGAAGCGAGCTCGTGACGGTGATCCCTGCCACGAGCAGCACAGCCAGCGCCCGTGATCGGACACTGCGGCTGAGCGTCGATGGTGTCACCCGTTGGTGATCGGCCACGATCGCGTTGGGCTTGAGCCCTGACACCTCGGCTCCAACGGTCGACGCTAGGATTTCCGGCTTAGGTAGGTCCGATGACCCACCGATCAAAACGAACCATGCGCCAATTCCCCCGAGTTTCGCTCATCGCGCTTCTGCTCCTGCTCCCCCTGTCGGCCACAGCAGGAGCAGCGGAACCGGCGCCCGAATTGCTCCCCCCAGGCTTCGTGGACGGCGAGCCTGTGGGCGCGGCGTCCTCTGCCGAGGACCCCTCGCCCGATCCGATTGGCTCCTCGGGTGAGACCACCGTCTCGACCGCCGCCGTCACGGTTCGCTACTTCGGAGAGTCGGCCTACGCCGCAGTCGAGGAGGCGATCGCCGACACGGCGCGCTGCTCGACGCTGGGCCCGTTGCAGCTCACCTATTCCGTGCTGGCGCCCGCCTTCAAGGAGTCCTCCGCGGCGACCACCGCAGCCAGCGCCCCATCGCCGATGACGTTGTCGCGCTACGACGAATGGAACGGCGTGTTCTCCAATGAGTCGAACAAGAGCGCGAACTACGGGCTCTACGCCTTCCGCGATCCATCGACGCCATACAAGCGGGCCTTCTGGCACCCGGGCATCGGCATCTGGCA
>JANOQG010000417.1:0-5150 GCA_031422255.1 Actinomycetes bacterium | reverse complement strand
CGGTGGGAGTGGGCGGCGCAGCCGATGCCCTGGTACTCCCCCATCGTCCAGTACAGAAGGTTGTGGCGACACTCGTGGCCGGGTTGGGCCCAGTTGCTGATCTCGTACCACTCGAGGCCCGCCGCGCCGAGCCGCTCGGTGGCGGCGAGGTACTTGTCGGCCTGATCGTCATCGTCGGGATGGCGTGCGGTGTCGAGCGCCAGCGCGGTGCCCGCCTCCACCGTGAGCGCGTAGGCGGACACATGCGGCGGCTCGAGGTCGATGACGTCACCAAGGGTCTGGCACCAGTCGTCGAGGCTCTCGCCGGCGCCGCCGTAGATCACGTCGAGGTTGAAGCTGTCGAAGCCAGCAGCGCGGGCAAGCTCCACAGAGCGTTCGACGTTGGCTCGATCGTGGGTGCGTCCAAGGGCAGCCAGCACGTGCGGAGACGTGGACTGCACGCCGAAGGAAAGGCGGTTCACTCCGCCTGCTCGGTAGGTGTCGACAAGCTCGCGGGTGACGGTGTCGGGGTTGCACTCGATCGTCACCTCTGCGTCCGCCGCACGCGGGACGCGGTCGAGCACGGCAACGAGATCAGCGGCGGGCACCATCGACGGGGTACCTCCGCCCACGAAGATCGATGTGGCCTCCGGCATTCCGTCGGCGACCAGGTGGTCGGCGTCCGCTCGGCATGCCGCCAGGTAGGCGTCGGTGAGGTGGTGCCGATCAGTCCACGTGGCGAAGGAGCAGTAGTCGCAACGCGACGCGCAGAACGGGATGTGGAGGTAGACCCCGAAGGCCGGCTGGCTCACCGGCCCAGCATGCCGAGCGAGGAGATCAGACCGACGCGGGTACGAACATCACGCCGAGTCCGTCGAGGCGGGACACCGCCGCATCAGGGGTGACGTCGAGAATGCAGGCGATGGCGCGCAGATCGTCGCGGCGCACGGTGAGCACGCGACCATTGAAGTCGCCCCGCTGCACCTGGATCATGCGCAGGTAGCGGATGAGCATCTCCGCCTCGGTGTCGTCGAGGCCCTCCATGGCCGTGAGATCGATCTTGACGGCGCGGTCGTCGGCCTTGGCGACGACCTTCGTGAGATCGATCACCAGATCGGTATCGCCCGGACGGGGGCCGAAGTCGGGACCGTCGTCGCCGGGCAGCAGCTGATCCACCGGCACCCGATAGAACCGGGCGAGCCGCTGGAGCCTCGGGACGGAGATGGCTCGCTCACCGCGTTCGTATGCGCCAAGGACGGACGCCTTGAACTCCTGACTGGAGCTCGCCTCGACGTCCTGGAGCGACAATCGCTTCTGGCGGCGGATAGCTCGCAGGCGGCCGCCAACCTTGCCGGCGTAAGCGCCTGCCTCGTCGCCGTCCATATCTAGCTCGCTCATCGACTCGGTGTCCTCCCGGGGCTCCGCACGTAGGAGCCGAACTACCATGACACGCGAGATCAGCCGCCGCGGTGATGGTGCGTCGGGAGCGAACCTACCCGCTCTGCGTACGGGCAAACAAGCACAGTAAGTGACTGATCTGAGGCGGTGGCCCGAACGGACTAGGCCCTCGGGATGACGATCCCTACGCGGAGTGAGGTGAGGATGACGCCAATCGCAACCGCCGCGGTCTCGGCTCGAAGCATGTGGACGCCAAGCGCCACCCGAGGGGCGGGCTGCTGTGCTTCTGCCTCTGACCAGCCCCCCTCGGGGCCAACCAGCACGAAGGGCATGGCGAGGCTTGGAGCCGCCCCCCCACGGTCGGCCAGGGCAGCCCCCGCCCCGACAAGGCTGCCGAGATCTGCCACGTCAGACACCACCGGCAGGTGTGGGCGATGGCACTGCATGGCAGCGGAGCGTGCCACTGTGCGCAATCGCGCAACCGCCTTGGCCGCCTTCGCATCGTCCCAGCGCACGACGGACCGATCGGCACGGAAGGGCACGATGCGGTCTACCCCGAGCTCGGTGAGCTTCTGCACGATCAGCTCCGGCTTGTCACCCTTGACCAGGGCAAACCCGACCGCGATGGCCGGCGCTGGGTCAACGAGCTCGCTGACGGGTCCCAGCGAACCCAACGACGCAGGGTTGGAGAGATCGAGGCGAGCCGTGCGCCACCGCCCCGACCCGTCGGCCACCGTCATCGGGTCACCGGCGCGTTGCCGCAGGACCCGCACGAGGTGGTGCACGTCGTTCTCGGTGAGGACCGGCGCCTCGACGTCGGACACGAAGGCCATCGGCCCCGGTTCGTCGGCGGGGTGGCCGCCGGGGTGGGTCACCGGAATGCGGAGCGGATGCGGGACAGGAAACCGGCGTCGATCGGCGCCACCTCATCACCGCGTTCCTCGGCGTACTGCCGCAGCAACTCCTCCTGCTCGGCGGTGAGATCAGTGGGGACGTCGACGACGGCGCGCACGATGAGATCACCGCGCTGACGACGCTCGAGGTGTGGAACACCCCGGCCGCGCAGGCGGAACTCCCGGCCGGTGGGGGTGCCCCGCGGGATCACGAGATCCTCATCGCCGTCCAGGGTGGCGAACTCGAGGTGGGCGCCCAAGGCTGCCTGCGTGAAGCTGATGCGCAGATCGGCGTGCAGGTCGATGCCGCTTCGGCTGAACCGATCATGCGAAGCCGCGCGCACGTGCACGTAGAGGTCGCCGGCTTGGCCGCCTCGCGGCCCCACCGCCCCGCGGCCGGTGAGCCGCAACGTGCTGCCCGTGTCGACGCCGGCGGGGATGTCGACCGTGTACGTACGGTCCTCGATGATGCGGCCCTCCCCCTGGCAGGAGTCGCAGGGGTCGCTGATCACCCGACCCTGGCCGTTGCAGCGGGGGCACACAGAGTTGGTGACCATCTGTCCGAGAAAGCTCTGACGCACTCGTTGCACCTGGCCAACACCGGCGCATTCGAGGCACGTGATCGGCTCGGTTCCGGGCTTCGCTCCCGTGGCTTCGCAAGGCTCGCAGGCAACGGCCGTGCGGACTTCGACGGGCTGGCGCGTGCCGAACACCGCCTCCTCGAAGGAGAGGTCGGCCACAACCTCGAGATCGGCGCCGCGAGGCGGCCCGCTCGGACCGCGGCCCCGACTGCCGCCACCGAAGGGGCTGTTGCCCCCGAAGAAGGCATCGAAGATGTCGTTGACTCCCCCACCCGAGAACCCGCCGTTGGCCCCGCCGCCGTCGGGCCCGTAGCGGTCGTAGTGCTGGCGCTTGTTCGGATCGGAGAGCACCTCGTACGCGAGGGCCACCTCCTTGAACCGCCCCTCGGCGCTCGGGTCGGGGTTCGTGTCCGGGTGGAGCTGGCGAGCGAGGCGTCGATAGGCCCGCTTGATCTCGTCGACACTCGCGTCGCTCGCGACCTCGAGGAGTGCGTAGTAGTCAGCGGCCATGGTCAGCCCTCGGTGAGGCGCTGCGAGAGGCGGTGACTGACCACGGCCACCGCCGCCATCGCCTGGGGGTAGTCCATGCGGGTTGGTCCGAGAACACCGATGGTGCCCACCGACTCACCCTCCACCGTGTACGGCGCCACGATCAACGCGCACTCCGCGAGGGGGGCCATGCCGGTCTCGGTGCCGATGGCCACCTGGAGGCCGCGGTCGAGCACATCACGCAGCAACGTGACCACGACGTACTGCTGCTCGAGGATTCCCAACACCTCGCGCACGGTCTCGATGGCGTCAAACGCGCGGGCCACCTGTGAGGTACCTCCCACGAAGACCTGGTCGGGCTCCTCGCCGCCCTCCCTGCCCAACGAACCCAACGCCTGCGTGCACAGGGCATCCGTGGCGGAGTCGCCAGAGGGAGGTAGAGGGCGCACGTCGCTCCGGGCCATCCCGGTCAGATGTTTGGCGAGGTGAACGCTCGCGGCGCCGATCTGCTTCGCGCTCAGCGGTTGCGCAAGCTCGATGGTGTGCTTCTCAACCGCGCCGTTCGACAGGACGACGACCACCAACGCCGAGGCGTCGGTGATGCCCACCACCTGCACCGACCGAAGGGTCGCCTCGGTAGGAGTGGGACTGACCACCACCCCCGCATACGTGGTGAGGTTGCCGAGGAGCTTGGACGTGTCCTGGAGCATCTGCTCGAGCTCGCCATGCGCCTGCTCGAAGAAAGAACGCACCTGGATGGCCTCGGACCCTCGTAGCGAAGCCGGCTGCCCGAGGTTGTCCACGAAGAATCGATAGCCCTTCTCCGTGGGGATCCGACCCGCGCTCGTGTGCGGCTGCAGGAGGTAGCCCTCCTGTTCGAGGGTGGCCATGTCGTTGCGCACGGTGGCTGACGAGACGTGCACGCCAGACGACTTCACGACATGCGAGGACCCCACCGGCAGGGCGGTGTCGATGTACTCCTCCACGACGGCCCGGAGGATGGCGGCCTTGCGTTCGTCGAGCATCAGATTCCTGGCAGTCGATGCTACCGAGTGCCAGCGCCGTGCAACGGGTCTTGGAGCGTGGCAGGGTGCCGCGATGCGGTTCGTCGTGGTGGGAGCGGGCGCGATTGGTGGGGTCGTGGGCGGGCGGCTCGCCCAACACGGGCACGCCGTGGTGCTGGTGGCACGAGGGCGGCACGGAGCGGCCATGGCCGCCGACGGGTTGCTCATCCGCTCGCCGGACGACGAGGTGCGGGTGTCGGTTCCCGTGTTCGAGCGACCCGACCAGATCATGTTCGGCCCGGACGACGTCGTGCTCCTCGCGGTGAAGGGACAGGACACCCCGGCAGCGCTCGCGTCGCTGGCGGGTGCGCCCGCAGACGTCGCCATCGTGTGCCTGCAGAATGGCGTGGACAACGAGCGCCAGGCACTCCGCCGCACGTCGCAGGTGTACGCGGTGGCGGTGATGGTGCCCGCCACCCACCTCGAGCCGGGGGTGGTCTCAGCCTCGTCCGCCCCCACCACTGGCATCCTCGACATCGGCCGCTACCCGTTCGGCATCGACGACCGAACGGAGCAGATGGCGGAGGCCTTTGCGGCTTCGACCTTCAGCTCGGTGCCCAACAGCGGGATCATGCGCTTCAAGTGGTCGAAGCTCCTGATGAACCTCGGCAACGCGCTCGAGGCGGCCATCGGCCCAAGCGGTCGCGGGAGTGAGCTCTACACGTCCGCGCGAAGCGAGGCCGAAGCGGTCCTCGCCGCCGCCGGCATCGACTGCGCCTCCATGGAGGAGGACGCCGCCCGGCGCG
>JANOQG010000416.1:0-2599 GCA_031422255.1 Actinomycetes bacterium | reverse complement strand
AAACGAGAGCTCACCTACCCGGCCCCGCCACCCGCCCGAGCCGCTTCGAGCCGCTCGAGCAGGCCCTGCCGCCGAATCGGGGTGTCGGCTTGGACGTCTGGGCCTGACCCCGCTATCGTGCCCTCTGTGCTTCCGGTCCCTTTGGGTCCGGCGGCCGAAGATCGAACCGACGTCCGGGCAGGCCCGTACCAACATCGGGAACCGCACGGCACAACCGAATCACGCTCCGCCGGGTCCCCCGTGCGGAGCGTTCGCGTGAACAGGGGTCAACCCTGTTCCTCCGCAGCAAAGAGAGACGTAGCCGTCATGGCCACAAAAGCAATCGTGGGCGAGAAGGTAGGCATGACTCAGGTCTGGGATGACGACAACCGCGTCGTGCCCGTGACCGTGCTCAGGGTCAAGCCGTGCCGCGTCGTGCAGGTGAAGACCGACGAGCGCGACGGCTACACAGCCCTCCAGGTCACCTTCGGCACGAAGAAGGCCTCCAAGATCACCAAGCCGAAGCTCGGCCAGTTCGAGAAGGCTGGGGTCGACCCCGGCCCGCGGCTCGTCGAGCTCCGCCTCGACGACGTGTCCGACTATTCAGTCGGTCAGGAGCTCAAGGCCGATCTGCTCACCGACGGCGACAAGGTCGACGTCACCGCCGTGAGCAAGGGCAAGGGCTTCGCCGGAGCGATGAAGCGCCACGGCTTCGGTGGCATGCCCGCTTCGCACGGCACCCACCGCACCCATCGCGCTCCCGGCTCAGTCGGCGCTTGCGCCACACCCTCTCGCGTGTTCAAGGGCCAGCGCATGGCTGGTCGCATGGGTGGCGAGAAGGTCACCACCCTCAACCTCACCGTGGTGTCCGCCGACGCCGAGCGCGACCTCGTGCTCGTCCGGGGCTCAGTCCCCGGCCCCAAGGGCGGACTCGTGCTGATCCGTAACGCCGTGAAGGCAGGTGCCTGAGATGCTGACCCTGGAGAAGAAGGACGCGGCGGGCAAGGCTGCCGGCTCCGTGGAGCTCGACGAGGGCATGTTCGGCATCGAGCCGAACATCCCGGTCATGCACCAGGTGGTCACCGCCCAGCTGGCCGCCAAGCGCTCGGGCACGCAGTCCACCAAGACCCGCTCTGAGGTGCGGGGTGGTGGGGCAAAGCCGTGGAGCCAGAAGGGCACGGGCCGCGCCCGGGCCGGCTCCAGCCGCTCGCCTATGTGGACCGGTGGTGGCGTGATCCACGCCCCGAAGCCACGCGACTACGCCCAGCGCACGCCCAAGAAGATGATCCGCCTGGCGTTGAAGTCGGCGCTGTCCGACCGGGCCGCCTCCGAGCGGGTGCTCGTGCTCGATTGGGGCCTCGACGCTCCGAGCACGAAGGGCGCCATCGCCGCCCTCGCTGCCAACGGAGTCGAGGGACGGGTGCTCGCGGTCCTCCGCCCGGAGGACCATGCGATCTGGAAGAGCCTCCGCAACCTCGACCACATCCACATCTGTGGCATCGGCGAGCTCAATGCCTACGACGTCCTCGTCTCCGACTGGGTGGTCTTCACCCCGGACACGCTTCCCGTCGACCGTCCCGTCACCCGCGGCACCCACACCACTGAGGAGGCCTCGTGACGAAGGACCCCCGCGACATCATCCTCGCCCCCATCGTGAGCGAGAAGTCGTTCTCGCTCTCTGAGGGCGGCGCGTACACGTTCAAGGTGCACCCGAGCGCTTCGAAGCCGGAGATCCACGACGCCGTGGAAGCCATCTTCGGCGTAAAGGTCCTCAAGGTGAACACCCTCAACCGGAAGGGCAAGCGGAAGCGAAACCGCAAGACCTTCGGGTTCGGCAGCCGCCCCGACACCAAGCGAGCGATCGTGACCCTCGTAGCGGGTCAGACGATCGACCTCTTCCAGGGATAGACGACATGGCCCTTCGCAAGCGCAAGCCCACCAGCCCCGGCCGACGGTTCCAGACGGTCTCCGACTTCGCGGAGATCACGAAGGACACGCCCGAGAAGTCGTTGCTGGCGCCCAAGCACAACACCGGCGGTCGCAACAACTACGGCCGCAAGACCGCCCGTCACAAGGGTGGCGGCCACAAGCAGCGCTACCGCCTGATCGACTTCAAGCGCACCAAGGACGGCGTGCCGGCCAAGGTCGCTGCAGTGGAGTACGACCCAAACCGCAACTGCCGCATCCTGCTCCTTCACTACCTCGACGGCGAGAAGCGCTACATCCTCGCCCCGAAGGACGTGAAGGTCGGCGATCTGCTGCAGTCCGGCCAGGGTTCGGAGATCCGTCCGGGCAACGCCCTTCCCCTGCGGTACATCCCCGTGGGCACCACCGTGCACGCGATCGAGCTCTACCCCGGCGGTGGGGCCAAGATGGGTCGTTCCGCCGGCACCGCCGTGCAGCTCGTGGCCAAGGAGGGCGACTACGCCACCCTGCGCCTGCCGAGCACGGAGATGCGTCGGGTCCCCATCAACTGTCGCGCCACCATCGGCGAGGTCGGGAACTCCGAGGCCGAGCTCATCAAGATCGGCAAGGCCGGTCGCAACCGGTGGAAGGGCGTCAAGCCCCAGACCCGTGGCGTGGCCATGAACCCCGTCGATCACCCCCTCGGTGGTGGCGA
>JANOQG010000415.1:0-2967 GCA_031422255.1 Actinomycetes bacterium | reverse complement strand
GGAGGTCGACCGCGAGCAGGAGCTGAGGGATCTCGCCGCCGCCAAGGAGTGGCGGGCCAAGCGCTTCGACGCCGGCCTTGGCTACATCACCGGCGCTTCCGCCTACGGCGGGCGTGATCTCCCGGCCGCCTTCGACCGTCTCTACAGCAATCTCGAGGGCCAGTACGAAGTACCGGGCCAGGGCTTCTTCGGCATCGGCCTCGGCATGGTGGCGCCCACGATCAAGGACCACGCCCAGGACCACGTCAAGGCCAAGTACTTGCCGGCGATGTACCGGGCGGATCTCGTTGGCTGCCAGCTCTTCAGCGAGCCCGGAGCCGGATCTGATCTCGCCGGGCTGCAGACCAAGGCCGAGCGCGACGGCGAAGAGTGGATCATCACGGGCCAGAAGGTCTGGACCTCCGGGGCGCAGTACTCCGACATCGGCGAGATCATCTGTCGCACCGACCCTGAGCTGCCGAAGCACAAGGGCCTCACCGGCTTCGTGGTCGACATGCACGCGCCTGGCGTCGAGGTCGTGCCGCTCCGCCAGATGACCGGCGGCGCGTCGTTCAACGAAGTGTTCTTCAACGAGGTGCGGGTACCCGACGACCATCGACTTGGGGACGTGAACCAGGGCTGGTCGGTAGCGCTCACCACGCTCATGAACGAGCGGTCATCGATCGGCGCCGGAGGAGGCGGAGGCGGGATGGGGCTGGCCAACGTCACCCGCCTTGCCCAGATGCTCCGGCACTTCGGTTACGGCGAGAGCTCCGTGCACCGCGACTCCCTGATGGACCTCTACACCCGCTTCCAGGTGGCCAAGTTCACCAACCAGCGCGCGCTCGACAAGATCAAGGCCGGTCAGCTGCCTGGGCCTGAGATGTCGATCGCCAAGATGGCCCTCACGGACAACCTCACCCGCACCGCCGAGTTTGTCGCCAGCGTGCTCGGTCCGCGCCTGGTGGCCGACACTGGCGAGTGGGGCACCTACGCATGGTCGCAGTTCGTGTGCGGCACGCCCGGCATGCGAATTGCCGGGGGCTCCGACGAAGTGCTCCGAAACATCGTGGGCGAGCGGGTGCTCGGTCTCCCGAAGGACTCTGGAATCGACTCGAACAGCCCCTTCAAGGACATCCTCAAGAACTGACCACAGGACCAAGAGGATCGGCGAGGGCCCACCCTTCGTCGACGAGCGCATCGATGGCGGACAACGCTGTCGCCACCCGCTCCTCGAGCGAGCCCTCGAGCACCACGAACTTGCGCCCGGTATCAGCGAGGGCGTCCTCGAAGCGACCGGTCATCCATGGGCGGATCGCCTCCCCGTCGCGGAACCCGTCCTGTTCAAAGGGAACGTCGTCGTCATGGGTGAGCAGGTACAACGGGTGACGGCGAGCCAGCCCTTCGACCTCCGGGTCGACGTCGCCGCGGTAGCGCTCGTGCCAGATGGCCACTGCGAAGGCGTCGGTGTCACACACCAGCACCGGGCCTCCTGAGCGTGCCCCCGCGTCCTCGAGCGCGTTCTGCTGCCGGGCCATCGCCACGAACTCCTCGGAGTGCCACACGAGATCAGCCATCTCAGGCGGGGCGACACCGCCGAGCACAGCGGCCGCTCGGTCGGCGGCCAGCTTCGAGACCGCGAGCGTGCGGCAGTGCTCTGGAACCCACTGGGTCAGACCGTGGGCTCCCCCGCGGGCCCGAAGCGCGTCGACGAGCGCGTGGCTGACCGTCGTGGTACCAGTGGACTCGGCTCCCAGCACCACAACTCGCAGTGCGAACCACGCTCGCACCGGCGGCGACAACCGAGCCCAGTGCGCGATCGGATCCGCACGCACCGCCGTGCCACTCACTGGAGCCAGCCCGCGGTCATCGTCGACGGGCACCGCCACAGCACCGAGGCGACGAGCCAGCTCCGGGCCGTACTCCTCGGAGCTGAAGACGGCCGTCACCGGCTCGGCGGTGACCGCTGCGACCCCGGCTCGGAACACCGCCTCGTGGAGGTCCCAGATGGCAGCGCTCGTGAAGTCCACCGGATGGTCGTCGATCACGCCATGGAAGGTCACGTGGGGCTCATGGGCGTGCACCTCGCGCAGCCACTCCAGTCGGTCGGCGTGCGGAATCGACTCCACCTCGTGCGAGAGCACGAGCACCGTCACCTGATCACTGCACGCAGCTGCCGTGCTGATCAACAGGTGGTGACCTTCATGCGGTGGGTAGAACTTGCCGATCACCAGGCCGTGGCGGGTGGACCCTGACATCCTCAGAGAAGCGCTTCGATGCGGCTGATGGCATCGGCGACGACGACAGGGGCGGCCTCGGTTGGCTCCATCGTGGGAGCGAGCCCTCGCCGGCGACGTTGGTCGACGTGATCCTTCGTCGTGTGCGTGCCAGCCAACGCCACGCCGAAGATGAACAGCGCGAAGACCGCTGCCAAGGCGGCAACCAGCGACCCCCCGAGGAGGTAGCCAATCCCGATCAGGAGCGCCGCACTGAGCGCGCCTACGGCCGGCAAGGCGCTGGTCTGCTTCGTGGCGATCACGAGCGCCGCAGGTCTGTCTGCTGCCGCGAGTCGACCGCGGACCTTCCCCTCGAACGCGGCCTGGGCCACTGGGTTCAGCGTCGTGCGCACGACCGCAGCATCAGCGCGCTGGACCGCGGCCGCCAACTTGCCGAGGTCGCCCGCGACCGCAGGCCAGGCCGTCGCTGCGAGGTGGACAGCGCGCAGGTCACTGAGGGTGCGGCGAACCTCTCGCGCGAGATCGGCCGGCAGCGCGGTCGTCACGAGAAGAGCAGCTGCTGGTTGCGGCGTGCCGGATCAATCGGCGGTGGTGGAACGAGCCGAGGGAGGCCCTTCCACGAGAGGTGATCCATGAACACCCAACTACGACGGTGGATTGCGGACGGGCCTACTCCTTGCAGCGCCACCTTGTGCTTCGGGCACGGATAGCCCTTGTTGAGCTCGAAGCTCCAGTAGGGGCGGTGCTCGGC
>JANOQG010000414.1:0-3993 GCA_031422255.1 Actinomycetes bacterium | reverse complement strand
CCCAGCTGAGTGGCCGAGGGTGTCGTTCACGATCTTGAAGTTGTCGACGTCGAGAAACAGCACCGCCAGGTGAGAGTCAACACGCTCCAATCGTTCCAACGCGTGCTCCATCCGATCACGAAAGAGGGTCTGGTTGGCGAGACCGGTGAGTGGGTCGTGCAGGGCTTGGTGCGCCAGCTGAGCTTCAAGTCGGCTGCGCTCGGTGGAGTCGCGGAAGCTCCACACCCGCCCGATGATCTCACCGCTGACGCGCTGCGGTTCGGAGTAGCGATCGAACACGCGACCGTCGAGGAAGTGCAGGACATCGTGGCTCACGGCGGCCGGGTTGGCGTACAGCTCGGCGATCCGCTCCTGAAACCCGTGGGGGTTCACGAGCTGATCCAGCACATGACCTAGCACCGCGCGGTCGTCTCGCGTCGCGAGGAGCTCCTCGGGGATGTGCCACAGCTCCGCGAACTTTCGATTGACGGTGGTGATCGCCCCTTCGTTGTCCACTACCAGTACGCCGTCGCCCGTGGAGTTGAGTGTGGCATTGAGCAGCGAGAGCGTAGAGAGAAGCTCCACCTCGACGGCCTTGCGCCCCGTGAGGTCATGGCCCGTGACAACGAACCCGCCGACGGTGGGGTCGTCCAGCAGGTTCACGATCGTCAGCTCGAACGGCACGCTTGCCCCATCGGAAAGGCGTCGCAATCCCACCTCAACTGTGGTCGCGTCACCAAGGCCTTGGGGTCGACCGCTCGCGATTTCCATGCCGTTTGCCAAGGTCGCCTGGTCGGACGGCTCGACCAGGCATGCCAACGGTCGACCCACCGCCTTCACCGGATCCTGGCTGAGCAATCGTGCCAGCGCTCCCGAGACCGAGTCCACGACACCGGTGGCCGAGACCAGCATCGTCAGCGCCGCCGCGTTCTGCATCAGCGAGCGGAGCTTGGCATCGTCGTTGGTCGCGACCTCGAGGCCCCGTCGCTTTGTGAGATCGCGTATCGAGAGGACGTAGGTGCCGTCCATCGACCGAGCCAACGGATCGCCCATCAGCTCGGCCAGGCGCCAGCCGTCCGCACTGCGCAGCCGGACCTCGATCGGTCGCGGCAGGCTGTCCTCTTTCATGCGGACGATCGAGCTGAGTGCAAGCTCAAGGTCATCCGGATGCACAAGATCGAGTCCCTGTGAGTGAAACGCGACCGCAGAAAGCCCAAACATTGCCTCGGCCGCCGCGTTCGCCCACAGCAGGAGACACGCTGAGTCCAACACCACCAGCGGGTCCGGGACCCCAGCGAGCACATCGAGCAACTCGGTCTGGCTCAGCGTTCCGACGGTGCTCACCTCGTTGCCAGCGACCCTCTTCGTGGTGCTCATGCCTGACCATCGACCACCCCTAGGGTGACCTAAGCGGAGGGGGCGATCCGTCGGGACCTATGGGCACTCTGTCCATCGGGACCCCGCCTGGGCTCGTCGATGCTGTCGTCGGAGGGACGTCGAATGGGTGCAGCAGTGACGAACCATGAGCGTGGGACACGATGCGTGCGGCCCTTCGCCACCGTGGCATTCCGACTCGCTGTCGTGGTCACTCCTGTGCTGTTGTTGATCGCCGCTGCGTGCTCCCTCGTGCAGCGCGTTGCGTGGCCGGCCGGGAGCTTGAACGTCGTCCTCTGGGTGATCGTTCTCACGTCGCTGGCGACGCGTGCGCTGCGCTTCGGCGAACCTGCGGCCAGCCCGGAAACACCCCCTTCGGTGATCAACCTCGTGCTGTTGACGTCGAGCGAGAGCGCATCATCGATCGGAACAGGTTGTTCCGTTCGTCGCCAACGGCAGGTGACAGCCCGGAGCTGCCGCGAAGAAGGGCAGACTGATCGGGCAGAGCCGGGCCGCTCGTGGCCTCGAGTCCAGCGGCGGACACGCTTGCCGCCCGCCTTGAGACCGTGGCGACGCTCATCACCGCGGGCCTCCCCACCCGCGCCTACGCCGTCGACCTCGGCGGCTTCGACACCCACGCCGGCCAGGCCCTCACCCACGCCGCACTCCTCGGGGAGCTCGACTCCGCGCTGGGCGACTTCCTCGAGCGCGTCGCTGGACACAAGGTGACGGTCCGCTCTGTCTACGGCGCGATCCTCGAAGGCGTCCTCGGCGTTGGCGCCAAGGATGTGCTGGATTCTCCGCCTCGACCTCTCGACCTCGTCTGATCGGCGGCTGACGCCGATCACTGTTCGGGTCGTTACTCGTGATGACGGGTGGCTCACAGTGAAGACGAGTCGACCACCAGGGCGGAGCGCCGCACGGGGCCCTGCTGGGAGACTCTGCCGATGACCACCGCTGTGAGGCTCTTGATCGCGATCGCCGTTGCGGTCGGCATCGTGTGGCTCGGGCTGACCATGCTTCTTCTACTGCTGCGCCGACGGGGCGTCGATGTCGCGGAAGCGAAGTCGGTCGTTCCGGACACCCTGCGCTTGGTTCGAGACCTCGCGAAGGACGGGACCCTTCCACGCGGCGTTCGAATGCGGCTTGTGCTGCTCGTTGCGTACCTGGTGTCGCCACTGGACCTCGTACCCGATTTCATCCCGGTGCTCGGATACGCCGACGACATCGTTGTCCTCGCCGTGGTGCTGAGATCAGTCATCCGGCGAATTGGACCAGCTGCGCTGGAGCGACACTGGCGGGGCACGCCCCAGGGGCTGGCAACCATTCGACACCTCGCAGGTGTCAGCTGATGGAGCAACCGCTGCGCCGAAGGATCCTCGGACCGCCCAAGCTCCTGGCTCCACCGCTGACCGATTCGCCGTTGTGAGCCAGCCGCTCAAGCGGTCGAGGTAGCAAGCGATCTGGCCCGGTGGCCCAACCCCGGGGGCCCTACGTGGGGGGCGTCGGAATCGTCGGACCCGTCGGGGGCGTCGGAATCGTCGTCGGGTCAGGGTGGTCGGGGCGATCCGCGGAACCCCCAGAGACCGGGGCTCCCGGGGTCGGGTCGGGTGCCGAGCTTGGGTCGATCAGCGCCGGAGGTGACTGCGCTGGCGCAGAGGTCGGGACCGGCAGATCGAGCGCGGGGATGCCGAGGATGGAGCCTGCCGAGAGCGTGGCGGCGCCGGCTGCCGAGCCCGCCATGACGCCGAGCGCTCCGGTGGCGTTGCTCCCGATGAAGGGCAGTTGTGCGAGCCACGAAGCCGGTCCGATGACCCACCGCCGTCGCCAGGCAGAGGTGGCCAGGAGTGCGCGCACCACCATCGGATCGAACTGGCGGCCTGAGCAGCGCACGAGCTCCGTCTGTGCACGACGCTGACTCAGTGCGTCCTTGTACGAGCGTCGGGCCGTGATGACCTCGTATGCATCAGCGACGGCGACTATTCGGGCTCCCAGCGAGATCTCAGTGCCGCTCAAGCCATGCGGGTAGCCAGTCCCGTCGAAGGACTCATGATGCTGCTCGATCGCCAGCCCCCAATCGCCCAACCATTCCATCAACGGCTGGGCGAGCTCAGCGCCTGCCACCGGGTGAACCTTCAGCGCCCCCCACTCGGCGGTGGTCGGCCGGCCCCGCTTGTTGAGGATGGCCGGGTCGACAGCGATCTTGCCAACATCGTGAAGGAGCGCGGCCCAGCGAAGCCGGTCGCGTGCCTCCTTGGGAAGCTCCAGCTGGTCGCTGATCAGGTCCGTGAACAGCCGCACTCGCTCTGAATGCCCACGCGTGCGGCGGTCGTGCGCACTGAGGGCACCCGCAAGAGCGAGGATCCTCCCCGGCATGTCAGCAGGCTCGCCACCAATCCCGTGGTCTCGGGCCTCCTGGACGTCCCGAGCAAGGTTGCGCGTGCTCGCGACTCTTCGTGCCAGCTCGACGCGCGAAGGCGGGAGCCCCGGAAACACGAGGCTCATCTTGAGCAAGCCAGCCATTGGGGTAAGGCGTCGGGTGACGTGCTCAACAGCAATCAGGACCGACGTCGATGCCCCGAACACAGCAAGCCACCAGAGCGCGGTCTGTGGTCCTCCGGACACGGTGGGAAGGCGACG
>JANOQG010000413.1:0-7099 GCA_031422255.1 Actinomycetes bacterium | reverse complement strand
CGCCCGAAGGGCCGGTCGTGGGTGGTCATCGAGGCGAGGGTCTCCTGGGTGGGCGGCCGTTCGAACGTTGTCAACGTACGAGAGGATCGCTTTGAACGAAAATCGCAGCATTGGCGCGCCGGGCCTCCTCCGTTTCGACGGTTCACGGCCTGCTATTTCGTTGTGGCGGTTGCGCCGCTCTGCTGCTCGGCCTGGGTGTCAACAACCAACACCCCCGAGAACGCACACCGCCCTGTACGGCATGGGATTCGCCGACACGCGGGGCGATGAGGCACCGACCTCAGGTCAGTGCCTCATCGGGACGGCGCCGGCCGCTACTTCAACTGGAAGTTGGCCGACACCCGCTGGCCACCGGCGATGACCACATCGACCCGGTAACAGGTGCCGGGTCGCTTGGGTGTTTGCCAGTTCTGGACGTACTGGTTCGAGGAGAGGTCGTAGCGGAGCGTGGTGCCACCGGTGGTCGTGAAGTCCACCTCGTCGATCAGCGTCGTAAGTGACCCGCACTGCACCTGGGTGAGCACGAAGCTGTTGATGATGGCGAGGGAGCTGATGTAGCTACCCGACGCCGTGCGCACCTGGAACTTCAGCGGCACGGTGGACCCGCCCTTCACGGTGTTCAACGCCGCCGGATTCACCGGCTGCAGGAACCCCCGAGAGAGGTCGAAGGCCACCGTCACGGTGAACCCGCCGGAGCTGGTGTTGCCGTGCGCGTCTGTCGCGACGCAGCTCACCGTGTGGGTTCCGGGCGAGAACGTGGTGCCCGACGGAGGCGTGCACGTCACCGACACAGCACCGTCGACGATGTCAGTCGCCGTCGCCACGAAGCTCACCGGGGCCCCGGCCGCCCCCGTCGCCAACTGGGAGATCGGCGACGGCAGGCTGAGCACAGGTGCGGTCGTGTCCCGAACCGTCACCGCAAACGAGCCGCTCGACGTGTTGCCGCGGGCGTCCGTGGCCGTGCACCCGACCGTCGTCGTGCCAAGTGCGAACGTGCTGCCAGCCGATGGGGTGCACACCGGAGTCACAGCCCCATCGACGACGTCGAACGCTGAGGCCGACCACGTGGCGACCGCACCTGCGGGGCCGGTGGCCTCCACGGTGATATCAGCGGGGAGCGTGAGGGCAGGGGCAGTGGTGTCCGCGACGGTGATCGTGAACGATTGTGCGGAAGTGTTGCCGTAGGAGTCGGTGGCCGAGCAGATCACATCTGTGGTGCCGAAGCCGATCGAGGTGCCGCTCGCCGGCGCGCAGGTGACCGGCACGGCGCCGTCGACGACGTCGGCGGCTGCTGTGGTGAACGCGACTGCCGCGCCGGAAGGCCCGGTCGCCTCTGCCACGAACGAGGCCGGCAGCGTGAGGACGGGACCTGCCGTGTCGCTCACGGTCACCCCGAAGCTCGACTGGGTGGTGTTGCCGTGCGTATCAGTCGAGGTGCAAGTCACCGTCGTCGTCTCATCGAGCGCAAACGTGCTGCCTGACGGAGGTGCACAACTCAATCCGACGGGGCCGTCGACGAGGTCGTTCGCGGTGGGATTGGTGTAGGTGACCACCGCTCCTGCCGGCCCCGTCGCCTCCTGCGTGAGGTCGGTCGGCGTGTCACTGATGGCGGGGCCCGTGGTGTCGACCACGGTGACGTCGAAGGAGCTCGAGCCCGTATTACCCGCGGCATCGGTGATCGAGCAGTCGACGGTTGTCGACCCGAGTGCGAACACCGACGCAGACGATGGCGTGCACAGTGGGACCCCGGGGCCGTCGACGGCGTCGGCGGCTGATGCGGAGAACGTAACTGCGGCACCCGAGGCGCTTGTGGCTTCCGCGGTCGTGTTGCCCGGCACGGTGATGATCGGAGCTGTGGTGTCTTGCACAATCACGAGGAATGTGTCGGTGGCCGTGTTCCCTGCGGCATCGGTTGCCGAGCAACTCACCGTCGTTGTGCCGAGGGCAAAGACCCCGGGGGCAGGGGTGCATGTCGCGAGCACCGCTCCGTCGACGAGATCAGCGGAGGTGGCAGTGAAACTCACGTTCGCCCCGGCGGCGTTGGTGGCCTCCTCGGTGATGTCGGAGGGGAGCGAGAGCTCGGGCGCCGTCGTGTCCTCCACAATCACGGCGAACGATGCGGTCGACGTATTGCCGGCAGCGTCGGTGGCTGAGCACTCGACCGTGGTGGTAGCGAGAGGGAACGTCGAGCCGGATGCTGGCTCACATGAGGGGGTCACCTCGCCGTCGACGATGTCGAGCGCCGTGGCTTCGAAGTTCACCGTTGCTCCGCCAGGACCCGTTGCCTCGGCCCTGATGTCCGTCGGCAGGTCGAGTGTCGGCGGGGTGGTGTCGACCACGGACACGCTGAACGAGCCGGCACCGGTGTTCCCGTGGTCGTCGGTGCCAGAGCACCCCACTGTCGCAGTGCCGAGGGCGAAGGTCGTGCCTGAAGCCGGTGCGCAGGTGACCGGCACGTCCGCGTCGACCGCGTCGGAGGCGGTGACCGAGAAGGTGACCACCGAGCCGTCGGGGCCTGTGGCTTCCTGAATGATGTCCGCGGGAACGGCGAGGACCGGAGTGGTGCTGTCGGACACCAGGACTGAGAAGGCGGATGTCGTGGTGTTCCCGGCTGCGTCGTTGGCCGTGCACGTCACCAGAGTTATCTCGTCAAGCGCGAAGGTCGCGCCGGATGCGGGATCACAGACGACCTCAACGGTTCCGTCGACGAGGTCGTTGGCCGTCGGGTTGGTGAACGTAGCGACCGCGCCGGACGGACCCGTTGCCTCAACGTAGAAGTCGCTCGGCGTGCCTTCGATGGCAGGTCCGGTGCTGTCCTCCACGGTCACGTCGAACGTCGAGCTCCCCAGGTTGCCAGCGGCGTCCTCCGCTGAGCAGGTGACCGTGGTGGTCCCGAGTGTGAACGTGTTGCCCGAGACCGGGGTGCAGACGGCGGCTAGGGCACCGTCGACGACATCATCAGCGCTCACGCCTCCGGCGAAGTCCGCGGCGGCTCCCGCCGGCCCCGTGGCCTCAAGGGTCATGTCGCTCGGCACCGTGACAACAGGGGCTGTGGTATCCGTGATGGTAACCGAGAGGTCGGCCATGGCTTCGTTGCCGTGAACGTCCACGGTCGAGCACCTCACGGTCGTGGTGCCAACCGGGAAGATCGAGCCGGAAACAGGGAGACACGACACGGTGACGGCACCGTCGACGGCATCAGTCGCCGTCGGCGAGAAGGAGACGATCTTACCGCCGAGCTGATCCGCCTCGGCGATCACGTCGGCGGGCAAGTTCAGCTCGGGAGCCGTCGTGTCCACCACGGTCACAGCGAACTGCTCGCTATCGGCGTTGCCAGCGGCGTCGGTGGCCGAGCAGGTGACGATGGTCTCGCCGATCGTGAAGGTCGAGCCCGACGTCGGCGTGCAACCGACGCTCACCGCGCCGTCGACGAGGTCGAGCGCAGAAGCGACATAGCTCACTGCGGTGCCGCTGGCACCCGTGGCCTCGCTGGTGAACGAGGTTGGAACGGTGACGGTCGGCGCTGTCGTGTCCTGCACGACGACGTCGAACGAGCCACTCGCGGCATTGCCGGAGTCATCCGTGGCGGTGCACCCGACCTCGGTGCTACCCAGAGCGAAGGTGCCGCCGGAGGCTGGAGCGCACGCGGGTGTCACCAACGGGTCGACGGTGTCGGTGGCGGAGACCTGGCCGGAGAAGTCCACCGGCGCTCCAGCGGCGCTCGTGGCTTCCTCGGTGACGGTGACAGGGAGGAGCAGCGTGGGCGCGGCCGTGTCGCTGACCGTGATTGTGAAGCTCGTGCCCGACGAGTTGCCGCGGGTGTCGTTCGCGCTGCACGACACTGTGTTCGGTCCGAGCGGGAACGTGGCACCAGCTGCGGGCACACACGTGACCGGCAGGGTGCCATCGACGAGATCAGTGGCGACGGGACTCGTGAAGGTGACGACCGCCCCACTCGGGCCGGTGGCCTCGGCGGTGACGTTCGATGCCGCGCCGAACGACGGGCCGGTGGTGTCCTGGACGGTGATCGAGAACGAACCGTTCGCGATGTTACCGGCGGTGTCCGTCGCAGAGCAGTTCACAATTGTCGTGCCAAGTGCGAAAGTCGAACCGGACGCGGGCAGGCAGGTGACGGCGGGAATCGCCGGGTTCGCGTCTGTGGCGGTGGCGGTGAAAGAGACGGTTCGCCCGGCGGCGCCCGTCGCCTCCACGGTTAGGTTGGCCGGCAGATTCAGCGTCGGCGGAGTGGTGTCACACGAGATCACCGTGGCCGACGCATTGATCGCGACCGTGCGGTTGAGGACTGTGTTGTTGGCCGCGGTACCGGAGATCGAGTAGCTCAGACTGCGGCTCAAGTTCGACCCGGCGGCGCCGGCGACGAAGGTGACCGCACTCGTGATCGTCGGGCTGACGGTGCTCGTGGGTTCAGTCCCCCACGCTGCCGGGACGGTGAAGTTGAAGCCGCCGACGAGCGCCGGTAGTGCTGCGCTCAGACCGCTGCCGGTTCCGGCGCCGACGGTCACCGAGACGGCCGCTCCTGTGCCGTTCTTGAAGATGTTCGGAGGCCCGGACGAGGTGCGGGTGATCGCGAACAACACGTTCTTCGACACGGTCGTGTTCGCGCACACGTTCCCGAACGCCAACGCCTTCGTCGACACTGGCGTTAGGCCGTCGCCGTCCGCGAGTGCCTCGTCGGCCCATGCCATACCCCCGGCCATCGTGACGACCACCGTCGTCAGCGCAGCCGCCACCCTGAGGCCCGTCCACCGTCGCATCTGCGTCTCCCGTTGCCCATTGCAGCTTGATGATGCGTCGGTTTCGCCATTGGCTCTCCGTGGGCCCAGGCGACCAGGTACAGCCCACGGATCAGTGCCCGCAGGGGGATAGAGACTCGCCGACCACGCAGCGTCAATCATCAAACGCACAAAGGGGTCGAATGACCTACGCGGGTCATCGCTGCGATGGCCTCTGCGCGCACGGTCGAGTCGCTTACGGCACAGAAGGCCAGCGCCTGGACTCGGCGCCTCCTCACACGGCCAGCGGATCGCGGGAGCGCTTCACAACGGTGAAACGACCGCGAAACACTTGCTTCCTACCGTCCGTCGGGTGGATGTCGTCCTCCTGCGCTGGCCAGCGGAGCAGCAACGCCGTGATGAGCTGCGCGACGAGGCAACGCCTCGTCTGCTGCTCCTGGAGAACGGCGCTGTCCCGCCCCTCGCCTCCGATGAGATCGAGGATTGGATCCGCGTGCCGGCCAGCGAGGTCGATCTGCGAGCACGGGTCGATGGGCTGCTCCGACGGGTAGACGCCCGTGTCGACACCACCCTCCGGCTCGACGAGGACGGCGTGCTGCACCTGGGCGATGGGTGGGTGTCCCTCCCACCGGTGGAGGCCCGACTCGCAGCAGCGCTGCTCGATTGCTACGGCGCCGTGGTTTCGCGAGAGACGCTCGGTCAGGCCGGGTGGCCGGCGGCCTCACCAGGCCGCAACACGCTTGACGTGCACATGGTTCGCCTGCGCCGACGACTGTCCCCGCTTGCGCTGGCCATCCATACCGTTCGCTCGCGTGGGTACCTCCTGGAGCGGATCACCGACGTCGCAGGTCTTCAGCCGAGCTGACCCTGGTCGCTGCGGCGATCAGGCCGCACACGCTCGCCGCGGCCTCCGGCCGGTCGGTGTCCACCAGCGCTCGTACCGCGTTTCCCCGCGATGTCGGCTGCCGCCACCGGTCCCGGAACCACAGGACGCCAATCGTCGACGCGAGGTGTAGTACCGGCCGTGGCCGCCGAAAGTCGTCGGACTGCGAGCAGCCCAATCAAGGAACCCCCTGGCCCGTGGAGCCAATTGGACCGAGTTGTTCGACCCCCACACCGAGCGCTCTGCGCGCGCACCCACTCGCCCTTCCCGGGCATTGCGGGCAATGTGGGACGGTGAAGCCGAGCCTTGAGCGTCTGGTCGGAGTCGCTGGGGCGGCCTCCGCCGTGAGCCTGAGTCTGGTGGCATGGACGGGCGTCATGGTGACGCTGCGCTACCGCCCTGATGGCGGCGGCCCGGTGGCGTTGCTCCCATCACCCGCTAGGTGGTCTCGGCAACTGGCCGACTGGCACGCCGTCTCGGTTTCAGTCGCCGTCGTGGCACTCTTGGTCTGGTGCGGCTTCATGGTCGCTAGCCACGGGTGGCGGACGCGGCAGGTGGCCATAGCTGTGGGCTCGACGATCGGAGCCGTCGCTGTCCTCGGCTTATCGGTGATGGCCTGGCATCGAGTGCGCTTTGATCAACTCGGGCTGTGGGCTGTGACCGTGGGCTCAGATGTCAGCGGGCTCTGGTACGCGGCGTTCTCGAACCACGTCCGCTTCGTGTTCGTCGGCGATTCCGGTGAGCTCTCCCAGTCGGAGGTGGCTCCGTGGGTGGTGGTGTACCTGTTGGCGCCCTTCATCGCGCTCGGACTCTTCGGCATCGGATGGGTCACGACGCGCCCCGGCCGGACCGCTCGACGAATCGTTGTCACCGTCGAGGCATAGCTGCCAGACTGCAACGCAAGCCGCAGGCATCGCTGCCAGACTCCTCACGCATGAAGCTCCCGACCAACCGCTACGACGAGGACACGTCCGAGCGAGACGTTCTGCTCGCGTTGTTCGAAGAGTTGCGGACGATCAAGGTGGCCGTCGTCGTAGCGACCGCCGTCGCCGTGCCTTTGATGCTGCTGGGGATTCTCGAGCTGCTCAGCTAAGGCGGGCATACCTGCCAATCTGCAACGCGAGCCCTGCGCGGAGCGGGCAGTATGCGCTCGTGGCGGTTCGTGACAAGGGTTGGCGAGTGGCTGTCGCAGCCCTCGCGTGGGCGACCGTCGTTCCGCTCATCTTCGGCGCCGCGGTTCTGACGTTGTCGTCTGGGGTCCTACGCGTCTTGCTGCTCATTCTCACGGTCGTCGGCCTACTACTCGTCCTGCCGTTCTGGCCGCCCATGCTGCGTGGCGACGTCGACAAGCTGAACGAGATGATCGTCCGACGGCGGAACCGCTAGCTACCGCCCATTCCTGCCGGGATGCAGCGCGAGCCTTGGGCGGAGCGGGCAGGCTGTGTGCGTGATCGTGGCGCGG
>JANOQG010000412.1:0-7348 GCA_031422255.1 Actinomycetes bacterium | reverse complement strand
CCCCTGCTGCGACCGCTGCGTGGGCCACCTCAGCCTTGCGCGTGTCGATGGACACAGCGATGCCTTCCTCGGCCAGCGCCTCGATGACCGGAAGCACCCGGCGCTGCTCCTCCGCGCCATCAACGGGGGCAGCCCCAGGGCGGGTGGATTCACCGCCGACGTCGATCCAATCGGCGCCATCGGCCACCATCGTGCGGGCGTGAGCGAGGGCGGCGCCGAGATCGCTGAACTGCCCGCCGTCGGAGAACGAATCGGGCGTGACGTTGAGAACTCCCATCACGAGAGGGCGGCGGCGCACGGCCGGAGTCTAGGACAGGGACAACACGCCGGTTCGGGGGCTAGCCGCCCCTTTCCATGCCTTTCAGATCACCCGAGGCAGGTTCAACCTCGGCCGGTGACGAACCGCATGGCCTCCTGGCGGGTGGAGATGTTCTGGCGGAACAATCCCCTGACGGCTGAGGTGACGGTGGTGGAGCCCGCCTTCTGAACGCCCCGCATCGACATGCAGAGGTGCTCGGCCTCGATGATCACCATCACTCCGCGAGGCTCCAGGGTGCTCTCCATCGCGTCGGCGATCTGCACGGTGAGCTGCTCTTGCACCTGGGGTCGGCGGCTGTAGCCCTCGACGAGGCGGGCGATCTTCGACAGACCCGTGATACGGCCGTCCTTGCCTGGGATGTAGGCAACGTGAGCCGTGCCGATGAACGGAAGGAGGTGATGTTCGCAGAGGCTGTACAGCGGAATGTCGCGCACCATCACCATCTCGTCGTGGCTCGACTCGAACGTGACCGTGAGGTGTTCGGAGGGATCCTCGTGCAGGCCGGAAGCAAACTCCGCGTAGGCGCGCGCAACACGGGTGGGGGTGTCCTTGAGGCCGTCCCGATCGGGGTCCTCCCCGATTGCCTCGAGGATCTCCCGCACGGCCTTCTCGATGCGCGCGAGGTCCATCGGGGTGTCGACGGGCGTGCGCTCGCGAGCCACCGGGCTACGTGCCGCTGGGCCGGGGAGCGCGCACGCCGACGCGCTTCCACCACCGCCGTTTGGCCGGCTCGATCACCGAACCCGAGCTTCGTTCGCTGACGGCTTGGGCCTCCGCCACCGCGGCACCCACAGGCACCCTTCGGAGATCCGGCTCAACGGGAGCTGGCTGGTCGGTGACCACCGGCTCGCCGGCAGGGACACCTGTGCCCTTGTCCAACGGGCCAAAGATCTCCGCGAGGTCGGAGTCCTCGAGCGTCTCCTTCTCGACGAGCGCCTTTGCGATGACATCGAGCGTGTCGCGATGCGCGGCGAGGATCGATCGAGCCCGGTCGTGAGCCGTCTCGATGAGCTGGCGCACCTCAGCGTCGACGACGCTTGCGACTTCGGGCGAGTAGTCGGCCTCGTGACCCTTGTCGTAACCAAGGAACACCTCGCCTTTGATCTTGCCAAGCTGCTGCGGACCCAGCTTGTCGCTCATGCCGTACTGCGTGACCATCCCGCGAGCGATGTCGGTACAGCGCTCGATGTCGTCGGAGGCGCCAGTGGTGATCTCGCCGAAGACGAGCTCTTCCGCGGTGCGCCCGCCGAGCAGCATCGCCATCGTGTCTTCGAGCTCGCTGCGCGTGCGGAGGTACTTGTCCTCAGTGGGGAGCGCGAGGGTCCAGCCAAGGGCTCGGCCCCGGGCGACGATCGACACCTTGTGAATCGGGTCAGTGCCCTCGAGCACGTGACCCACGAGGGTGTGCCCACTCTCGTGGTAGGCGATCGTGAGCTTCTCCTTCTCACTCATGATGCGGTTCTTGCGCTCAGGCCCCGCCATGACTCGATCGATCGCAGCTTCAAGCTCGGCGTGGCCGATGAGCTGGAGGTCCCGGCGGGCGGCCAGCAGCGCCGCTTCGTTCATGAGGTTGGCGAGGTCGGCCCCGGTGAAACCGGGGGTGCGCCGGGCGAGCACGTCGAGGCGGACGTTGGGCTCAAGCGGCTTGCCCTTGGCGTGCACCTGGAGAATGGCTTTGCGGCCCTCCAGATCCGGGCGGTCCACCACGATCTGGCGGTCGAAGCGGCCGGGGCGCAGCAGCGCCGGATCGAGGATGTCGGGCCGGTTCGAGGCAGCGATGAGGATGACCCCAGTGCGGGCGTCGAAGCCGTCCATCTCGACGAGCATCTGGTTGAGCGTCTGCTCCCGTTCGTCGTGACCGCCGCCGAGGCCAGCTCCACGATGGCGGCCGACGGCATCGATCTCGTCCACGAAGATGATCGACGGCGCGGCCGCCTTGGCCTGCTCGAACAGATCGCGCACGCGGCTCGCGCCAACCCCGACGAACATCTCGACGAAGTCGGATCCAGAGATCGAGAAGAACGGCACGCCCGCCTCGCCCGCCACCGCACGAGCGAGCAGCGTCTTGCCCGTACCGGGGGGCCCATACAGCAGCACGCCCTTGGGGATCTTGGCGCCGATGGCGTGGAACCGCGCGGGGTTCTGCAGGAACTCCTTGATCTCGTGGAGCTCCTCGACGGCTTCGTCGCACCCCGCTACGTCGGCGAAGGTCACCTTGGTTTCGTCCTTCGACACCTGTCGGGCTTTGGCCTTGCCAAACTGCATGACCCGATTGCCGCCGCCCTGCATCGAGTTCAGGACGAAGAGGAAGGCGCCGACCAGCAGCACTGTGGGCAGCAGGCTGAACAGGAGGGTGGTCCAGATCGAGTCCTTCTGCTGATCGACCTCGAGCTCGATCTCGGGCCGCGCGTCGGTGATCTCCTGCACGAGCTCGTCGGCATACTCCTGGGCGTAGGCGACCTTGTACGAGTCGTCGTTCGTGAGCTCACCAGTGACCTCGTTGGAGCGATCCTTGATGGTGGCGGTGGCCACTTCGCCAGCTGCGATCCGCTGGCGGTACTCCGTAAGGGTCAGGTCGTTGGGCGGATCACCCTGGTTGAGCCATTGCGATGCAAAGAAGACCGCAAGGGCGGCGAGCAGGACATAGCCGATGGTGGCGCGGGAGGGACGCTTCACGATGGGAGGAGGCTACCGGGGGCACCCCGGTAGCGGAACCTCAGCTCTCGCCGTCGAAGACGCAGACGTACGGGAGGTTGCGGTACTTCTCGGCGAAGTCGAGGCCGTAGCCAATCACGAACTTCGGCGGGATGCGGAAGCCGACGTACTTCAGGTCTTGGTCGGTCTTCTGCAGCCCCTCGCGCACGAGCAGGGCACAGACCTCGAGGCTGTTGGCACCGCGGGCCGCCAACGTCTTGCGCAGATAGGACAGGGTGAGCCCCGAGTCGACGATGTCCTCGACGATGATGACGTCTCTGCCGGTGAGATCGATGTCGAGGTCCTTGACGATCCGCACCACACCGGACGTGCGGGTGGCGTTGCCGTAGGAGGAAACCGCCATGAAGTCGATCTCGAGAGGCAGGGCAATGGCACGCGCCAGATCTGTCATGAACACGGCGGCACCCTTGAGCACACCGATCAGGAGCGGCGCTCGACCGGTGTAGTCGCGCGTGATCTCGGCGCCGATCTCAGCAACCCGCACTTGAAGGCTGGCCGCGTCAACCACCAGCTCGCCAAGATCTGGGCTGTCGAACAGGTGCTGGTGCTCTCCCTCGGGGGCCACGCTGTGCAACGTAACCGCGTCGCCCCGACCGGGCACACCACATCAGGACAGCGTCAGACGTCCAGACCCTCGGCGCACCGATCGTCCGTGCCCTACCTCGCATGCCACGGCCTCGCCGCGGGCGACCGCGAGCACCCGTTCTACGGTGGCGGCATCGGGTGGATGGAGCTCGGCTCCGCTGCGCAACCAACGGCGGACCGCCCGCCGCGCGAGTGCGACGGGGGCATCAGCGAGGGCACGCGCGTCGGTGGGATCGACGGCTAAGGCCAGCTCATCGAGGAGCTCGCCGTCATCGCGCAGCGTGTCTGACTGGCGGGCAAGAACGGCGGTGACATCCCGGTGCGAGATGTCGTCGAGGAGGGGCAGCAACTCGGAGCGCACGCGGTTCCGTCGAAACCGCGGGTCGGTGTTGGACGTGTCGTGCACCGGCGTCAGCCCAAGCTCAGCGCAGAGCCCGTGCGTCTCAGAGCGCCGGAGGAGCCGCAGCGGCCGGTATTCCGGTCGGAACCCCGCGAGGCCCGTGAGCCCCGCCCCGCGGAGCAGGTTGAGCAACATCGTCTCCGCCTGATCGTCAGCGGTGTGGCCGGTGAGCGCCATCGTGGGAAGGACGGCGTAGCGAGCCGCCCGAGCCCGGGCCTCGAGGTTCGGGCCGGGGTCGACGGCAACGCGCTCGGACCGAAACGTGGCACCGAAGCGCTCTGCAGCTGACTGGACGACGTCGGCCTCCATGGCTGATCCAACGCGCAGGCCGTGATCCACGTGGACTGCCGTGACGTGGCACCCTGCCTCTACCGCCAGTGCGAGCAGTGCCAGAGAATCGGCGCCGCCCGACACCGCGCAGGTGACAGACGAGCCGGCCGCCGGAAAGGAGCAGCGGGCGACCAGCGAGGCCGGTTCGACTGCCGTCACGGCTCCAGCGATGCGGCGAGCGCGCCACTGCGCAGCAGGCGAAGGAGGGCGGACACATCGGGCACATCCAGCTTCCGGCCGATGCGACGAAGGCTCGCATAGATGTTCGAGCGGCTCATTCCCAAGGAAACCGCCGCGTCACTGACCGATGGCGCAGCGATGAGCGCTCGGAGCATCTGGCGCTGCTTCTCCGTCAGATCGCCCTCCAGCGCCGGGGCGGTGCCCACCGGCGGCAGCCGATCGATGGGCAGCGGACTGCGCTGTCGCTCAAGGCGGGTGAGGCGCACGAGGGGGACCGCTGCGGCCTTCCCACGCCCCCCCTCGATCTCCGCGATGCGGGCGAGAGCGCGTTGCTGCACGGCCTTGCGCTGTGCCGGCTCCGGGCCACCATCAAGGACCTGTTGCACCGCGCACGCGAGCTCGTCGGTGGCGATTGGCTTGAGCAGAAACCGCAGCGCTCCCTCGATGCCCCCGCGCAGCCGGTCGGTCTCCTCGTCGCTGGCTGCGACCATCTCCACGGGGATCGAGCGAATGCGCGCGTCGGGGTCGGACTTCAATCGCTGCAGGACGCCCCACCCGTCAAGGCCAGGCAAGATCACGTCGAGCACGACAACATCGGGTGGCTCGGCTTGTACCGCAGCTAGTGCCGCTTGGCCGTCGACCACACGGCGCACGGTGTGTCCGTGTTGTTCGAGGTTGGCCTGGGCGACCCGCGCGCCAGCGACCTCGTCGTCGACAACCAACACCGTCGCCATTCGCGGAGCGTACGGGTCAGACGACGAGCTCGTCGGAGAGCCGCACCCGATCGAACCATTCTTCGGGGTCGCGGATCTCCGCGAGGGTGGGCAGCCAGCTGGCCCCCCGCCATACCGGGTCGAGGGCGTTGGGCCCGCCACCAAGGCGTTCGACCTCCGCGATGAAGCGTTCGCCTTGGGCGTACTGGTTCATCTTCGCCTCGAGCCCGAGAAGCCGTTGCAGCACTTTGGCGGCCGGGTTGGCGTTGGCTCGCCGCTCTCGCAGCACCCGAGCAAAGCGGGGAGCGCTGGCGACGCGGTCAACGCCTGCTCGATCCATCGTGACGTCGCCATGGCCCTCGAGCAGGCTCATCAGGCCACCGATCTTGTCGAGCACAACACGTTGTTCCGGGGACGCCAAGAGCATCGCGATGCCCCCCTCCTCCAGCGGCTTGCGGCCGTTGCGAAGGTCGTCGATCACTCGTGTGAACGCATCGAGGAACCGCTTGGGATCAGGGTCGAGCGAGTCGAGGGTCTGTGCGACCAAGCCGAGGTAGTGCTCGCGCAGCCAGGGCACGCCGGTGAACTGAGCCCGATGCGTGACCTCGTGGAGCGCCAACCAGAGTCGGAACTCCTTGGGCGGGAATGCGAAGCGCTTCTCCAACGCGAGCACGTTGGGCCCGACGTAGTACACGAGATCCTGGTCCTCTGGCGCTGCGATCTCGGGGTCCTCGATCACCAGCAGGTCGTACTGCCCCAGCACCCGCGCCGACATCCACCCGAGGAGCATCCCGACCTGGGCACCGGCCACCTTGCGGGTGACACCCGACGCGACGCCGTTGCCCGCCGTGTCCGCAAACTTCGCGGTGATCGGCCGGAGAAGGCGTTGAAAGCTGTTGACGTTGGCGTCCACCCAACCCGCACGGTCGGTGACGCGGGCTCGGGCCGGGCCAGCCAGACTGCGCAGCCCGGTGGCCTGGGCAACCAGCTCCTCAGCCTCAGCGGTGGCTTCGTCGAAGTCCGCTTGGAGCGAGTGGGCGAGGTACGAGTCGGCGAACGGCTCACGCCCGGCCGTGCGGACGGCCACCCGCGCCGCGAGCTGCCAGTCGACCGGGCCCTCAGCCAACGGCTACTCCTTGACGCGCGGGTACTTGGGGGATTGCGTCTTGCGCAGGTACTGCCCAAGCAGGACGAACGTGATGAGCATCACGGGGATGAAGACGCCCACCCCGATCCAGTAGTGCCACACGACGGCGAACATGGGACCGACTGTAGACCGCCCCTGGATCGCCCCAGGAATCACGCTGCGTCACCGCCGATTCGGAGCGGGAGCGGCGGGCCCTAGCTATGGGCTTCGTGGTTGATCGCGGCTTCGATGCGAGCCAAGAGCTCAGGCGGCGCCAGGTCCTGACACCGCTGCTGGACGCAGCGACGAACCTCGGAATAGAAGTCGTAGGGCTCAGCGCAGGGAGCGCACTCGTCGAGATGCTCAGCGATCTGTGTTCGCTTGGCGTCGTCGATCTCGCCTGACAACAGGTGGTACAGCTCGTGAAGCGCGTCCGCACATCGCGGATCCGCAGGCGAGGAATCGGTGGGAGCGTCCATGGCGTCAGGTAGCGGCGTCCGAGACCGGCTCGGTGAGGCGGTGGGACACGGCGAAGTCGTACAACAGCTTCTCCAACTGCTTTCTTCCCCGATGCAGCCGGCTCATCACCGTGCCGATTGGGATGTCCATGATCTCGGCGATCTCCTTGTACGAGAAGCCCTCCACGTCTGCGAGGAGGACCGCCATGCGGAAGTTCTCGGGGAGCTCCTCCACGGCATCCTTCACCTCGGCCTCGGAGAAGAGGTCCATGAGCTCGTCCTCAGCTGACCGGCCGACGCGAGCGGCCTCGAGGCCACCGAGCCGACGATAGAGATAGAGGTCCTCGACCTCACCGAGGTCGGTTTCGTCCGGCCGTCGCTGCTTCGCGCGGTACGTGTTGATGTACGCGTTCGTGAGGATTCGGTAGAGCCAGGCCTTGAGGTTGGTGCCCTCCTCGAAGCCTCCAAAGCCGCGATAGGCCTTGAGATAGGTCTCTTGCACCAGATCCTCGGCATCGGCCG
>JANOQG010000411.1:0-17619 GCA_031422255.1 Actinomycetes bacterium | reverse complement strand
TGTGGAGCCGGTTGAAGTGGGCGAAGGGCCACAGCCCGCGGCTCTTGCACGCGTTGACGACCTCCGCCATCGGCTTGGCAGCATCGCCCGACGCGTTGAAGGGCACGAGGCCCTCGCGGGTCTCAGGATCCTTCACCAGCTCAACGGCGAAGAAGCAGCCGAGGCCGCGAACCTCACCCACGGACGCGTGACGGGTGGCCAGCTCGTCGAGTCCGGGTCCGAGCACCTCGGAACCGATCCGTGCGGCGTGCTCGATGATGGCGTCGTCCTCCATCGCACGGATGGCGCCCACGGCCGCCGCGCAAGCGAGCGGATGGCCGGAGTAGGTGAGGCCGCCCTGGTAGGCGCGGTTGGAAAACGTCTCGGCAACGGCCTCGGTCATGATCACGCCACCCAGCGGTACGTACCCCGAGTTCACTCCTTTGGCGAAGCACAACAGGTCGGGGGTCACGTTCCAGTGCTCTGACGCAAACCATGCGCCCGTACGGCCGAAGCCGACCATCACCTCGTCGAGGATCAACAGGATGCCGTTCGCATCGCAGAGCGCCCGTACCCGCGGCAAGTAATCCGCCGGCGGGATGAGCACCCCGTTGGTGCCCACGATCGTCTCGAGGATGATGGCGGCAACCAGTTCAGGGCCCTCGAACTGGATCACCTCAGCGAGGTGGGCGATGGCACGGTCGGCCTCCTCCTGGTCGGAGGTGGCCCCGAACGAGGAGCGGTAGGGGTACGGGCCGTGGAAGTGGACGACCCCGGAGATCGAGGGCTCAGAACCCCATCGCCGTGGTTCTCCGGTGAGCGCCATCGCCGCAGCCGTCCCGCCGTGGTAGCTCCGGTAGGCAGCCAGCACCTTCGACCTTCCGGTGTGGGCCCGAGCCATCCTGATGGCGTTCTCGGTGGCCTCGGCCCCGCCGTTCGTGAAGAACACGCGGTCGAGGCCGTCAGGGGCATGGGCCGAGATCAGGCGGGCCGCCTCGTTGCGCGTCTGGTTCGCAAAGCTCGGCGCCACCGTGCAAAGCCGCTGCGCCTGCTCGACGATCGCGGCAATGACCTTCGGGTGCTGATGCCCGAGGTTCAGGTTCACGAGCTGCGAGGAGAAGTCGAGCCAGCGATTGCCCTCGTGGTCCCAGAACTCACACCCGGCTCCGCCCGCCACGGGCATCGGGTTGATGAGCCGCTGCGCCGACCATGAGTGGAACACGTGCTCGCGATCAACGGACGCGACCTCCGCGTTGGTGGGCGCGACTGGTTCGAGCGAGGGCATTGGCCCATCTTCGCGTGACCTGAGGGCCGGGGGGACCAACCGTCGTCTGGCCCTGGTGGATGGGACCTTTGGCACCTGGGTGGGGCCTCCCAAGAAACGTACGGTCAGAGCAGATCCCCTAGCGCACCAGGAGCACTCCATGAGCACCACCACCGAAGATGTGGCCGCTGGCCGATTCGTGGGAACCGGCCCTACCCCACCGGTCATCCTCAAGCGACGTACCATTGACACCGTCCTCATCGCCTTTGGGGTCGTGTTCACCGTTGCCCTGTTCGTGGCGGGCGGCCTGCTCACGTGGGGCAGCAACTTCGCCTCTGACTACGTCGACGACGAGCTCTCATCCCAGAACATCGCCTTCCCGCCTGCCGCCGACCTCGAGGAGCAAGGCCGCTCTGACCTGGTCAAGTTCGCCGGCGACTCGGTGAACACCGGGCCTGAGGCCGAGGGCTACGCCAGCTTCATCGACGGTCACCTCCAGGGGATCGCAGACGGCGCGACCTTCGCTGATCTCGGCGCTCCGGAACGTGAGGCCAAGGCGGCGGTCGAGACAGCAATCGCCGACGGCGCCAGCCCCGCCGAGATCGCCGAGCTCCAAGGCACGGCCGATGCCGTCACTGGCAAGCGCGACAGCCTCTTCCGAGGCGAGACGCTCCGCGGCCTGTTGCTCACCGCCTTCGCCTGGGCAACCGTCGGACGCATCGCCGGCATCGCCGCAGTCGCAGCGTTCGCTGCCGGGGCCGTGATGCTGGTGCTCGTCGCCCTCGGCGTGCGCCATCACCGCAAGATTGCGCACACGGCCTAGCGACCACCCCCTCCACCCCAGGGCAGCCACCGATCTGGTGGCTGCCCTGTCGCGCGCCCTGAGATCCGTTCGCCATCGGTACATTGCGGCGGTGCAGTGGACCCGAATGCGGACCCCGATGCGGGCACTGGTGCGCGGGGTGGCGTTGCTCGCCCTGATCCCCCTGGGCACCTGCTCCGTGCTGGGCGGTGATCCCTCCACGGAGGTGGTGCTCCTGGGCGATTCGATCGCAGAGGAGACTGCTCCCTATCTGCGGCCACGGCTCGGCGACACGAAGATGCTCGAGCGCTCCTTCGGCGGCACGGCTCCGTGCGACTGGTTGGGCAGGGACCTCTACGCCGATCGCCACCGGATCGTGGTGGTCTCCTTCACCGGCAACTCGCACACACCGTGCATGGCCGACGGCGCAGGGCGCCAGATCCATGGTCAGGCGCTGGTCGACAAGTACCGGACCGATCTGACTGCGCTGATCGGCGAGATCCGGGCAGATGGGTCGCAGGTCGTGCTCGTGGGCCAACCGCCCCGCGGGCCAGCGGCTAGCGACGGCACCGTCGGCGACCTCGAGGTCACCGGCATCAACGCGATCTACACCGAGCTGGCCAACGCCGCGGGCGTCTCGTTCGTTGATGCCGGGGCCGCGTTGGAAGCACCCGACGGCACCTTTGCCGCGGAGCTCCCGTGCCGCCCCGACGAGGACGAGTGCGGTCTCGCTGGCCGCAATGCCGTTCGCAGCGGCGACGGGGTGCACCTCTGCCCAGTGATAGGACCCGCCCCATGCCCGGTGTACTCCTCGGGCGCCTTCCGCTTCGCCGACGCCATCGCCAACGCCATCAAGGCGCTCTGACCCGAGCGTTCGGTCATCCGCCTCCACCTCGGCCCTGGGTGAGACTCGGGGGATGCCCGAACTGCGAGCTGCTACCGACGGGGTCGTGATCCTTCGCCCACCAGCGAGTGGTGACCGGGCGACGCTGATCGCGGGTCGCGACGACGAGTTCCACGAGCGCTCCCTCGCCCTCGCCGCACGCGTCGGCTTCACGCCCGGCCGGGAGATCCGCCACAGCCTTCTGCTGAAGCGACCCCTCACCGCCAGCGGTCACCAATCGGTCGAGGTGTAGTCCTTCAGAAACTGGCCCCACACGTGCGAGCCCGAGTTGGCTCCGTCGATGATCGGATCGACGATGCGTGCAGCGCCGTCAACGATGTCGAGCGGAGGATGGAAGCGGTGCTCGGCGCGCTTCTGGTCCGCGATGTGCACTGGGTCCTCGTCGCTCACCCAGCCGGTGTCGACGCTGTTCATGTGAATTCCGTCGGCGTGGTATTCGGCCGCGGATGTTCGGGTCATCATGTTCAGCGCCGCTTTGGCCATGTTCGTGTGCGGGTGGCGGGTGGTCTTGAAGCGTCGGTAGAACTGGCCCTCCACCGCGCTCACGTTGACGATGTGCTTGTCGCGCTCCGCGGTTCTGAGCATCAGCGGCTTGAGGCGGGCGTTGAGCACGAACGGAGCAACGGCGTTCACGAGCTGCGTCTCGAGCAGCTCGACCGTCGACACCTCTGCCAGCGTGAGACGCCACGAGTTTCGATCGCGGAGGTCGACCTGTTGCAGGTCCTGATCGAGCTGCCCCACCGGGAAGAGGTGGGAGCCAGCCTCGGAGTCCCCCGGGAGCAGCATCAGCTGGGACAGCGCTGCGCTTGTGGACCCACCAGACCCGAGCAGCTCCGGTGCGCGTACGCCATCGACCCCGCCGAGCACGCCACGAGCGACTTCCGGGAGGGTCCGATCGGCTGCCGTCTCCAGGGCCATCATGTGCTTGTAGAACCCGGGCGGACGGCGCACCGTCTGACAGGCGTTGTTGACGATGTAGTCCAAGCGTGGCCGCGTGAGGGCCAGGTGCTGGCACAGCGCCTCGACGCTCGGCGTATGGCGTAGATCAAGGCCGAAGACCTCGAGGCGATCGCCCCACTCCGCGAAGTCGGACTCCTCGCTGTACCGCTGCGCTGCATCACGCGGGAACCGTGTGGTGACGATGAGCGAGGCCCCCGCCCGCAGGAGCTTGATGCCAGCCTGATAGCCGATCTTCACCCGACCACCCGTGAGCAGCGCCACCCGTCCGTGGAGGTCTGCGGTCTCCGTGCGCTTGCTGAAGTTCAGCTCGGCACACCCAATGCAGAGCTGGTCGTAGAAGTGATGGATCTCGACGTACTTGCGCTTGCAGACGTAGCAGTGCTGCTCGTCGCCCGTGCGGACATCGCCGGAGCGCGCCGTCGTCTCGTCGTCCACGGTTCCCGTTTCGAGGCCATCGGGCGCGAAGACGTTCGGCGTGACGAACACGGGCTTGGCTCGCAGCTGGCGGATGCCTGTCTCAGTCAACACGCCCTCATCGCGCTCCACCTTCGCAGCCTTGTCCTGACGTCGGCGCGCCTTGGTCTGCTGCCTCCGTGCCTCGGCATCGGGCTCCCACGCGTTGGCCGCCGCATTCAAGAACCGCACCCGCTCTTCCACGCTGAGCCGGTCGAGCAGGGCGCGGTCGGCCGCCACCTCCTCGAGGAATGCGGCGGTGGCAAGAAGCCGCTCGGAGAGATCGGAGCCGTCAGACACCCCGCGAGCCTGCCAGTCCGGTCGGCGCCGCCACGAGCCCAGTCGTAGGGCCCCGGGCACAAGACCGCCGATAGGGGGGACGCAACCATGGCCACCGCCACCATCAACGGAGCCGAGATCACCTACGACGAGGGCGGGCAGATGCCGCGATCTCGCTCGATCACAACACGGTGATCACCGCCTTCCTCGCCAACCTCCGGGGTTGAGGTCGACGAGTCAGGCGAGATCGGGTTCGGGCACCAGCGACTCGGCGCCCACCGGTCCTGTCGTCGGCAGCGCAGGGGTGGGGGGATCGGCGATGACCAAGCGGTCGCGCCCGTCGGTCTTGGCCTGCATCAGCGCCTCGTCGGCCGCCCGCAGGAGGTCAGGCAGGAGCGCGGACCACGACGAATCAGCCACCCCGATGCTCACGGTGAACCCGGGGATCGTCGCGGTACCCACCGCCTCGCGCAGCTTCTCGCGCAGGCGATGTAGGACGGGGGCCGCGGTCAGCGCATCCAGTCCTGGAAGGACGATCACGAACTCCTCGCCGCCGTGGCGAGCCACGATGTCCGCGTCACGAACGGTTTCGCGAAGCACTCGAGCGAAGGTGCGGAGCGCCCGGTCGCCAGAGTCGTGGCCGAAGCTGTCGTTGAGGCGCTTGAAGTGATCGAGGTCGGCCATCGCAATGGCAAAGGGCGTGCCTTCCTCCCGGAGGGACCGCACCCGCTCCTCCATTGCTCGCCGGTTCAGCAGGCCGGTGAGCGGATCAGTCTCGGCCTGGAGCTGCGACTTCGACATCGCCCGCAGCACCCCTA
Organism: Actinomycetes bacterium; assembly: GCA_031422255.1. GTDB lineage: Bacteria > Actinomycetota > Acidimicrobiia > Acidimicrobiales > VFJN01 > VFJN01. The sequence goes on along the minus strand of JANOQG010000411.1, from coordinate 12,160 downwards.
GGCGACTGCCGACCTGAGCGGCTATCCCCTCCAGGCGATCGACCGTTACCGGCGTCCAGACCTCCGTGCCCACAGGGCCCGTGGCGTGAATCACCGCCGTGGGGGTGCCCAGGATCGTGATCGGTACGCACACCGCCGAGCACGCGTCTCCGCCGCGATCGGCCAGACGAGGGCACGCCGACAGGTTCTCGCTGTCCTCGAACCGAAGCGTGCGCCCACGACGCACCGCTGGGCAGCCCCACGGGGTCTCAACCCCACACCCAGGTGGGTCTTGGTTGGGTGCATGAGCCACCCGACGGAGATGTGCCCGGCTGGAGTCGGCCGCGAGGAGCTCGGCGGGCCCATGGGTGGCCTCGCTGAGGGCCTTGGCCGTCACGTGGAGGGCGTCGCCCTCCGTCTCGCCCATGTCGAGAGCATCTTGGAGGTCGTGCAGGAACTCTTGCTGCGCGACCCGAGCCACCATCTCCTCCTCGCCCGAGCGGAGCAGCGCCCGCTGAGCGGTGAGGTCACGGCGGATCGGCCGGGCAGAGGTGAAGAAGAGTGACGTCCCGGCCAGACCGACGTGCACCGCCGTTGCGATCAGCACATCACGCGGGCTGTCCCCAAGGTCGAGCAGCCGACTCGTGACGAACCGAGCGGCCAAATAGGCAGCGGTGAGCCCAGTGACGGCCCGTGTGAGCTGCTGGACGAGCGCTCGCAAGGACGTGTCGACGGCCCGGAAGGCATGGCCCTCCCAGATCTTGTCAGCGGATGACTCGACCGGCTGGGGCATGTAGGCAAGATCGGCAGAGCCGCCTAGGCATCTGAATAGGCACAATCACCCGACCTCGCCTGCCCGGGCCCAGTGATCACGGCCAGTTCGGCCGAGTCTGGGCAAAGTTGCCCCATCCCGGGCGAAGACGGCCGCGACCGCTCGGCAGGTGGGCGTCCAACCGACGCCCAGACCTTGGGGGTCTAGCGCCGATTGGACGCCTTGTTCGAGTACATGGACTCGTCCGCCCTGGCGATGAGCTCGTCCAAGGACGCGGGCGACATGGGGTCGAATCCTGACTGCCCCACGCTCAGGGAGAGGTCCAACGCAACAGTGGCGCTCCGCGCCCGCACCTCGCGGTTGAGTCGCTGGATGGAGATGTCCACGGAGCTCGTGCCCACCAGGAGCACGCAGAACTCGTCACCGCCGAGCCGGGCTAGGACGTCGACGGAGCGGAACGTCGACCGCATGGCGTCGGCCGTCACCCTGATGGCTACATCACCGCGCTCGTGGCCCTGGCGATCATTGATCGCCTTGAGCCCATCGAGGTCAAGGAAGAGCAGCACCGCGGGAAGCCCCTCGCGACGGCAGACGTCGAGCGCATAGGACCCTTGGACGCCCATGCCTCGGCGGTTGTTCAGTCCTGTCAGATCATCGGTGATCGCGAGCTGAGTGACAACGAGCTCGAACTCCACCATCCGCGCGAGGTCGTTCAGGACATCCAGATCCGCCCTCGTCATCGTGCGCGGCTGCCGATCGATCACGCACAGCGTGCCCAGCTTCCCACCGTCGGGACCGGCGATCGGCACCCCCGCGTAGAAGCGGATGTTCGGGTCCTTCAACACGAGGGGGTTGTCCCGAAAGCGCCGATCGTCAAGAGCGTTCTCGATGATGAACTCGCCCTCACCCAGGATGGCATGACCACAGAAGGAGAGAGCTCTCGGAGTCTCGGTCACATCGAGGCCCTGGCGAGACTTGAACCACTGGCGGTCCTGGTCCACCAAGCTCACCAAGGCGATCGGGACACCGAGGACCCGCTGCGCCATCCGTGTGATCCGGTCGAAGCGCTCCTCGGGAAGCGAGTCGAGGATGCCCAGAGAGCGAAGTTCGTGCAACCGCTGAACCTCATCAGCCGGAACCGCCGGCCCTTCCACGTTCACATCGAGACACTGACTGATTCGCCGGAAGGCGCCGTCGTCCAAGATCTTGGGGGCGGCTGACACGACCGGCAGGGGCATGCAGGCAAGATCGGCAGAGCCGCCTAGGCATCTGAATAGGCACAATCACCCGACCTCGCCTGCCCGGGGCCGGTGATCACGGCCCAGTTCGGCCGAGTCTGGGCAGAGCTGCCCAATGACGGGCGGGCGCGCCGGCGGCGTGGGCGTCAGACGGTGCTGATGCGCGTGAGGGTGGAGAACGACGTGAGGTAGGCGTCGCCGTCGAAGCCAGCGGCGGGGAAGACGGCGGACTGCAGGGCGCCGCCCGTGTCGGCTCGAGTCAGCTCGCGGCCCGTTTCGATGTCGAGCACCACGACCTGCTCGGCCATGCGCGCCCCGTCGTGGTCGGCGCTGACCAGCTCGCCCGTCTCGGGGAACAGCAGGAGGTGGCACGCGTGGTCCTGCTGGCGCGACCACCGGGGAGAGAGGTCACCGTCGACCGCGATGTCGAAGGCCGCTAGCACGCCGTTGCCGCTGTCGAAGCCGACGACGATCGACCGATCGACATCCACCAACGGCGGGTTGGCGATGAGGCCGCCGGGGAGCCCGCACACCTCTGTGAGCGTGACGGCGGAGGTCGCCAGATCGACGCGCACGATGTGGAGGGGGGCAGTGGAGAGTCCGAGCCCACGGAAGGAGCCCGTGTAGCGCTCGCTGCCCTCGCCGTCGTCGAGGAACCAGGCAGCCCCGGCGGCGAGCACGGCGTCCCAGCCGTAGGTCTGGCCGTCAAGCGTCCGGTACGGCGCCTCGAACCCGCGGTCGAGCGCCAGGCTCCGGCCGTCCCAGCCCACTCGCAGCAGGCTGGTGTCGCCCACGACGTAGAGGTCGTCACCCTCCGCGGACAGGCGCGCAATCGACGGTTCCGGGAGCTCGAGCCGCGCACGAATCGAGAGATCTTCCGGGTCGAGCACGAGCAGCTCCGAAGGCGTGAGCGGCGTGTCGGCAGCCTGCCCGGGAAGGCGGCCCGCAAAGTCCTTGGTGACGAGACCGCCGTCGGGCAACAACACGAAGCTGTTGTACGGCCGGCGCCGCGGAAGCTCGGCGGAGGCGAGCACCGTGAGATCGGCCGCCAGCCGATGTGCGTGGTTGCCGAACACGACGTGCAGCGAGCCATCGGCGTGGCACGCCAGCCCTCCGGGCCACATCGGGCCGGCGGCGAGATCGGGCGTGCGTCGGATCACCTCGAGGCTGATGGGGTCGATCTGCTCCACCCAAGCCACCACGTCGGGACCGAAGCCGTGACGCAGCACGTACACCTCGCCGGGATCACGGAGCACCACCATCGTCGTACCGGGGGACTCCCGGTGCGTGACCACGAGCTCGGCGCCGCCCGTCAGCCCCAGTCCGCCGTGCCCGGGCGCCGCCTGCAGCCGTCGCGCCCCGCCGTCTTCGGCCGGCCACGGACTCGTCCAGTACGCGCCGGTCACACCGGGGCTTCGATGGGGAGCCGAGGCGTGCGCGTCGCGGGGAGGTGATCCAGCAGATCGGCAACGAGGTCGTCACGAAGTGACCGCACCGCGTCGTCGTCCCATCGGTTGACCTGCTGAAGCGGGTCCTCTGCGAGGTCGTAGAGCTCCCCTTCGCTCCCGTCGTGCACGGTGCCGGGGCGGTAGGTGGTGCACACCCATCCGTCTCGGGTGATCGTGCGCAGGTGCACGCCGATGCCGCGGAGCTCGCTGTCCCATTCGGTGAGCACCCGTTCGAACCCTCGCTCGTCGGCGTCACCATCATCGACAGGAAGGCTCGCCCCCTCCATCCACGGCTGCGGGTCGAGGCCAGCGATGGAGCAGAACGTCGGGGCGAGGTCCACGAGGCCCACGGGGCGGGAGACGCTGGCCGCGGCCACCCCCGCTGACGGCGCCGGGCGCCAGATCAACGGGAGCCGCATGAGCCCATCGACGTGGTACGGCCCCTTGAAGAGCAGACCGAAGTCGCCCTGCAGCTCGCCGTGGTCGGTGGTGAACACGACGTCGAGATCGTCGGCCCAGCCCCTTGCGGTCGCGGCCGCAAGCACTCGGCCGATCGCCTCATCGATCAGCTCCACCTCGACGGCGTTCACCGCGTTGACCTCGCGCACCTGATCGGCCGTCATCGTGGCGGGCACCCACTTCGTGGGGGCCTCATAGTTCGACACGAGCGTGCCGTCGTACCAGAGGCGCCAATGGCGCGGCTTGGCATCGAGGATTCGTTCCCGCTCTGCCTTGTCCTCCACGTAGCCAGCCGGCAGGGGCACGTCCCGCCAGTCGACGCGACCCAGCTCGGAGGCAGGGGGATCCCATGGGTGATGGGGATCAGGGAAGCTCATCCAACAGAACCAGTCGTCGTCGCTCGCGAGACCATCGAGCCATGCGATCGTGCGATCCGCCACCCAGTCCGTGTGGTACCAGTCACGGTCCACCGGGTTGACCTTCACCTGCGGCGCACCCGTGTCGCCGCCCCCCTCCGCGTTCACCTCGAGGTCCTTGTCGAGCACCGCGTAGAAGCCGCCCAGCGACTCGAGGTGATGTTCCATCATCCAGCGGGCGTAGTGAAGCCCGCCGACGGGAGAGTGGGTCGCGAACTCGAGATGGTCGAAGCCGCGGTGCGGGCCGACTGAACCGTTTGCCCAAGGCGACTGGGCGGTGGGCAACCCGGAGCTCGCGATGGTGTTCTCGGTGAAGCGACCGAACGGGTCGAGGAACGGCTCGAAGTGGGGCTTGCCCACCAGCGCTGTGCGGTAGCCCGCATCGTGCAGAACCGCAGCCACCGACGGTGCGTCGACGGGAAGTGCGACGCCGTTCATCCATACGCCGTGCGTGCTCGGGTGCTGCCCCGTGAGCATCGTCGAGCGCGACGGCATGCAGACGACCGATTGCGGCACTGCGCGCTCGTAGCGCACCCCATCCGCGGCGAGCGCGTCGACCACCGGGGTACGACTCAGCTCGCCGCCGTTGCATCCCAGCGTGTCGTAGCGCTGCTGGTCGGTGGTGATGAAGAGGATCTTGCGGCCCATCAGGTCTCCGTGGGGGTGAGGGCATCGATCGCCGGGCCGTGCCCGGCTTCGAGCTGGCGGGCGAGCTCGACGAGCGCAGCCCCGGTGGCGCCACCGAGCACGACTGCCATCGTGGCGGGGTCGGCATCGCTGCTGTAGACGACGAGGCAACGCTGGTCGTCGAGCGCGATGACATCGATCGTGCCGAGGTGCTCGGCGAAGAGCCCCCCGGTGATCCGGTACTGAAAGCGACGCTGCAGCGGGTCGTTGGTGAGGATGGCTTCCGCCAGCCTCACGCCTGTTCCGAGCGTGATGGTGCGAGTTGACCCGTCGACCACGCTCTCGACGATTCCCGGAAACCAGAGGTGCAGGAGCTCCGGACGTCCGACGACCTCCCAGGCGCGCTCCGCGGGCACCTCGATCACGTGTTCACGACGCTCTGAGGCGCGCATCAGCTCGTCCCGCCGAGCAGACTGCGAATCGACCGAGCCATCACGCGCCCGGCCGCCGCGCCACTCACCCGCTGGTCTTGGCGGAGCAGATGGCGGGCCTCCCACGAGCACGCGATGTCCAATGCGGCAAGCACCTCGCTGCGATCCTCCGCCGTCAGTCGTGAGAGCTCGGGACCGAAGACATCCACGAGCTGGCCCCGGAGCACGGCTCTGATGCGGCCGAGCTCAGCCGCCACGAGCGGCTGCTTGGGAGCGAGCGACCGAGCGAGCTGACCGACTGGCCCCATCGCGTCCAGCAATCGGCTGCGTTCGGCGACGAAGAGATCGACGCGCTCGTGCAGTGGCTGATTCGGCGTGGCTGTCACTGCGAACAACGGCGCTAGGCGCTCCTGCTGTCGCTCCACGGCTGTGCGCACGAGGGCCTCGACGTCGTCGAAGTAGCGGAACAGGGAGCGAGATGAGATGCCCGCTTGCTCCGCGATCTCGTCCACGCTGGGGGTGAGGTTGCCCGCGCGATGGAGATCGAGCAGGGCCTGGACCGCTGCTTCTCGATTGCGGTCCCGGCGCAGGCGGCGGCCGTCGACTGGCTGCGCGATGGTGCTCACGTCCGGGACTCTATCTATTGACAGTGTGTTCTGCCAATACCTATCGTTCCCCCATGGACCTGCTGCTCGACTCCCTCTGCCGTCGCATGCGCGCAATGCACTCCCTCTACGAGGACGCGATCGCCTCGATGGATCTCAGTCACGTGAACCACTTCGAGCGCGAGGGCGTGTTGCCAATCGCGTTCTGCCTGTTCCACTACACCAACATGCAGGACGTCTCCTCGAGCCTCCTCATGGGTCAGCCGACCGTGTGGGACGACACCTGGCAAGACAAGGTCCAGATGGCGATCAACGACCACGGCAAGGAGCGCACGGTCGCGGAGATGATCCATCAGCGCATCGGGAGCTACGACGCCTTCGGCGACTACCAGCGGGCCGTCTTCAGTCGCACCGAAGCATGGTTGGCCGAGCTCGACCCGTCCGTCCTCACGAACGTCATCGTGCCCCGACCGCTCCCCTCCGTCGTGGCCAACACCTACAGCGCCCGGGTGGCCGGCGACGACGGCATCACGATGCTCGATGCCATCGAGTGCTGGATCTACCAGCACGGTCTGCGCCACATGGGTGAGATCGAGCTGGCCCGCGGTTTGGTCGGCCTCGGCGGCATGACGTCCTGACCCCGCCTACGTTGAGCGAGTGACTGAACCGCTTGTCCTCATCGATGGCCCCGCTCCGCACGTCCGACGCTTCACCCTGAACCGACCGGAGAAGCGCAACGCACTGAACCACCCGCTCCGTGGCCAGCTGATCGAGGGGCTGCAGGCCGCCGACCTGGACGACGAGGTGCACGTCTCGATCGTTCGGGGCGCGGGAACCTCCTTCTCTGCGGGCTACGACCTCGGCGGCGGCAACGAGGGCCATGCGTACCCGCACTTCACCGCGCCCGGCGAGGGCCAATGGCCGCGTCACGTCACCGAGACATGGATGGGGATCTGGGATCTCCAGAAGCCGGTCATCGCTCAGGTGCACGGCTACTGCCTGGCGGGGGGAAGCGAGCTGGCCACCGGTTGCGACCTCGTCTACGTCGCCGACGACGCCAAGATGGGCTACCCGGCTGTGCGCTTCGGCGTACCCGACATGCAGTTCCACGCCTGGCTCCTCGGCATGCGCGCCGCCATGGAGATGATGGTGACTGGTGACTCGATCTCGGGCACCGAAGCCGTGCGACTGGGATGGGCCAACCGAGCATTCTCCGAAGCAGACCTCGATGCCGAGGTGCTCGCGGTGGCCCGACGCATCGCGATGCTCCCGCCCGACATCGTGCAGCTCAACAAGCGCACGGTGCACCGAGCGATGGACCACATGGGACTCCGTCAGTCGATTCGGGCTGGCACCGACATCTGTGCGCTCGGCATCCACCAGGAGAGCTTCGAGGTGTTTCTCGCCGAGATGCGGGAGCGAGGCCTCACCGCCGCGCTTCAGAGCCGCGATGAGCCCTTCGGTGACTACCGAACCGTCGAAGCACACGACGGCTGACGAGCTGGCCGCAGGGGGGCGATCAGATGCGCTCGAGGGCGTCGCCGTCGAAGAGCGACTCGATGCCCTCAGCGGTGATGTCGGCTCGTAGCTCCTCGTCCGTCGGGGGCGGAGCAAGCGCGGAGGCCGCATCGAGCGCCAGCGACAGCAGGCGCGCGTCGCTCGACGTGGTGAGGAAGAGCTGAGGATGGCCGAGCACCCACCGCACAGCCCGATCAATGACCGCAGCATCGGTGACGGGCTCGTACCAGCTGAATCGCGGACCGGTGTGGCTCTCCGGCCAGCGCCGTCGACCGATTGCCTTGATGGTCTGCACGGCGACCTCGCGCTCCGCACAGACGGCTAGCAGCGCGTCGACATCGGCGCGATAGGTGGGGTCCTCGAGCATCACGAAGCTGTAGGGCAGGAGCACGGAGGCGAAGTCGAAGCGCTCCAGGCTCCGCCGGTGCATGGCAGCGATGCGCATGCCGTGTCCCGTCACGCCGATGTGGCGCACGAGTCCCTCGTCGCGAGCCTGCGCCATTGCCTCGACCACGCCGCCTGGACCATGCGCTACGTCCCATTCATCGGGCTCGACGAGATTGTGCAGTTGGATCAGATCGACCGAATCGACCTGGAGTCGAGCGAGGCTGCGCTCGAGCTCGGCTCGGGCCGCGTCGCCCCGGCGCTCCCCGGTCTTCGTAGCCAAGAAGAAGCGCTGCCGGTGCTCAGCCATCCACGGGCCGATGCGCAGCTCTGACTCGCCGTAGCTCGCGGCGGTGTCGATGTGATTGATGCCGGCCTCGACCAACCGTCGCAGCACCTCGTCGGCGCGCTCCTGACGCATGCCCCCGAGGGCGGCGGCCCCGAAGATGATCCGGGTGCTGTGGTGGCCGGTGCGGCCGAAGGGAGCGGTGGCGGTCACCTGGCGGACGCTACCGGTCCATCGGGCGACCGGTACCGTGCGGCCATGACACGATTCGCTGGCCGACGCGCCCTCGTCACGGGTGCGGCCTCGGGGATAGGCGCAGCCACCGTGGCCCTTCTCCGCTCGGAGGGCGCCGAGGTGGTCGGCGTGGATCTACGACCAGACGGCGACATCCGAGCTGGCGATGTCACCGACCCTGAGTCGGTCGCCGCCTTCGTCGCCGCAGCCGCCTCCTCCCTCGGCGGGCTCGATCTCCTTGTGAACGTGGCCGGGATCGTGCACTTCTCGCGCATCGAGGAGCTCACGCTGGATGACTGGAACCGTCACCTCGCGGTCAACCTCACGGGTCCCTTTCTCGTGTCTCAGGCGGCTGTGGCCCACCTGGTCGCCACCCGAGGGTGCATCGTGACGGTGGCATCCATCGCCGGCTTGAAGGGGCAGGCCTACACGTCGGCCTACAGCGCATCGAAAGGCGGCGCGGTGCTGTTCACCAAGTCGCTCGCTCTCGAGCTCGCCGACCGCGGAGTCCGCGTGAACTGCGTCTGCCCCGGCGGCGTCGACACCCCGCTGATCGGTCCAGCCGCGGCGTCGATCCCTGCCGACGCGGAGCCGAAGCTGATGGACCGCCTGCAGAGCGTGATCCCTGACCTCGTCCGCCCCGGTGAGGTGGCCGAAGCCGTCGCCTACCTGGCGTCCGACGCCGCCCGCATGATCACGGGCACCGCGCTCGTGATCGACGGCGGCACGCTGAGCTGAGGGCGAAGTTGCTCCTGGGCTCTCGCTGATTGGCACCCCCAACGGGATTCGAACCCGTGCCGCCACCTTGAGAGGGTGGTGTCCTAGGCCGCTAGACGATGGGGGCCAGTGGTGCGTGTTGAGCGTCGCACGATAGCCGCTCCCCCTTCGGAGCCACCAGATCGATCGGACCTGCAATCATCCCGATACCGAAATCTGAGAGGACGATCGTCGTGCCCGTACCCCGCTTTCCCAGCGATGCCTCCGCTGCTGAGGTCGCCGCGGCGCTCCAGGACCACGGCTCAGCGATCATCGAGGCGCTGGCACCATCCGAGCTGTGTGACCGCATCGCCCACGAGCTCGGTCCCTGGATCGAGCGCACCCCTCCGGGCAGTGACGAGTTCGCGGGGCGCACCACCCGCCGCACTGGTGCGTTGCTGGCCCGGTCGGCGAGCTCCGTCGAGCTGATCGCCCATCCAACCGTGCTCGCCGTAGCTGACGATCTGCTCGGCGGTGGCAAGCAAGCCTTCCAGCTCCACCTCACCCAGGCCATCTCGATCGGACCCGGCTCTCCCGCCCAGCAGCTCCACCGAGACCAGTGGTGCTTCGACTTCCACCCGTTTCCCACCGATCTGATGGTCGAGGTGTCCACGATGTGGGCCCTGGGCGATTTCACGGCGGAGAACGGCGCTACCCGCGTCGTGCCGGACAGCCACCGGACTGAGGGCATGCCGTATGCCGATGCCGACGCCGAGCAGGCGGTCATGCCGCGTGGATCGGTTCTGCTGTACACGGGTTCGACCGTGCACGGCGGCGGCGCCAATGCCAGCGAGGAGGTGCGCGTCGGCATCAACGTCGACTACTCGCTCGCATGGCTCCGCCAGGAGGAGAACCAGTACCTGTCCGTCCCTCGTGACGTGGCGGCGGCCCTGCCCGAACCCGTTCAGCGCCTCATGGGCTACGCCATGGGTGCGTACGCCCTCGGGTACATGGACGACGCACGTGACCCGATGTGCGCCCTCCGTCCCGACACGGCGGGCGACTCCTCCTTCGGGGTCCGCTGAGAGGAAGCAGCCGGACCAGTGGGCGCGTTGGGACAAGTAGCCTGCGCCTCGGTGAGCGGCGACCGGGGGGACTCATGACCGGCGTCCGCCCTGATCAGCAAGCCCTCTTCGATCGCCTCGATCGGACGGCCCGGCCTGTGGTCGCGGTGATCGCGCCGGGCAAGACAGGCACCAGCACGATCGCGGCCGCTCTCAAGGGCGCCGGCCTGGACCCGGTGCTCCAGACCCACCTGCTGCGCGATGAGCGCATGGCCGAGCGGGAGGCGACCTACCGCCGAGGCGCGCCCGAGCGAAACCCGCGCTACCTCTGGGAGTCGCAGTGGCTGTGCGCCAACCTGCCGTCCGCCGACCGCACGTGGTCCGTGGTCACGCTCGTGCGGGACCCGACAGCGCGGCTGGTGTCGCGGTTCTTCCAGGAGAAGGCTCGGACCGGACGCATGCAGGGGCGTCCGAAGGTCGCGGACGTGGTCGCCGAGCTGACGGCCTTCTTCGAGCGCGACCTGCGTGGTACAAGCCCCGGCTACGACTGGTTGGATGCACAGCTGCGTGACGTCCTCGGCGTAGACGTGTACACCCACCCGTTCGATGCAGCAGTTGGCCACCTCAGCATCTCGACCGACCACGTCGACGTGCTCCTTCTGCGCAGCGAGGACCTACCGCAGGCCGCCGAGCCACTTCAGTCCTTCTTCGGGGTGGAGCTGCCGGTCATCCTGGCAGCGAAGAACGTGGGGCAGAACAAGGCCTACGCGGGGCTGTACGGCGCTGTGCTCGAAGCGTTCCGGCCACCGGCGGAGTTCGTGGAAGCGGCCTATTCCAGCCGCATGATGTGCCACTTCTACACTCCGTCCGAGATCGAGGCGCGGCACGCTCGCTGGACGCGCCCCATCTCCTGATCCCGCCAAAGCGTCCGCCGTCGGTCAGGCTTGGAGGGCGCGCCAGGGCCGCTTCACGAAGCGCAGACGTCCGAGCGGCGAGCTCCCGATCGCGTCGCAGTACTCCCGGCTCGGCCACATCACTGCTCGGGCGTACGTGGCTTTGCTGCGGACGCCGGGGATGGCGCGAAGGTTCACGAGCGTGCGGGTGATGTGCGACTGCGTCCCATCGACATAGAGGGAAAGCGCCTTCGCGTCCTCCCCTCCGGGTTGGTAGTAGGCGGCCCAGGCGGAGAGCACCGTCGACTCGCCGATGTGCAGTCGACCCCACGCGAGGTCAACGGCTCGCGCGATCACGCCATCGCAGTGCCAAGCGCGTGCAATGCCGTGCATCCGTTCGAGATCGAGCGACGGTTCGAACGAGAGCTGCGCGACGTCACGCAGGGAGACCAGCCGCGGCTGAGCGCGGGCGAGCGCAGCCTCGAAGCACGCGTTGAGGAACCGCTCCTCGGTGGCCAGCGCGTGAAGTGTCTCGCCGGCGATGGCCAATGCAGCGGAGGCGTCCCACAGGTCGGACGCTCTCATGAGGAGCCCGAAAGGACCCCGATCGAAGGTTCGATGCAGGGTGATGCCGCGCCCATCGCGCGCCCTGAAGGCCACGCTGTCTCCGAAACCTCGGTCGAAGCCACGCGACCGCTGAGGGATCGTCCGGGTGTGGCCGGCGCTGGTCAGCACGGCAACAGCGCCGTCGAGTCGGTCGCCGGGTACGAGGAGGTCCACCTGCACACGCTGACGTAGTGCCGGGAGGGCATAGTCCAGGTGCGCAAGGGCCGGTCCGTGCAACACCCGGTATGGAACCGACGCGCCGTCGAGCAGCGCGACAGTCTCGAGGAGCAGCTGCTCGGTGGCCGTCGCCCGCTCGTCGTCGGCCCGCGCCAGCTTGGCCATCTCCGACGACTGCTCCCGGGCAGTCGCCAGCGAACCGGCGCTCACCGCATCGGCGAGCAGCGGCGTCACCCCGTGCCAGCGGGCCGCCAATACGAGCCGATCCCACGTGGCTTGCGCGACCGGGGCTCCGGGCAGGTCATCGGCGGCTCCTGGGAGCCCGCG
>JANOQG010000410.1:0-25251 GCA_031422255.1 Actinomycetes bacterium | reverse complement strand
ACGCGGTCGTGGCGCTGCACCCCGAGCGCCCTGATCCAGGGGAGGGCGATGCGTTCGAGCTCGGGTGGATGTCGGCCAGCCTCGATCATGCGATGTGGTTTCACCGCCCCTCTCGGGCCGACGAGTGGCACGTGTATGACTTCACCAGTCACGGCTACCTGGCGAGCCGCGGCCTCAGCATTGGTCACGTCCTCAGCCAAGAGGGCATTCACGTCGCAACCATCGCCCAGGAGGTCCTGTTGCGGAAGACGCAGTGAGCCTCGATCAGTCGACGCGTTCTCCGTACATCCACCGGAGCGGGTCGGCGATCAGCTCGAGGCGCTCGCCGTCAGGGCCGCGGAAGTAGAGGCTGGTCTCCCCGACGTGGTCATAGGGCACCCCGTGCTGGTCCAGACGGCCCTTGGCCTGCTTCCAGTGCTCCACCTCGATGGAGATGGCTAGGTGGTGGAGACCTCCGAGCACCTCGGAGTACGTGCTCGGGTTGACGCCCGGCAGGTCGAAGAAGGCGATCGTGTTCCCATTGCCGAGGTCGAAGAAGAAGTGGGTGGAGCCCTTGAGGTCCCGGTTCTCGAACATCGAAGTCAGTGGGAACCCGAGTACCTCTTGATAGAAGCGCGTGGTGCGCTCCACCTCGGCGCAGATCAGTGCGACGTGGTGCACGCCCCGAGCGCTGGAAGGCGGGCGCTCGTCGCGAGGCTCGAGGTATGCCGCCCGAATTCGATCGCGCTCGGCTTGCAGCCAAGCGAGCTCGGCGGGGTCGACGGCGGCGGTGCCTGCTGAGTAGGAGCCAGTCATGGGTTCCCCCTGGGTAGGGCCCGGTCGGGCCTGACCGCATCGTGTCTAGCGCCTCCCGCTGACCGTGCGAAGATCATGCGCTTCATTCATCGGCGGTCCCGGATCACCCGCCTGACCAAAACCGGAGGCCCCATGGTGCTCGCCCCGAGCCCCGCAGTTTCCCGCCATCCGTCCCCGATCACACGCATCGGGGTGGCCGCCGTCGGCGCCTACGTCGGCGCGCAGGTCATCGCCAACGTCACCAGTCTCAAGATCGGGTTCGTGTTCGGTCGGGCCGTCGACATGGGCACGTTCATCTACCCGATCACCTTCACCTTGCGCGATGTCGTGCACAAGTCGCTCGGAAAGCGAGCTGCGCGGACGCTGGTGCTCACCGCTGCGGCGGTGAACGTGTTCATGGCGTTGTATCTGCAGTTCGCAGCGCGCGTGCCGAGTGACGCGAGCTATCCGCTGGGCGCCGAGTTCGCAAGTGTGCTCGCCCCCGCGTGGCGCATCACCACAGCGTCGGTCCTTGCTCAGGTCATCAGCGAGCTAGCTGACACGGAGGTGTACCACTGGTTCGTCACCAAGATCACTGCCGGTCACCAATGGGCGCGAGTGGCGGTGAGCAACGCAGTGAGCCTTCCGATCGACAACGCCATCTTCTGCGTCTTGGCCTTCGGAGCCATCCCGGGCTTCGAAGACCATCCTCTGACCCTTCCGTGGGCGGTGGTGTGGGACATCTTCGTGGTCAACATCACGATCAAGGCCCTCGTCAGTGCGGCGAGCCTTCCGCTCATCTACGCCAGCAAGGATCGCGACTGGAGCGCGGATAGGTCCGATGCCTGACTACGCGTCTTGGCAGGCCCGAAACGCGTCGACCAGCGATGCTTGGAAGTCGCTTCCTTCGAACGCCGTGCCCTCGGGTTCGGTGATCTGTTCGTAGGTGAGCCCGTCGATGACCCGTCGTGCGTAGCAGCGGGTGCCGTCGGCCTCGAGCTGTGAGGAGGCGTCGGCGACGAGGAAGCCCCAGAGGCTGGGTAGATGGAGCGAATCGTCCGACCGCCCCGTCAGCTCCATGTCGACGTCCTCCCCAGGGTCGCACGCTTGGATCCCGGGGTGTCCGTCGATCTCTCGGCTCTCAGCCTGTCCGCCCGGCATCGCTTCGACCCAGAGGTCGATGGCGGCTCGCATCTCGGCCTCGTCGCTTGGCTCGTCGCCGATGAAGCCGGTGCGTATGCACGTTCTGCCGTCTTTCTCGAACGTCGCATAGTCATCCCCGTTCCAGCCGAGGACTGCCTCGAACGCAACCTTCGGATCGATGCGCTCGGCCAACACGAGATACCAGGTCGGGGAGCCGAACGGGCCGGTGTCCAGGAGCTTCGTCTCCGCGTCGAATCCAAGGTCGAGTGCCTCCGAACCTTCGACGGCAAGGAAGCTGGACGGGTCGAAGATGCTCTCCTCGGTGGTTGGCGGCTCGTTGAACGCGTCGTCGACCGCCGCGTTCCCACCCTGGTTGTCGAGCATCACGGCGAACGGCTGTCCGAGCGCATACGGAGCGCCAAAGGTGGCGCTCACAAAGGCTGGCACGTCTGCCGTCGCCTCCTCGCTTGCGTCGATCTCGCGCTGGTACTCGTCGTCGTAGGCGGTCTGCTCCGCCTCCGTGAGCTCTGCGGTCTGGTAGCCCTGTTCGACTCGTAGCGCGTCCCCTTCGGCCAGGGCTCGGAACGCAACTGCCGCGCTCGAGTCGAGCGTGTCCTGCTGGATCCGGTCAAGATCGAAGTGCTGGTCTTGCAGGGCGTGCGTGAGCTCGTGGGCAAGGGTGACCTCGAGTCCCACCGTCATCTCGGTGCCGCGGACCGTGATCCGCTCGGTTGCTGGGTCGTAGAACGCGAGGGTGCCAGCATCCGACACCTGGTTGTAGACCTCGAAGAGGTCGATCTCGCCTGACCCCACGCCCAGCGCCCGAAGCTCCCCGGCGTAGTGGTCGAGCTCTTCTCGGTCGTCCTGCGTGAGACTCGCGTCGTCGTCGGTCGAGGTCGCGGTGTACTCGGACGGACTCAGAAAGTCGACGTACACCGGGTGCTCGAAGCGCAGCCCGCGTTCCGTCTCGACGAAGTTGGCGATGTGCAGCACTCGCGCGTCCCACTGATCGGGGTGATCGGGCCCGCTGTCTGCGCCGAGGACCTTGGTGGCGATGGCGACGAGGCCCAACACCAATGCGCTCACCGCGACGATGCCGACGATCGCGCGCCAACGCGGCGGTCCTGGCGGTGGTTGGACGGGTGGCGCTCCCGTCCATTGAGGTGGCGTGGGGGGCGCCCCCCACGGCGGAGGTGGCGGCGGCGCGCCCCACTGGGGCGGGGGAGGGGGGGAGGGCGGCGGCAGGGTCATGAGGTACGAACGACCTCGGCGAGGCTAGGACAGGTGGCTATCCAAGAGGTGCCAGGGTGATGGCTTCGTCGGGCTCCAGCGCGTCCGGTCCGTGCGACGGCAGGGCGGCGTCGGCGGAGCTCCGGCCGGAAAGGTGCCAGAGGATGGCCGCGAGCGCCGCCACCAGGTTGCCGGCGAGAAAGGCCGTGGCGGCTCCATCGAGCCCTCGCTCGGGAACGAGTATCAGCGCGGGCACGAGAATCGCCAGAGAGAGGGTGGCGGTGATGGCGACGGTGGCGCCGTGGCGATGCCGCACCCGCGCCTCGGTGAGGTACACGGATGTCACCGCCCACGGAATGGCGGCGGTCACGAGGCGGGGAAGGACCTTCGCGGCTTCGGCGTAGTCATCTCCGTACAACGTGGTGATCAAGTTGCGCCCGAGCGTGGCCAGCGTCGCGGCGGCCACCATCAGGCCGCCGGCCACAAGGATGGCGAGACGCACCTGGCTGCGCAGGCGGGCCCCATCGCGACCGCCCTCGGCCAAGAGTGCCTGGCCGATTGCCGTCGGCACGTAGCAGGCGAGGGCCGCCACGCCCCACGCGACGTAGAAGCTGGCGTTGCGCTCGGCGTCGACGTGGATCAGCACGATGACTGGCATCGCGAACGTTGGCGCCTGGTAGGTGAGCGTGGATGCCCAGTTCACAAGGGAGTAGCGCAACATGGCACGGGTGGTGGCCGGCAGTGGCCTGAGGTGGTGCCGGTCACCGGTGACCTTCGGTAGGAGAGCCATGCCGACATAGCCCGACACGGCAGTGGGAACCGACGCCACCACCAGCAGCCAGACCGCGCGGTCGGTGTCGATGGGGAGGGCGAGCAAGGGAAAGCGCGCGATGCCGACGATCGCTGCTCGGGCGAGCACCAGGCCCCAGCGGCGCTGGGTCATGAGCCGCACGTCCACCAGCAGCGACAAGGCTGTGCCGACGCACAAGACCACGAACACAGCGGGGCCGAGCAGGCCGTGCCAATCGCGGAGCTCGTCGACCGCACGAGGGCTTACGAACGCGATGTACAGGGCACCGAACACGGATGCGGCAACAGCCGTGGCGAGCGCACCCCAGGCATAGAGGACGTGATCGTCGCGGGCGCGCCCTGCCGCGTAGCGCGCCGCTGCCACCGGCTGACCAAGCCCGGCGACGAAGGCGACGAACAGCACCGACGTGAACAGCGCAGTGGCATGTCCGACATCGGTCTGGTTGTCCACGCGTGCTGCGAGCAACCAGAACAACGCTCCCGATGCTGCCGTCACGCCTGCGGTCAGTACGAGAGCGATCGAGCCGGTGAGGAGGTGGCGATGGCCAGAGGCCATGAGACGAAACCGGCGCAGCATCGCGGGCGAGGCTACCGGGGTAGGCGCGGGCTCCATGGGAGGACCCGGTTCGACGGGACTTCGCGGCTTCGGCCTCGGGCTTGCGCCCCCCTCAACCCGCCAGTCAAGGTGGGCAATGGCTGACGGCGACACTCCATGACCGACACCACCGGCAGGTTTCCAGGGGCACGACGGCCGGACCGGCAGCGCACCGTCGACAGCCATGGGTTGGCCATTGCCGTGTACGAGTGGGGCGACGCCGCGGCCCCGCCCATCCTGCTGGCGCACGGAGGGTTCGACTTTGCGGGCACCTTCGACGTGTTCGCGCCGATGCTGGCCGACGCCGGTCTCCGAGCCGTTTCCTGGGATCACCGGGGCCACGGCGACTCGCAGCACGCCGCGCTCTACAACTGGGAGGCCGACCTCCGCGATGCCGTCTCTGTGTTCGACTCGGTCACCTTTGCGCCGGTCCCGGTGATCGGACATTCGAAGGGCGGCAGCCTCATGCTGCAGCTCGCTGACGCCCTGCCGCATCGCGTCAGTCATCTGGTCAATCTGGATGGTCTGCCGTCGCGACGCAGCTTTCCCGATGTGTCCGACCATCAGCGCACCAAGCTCATGGCGCAGGACCTCACGTCGTGGCTCGACCACCGGCGCTCGCTTGTGGACGCGCAGCGAAAGCCCGGAACCATCGACGAGCTAGCCGAACGTCGAGCGCGGATGAATCCGCGGCTGAGCGCGGAATGGTTGCGCTACCTCGTCACCATTGGTGCCCGGGAGGACTCAGATGGATGGCGCTGGAAGATCGACCCAACGTTGCGGTTCGGGGGCTTCGGGCCGTGGCGGCCGGAGTGGTCCATGATGCGCCTCCCTGACATCGGCGTACCGGTGCTCGCCGTGCTCGGTACGGAGCCAGATCCGATGGGCTGGGGTACCGCCGAGGCGGACGTGCTCTCGCACCTGCCGGCAGAGGGCCGCCTCGTGATGCTCGACGGCGTTGGACACTTCGTGCACATCGAGAAGCCTCGAGAGGTCACGGACATGGTGATGGAGCTCCTCGCGTGACGCGTTCTGTGCGCCTCCGTCACAACCGCATCGAGCTGGCATTGCATGAGCTCCGCCCCGCAGAGGGTCGGCCCCTGCTGCTTCTCCATGGTCTGGCCGAGCGGTCGCCCGCCGCCGTGCCGACGCACTTGGCGGAGTGGCCTGGTGCGGTCTGGGCGCTCGACCTCACTGGTCACGGTGCCTCAGACGTCGCCATCGGTGCGGGGTACTTCTGCGAAGCCCTGATGGGCGATGTGGACATTGCGATCGCCCACCTCGGCGCCGTCACGATCTTCGGGCGCGGCTTGGGTGCATACGTGGGGCTGCTCGCCGCTGGTGGCCGGGCTGAGGAGGTGCGAGGAGCCATTCTCGCCGACGGCCCCGGATTGGCCGGTGGCGGTCCCACGCCCACGTCGCCGGCGGTTCCCACCGCCGTTGGCGCGCCGCCTCCCGGCGGCACCCCCGACCCGTGGGCGCTCTACGAGCTCACGCGCGATGTCCGTCCCCCCGACTACGCCGCCACCTTCGCCAGGCAGGCCAGCACCCGCAGCGGTCTCGACACGGCGCTCGCCGTGGTGGGGGTCAACCGCCCTCCGTGGCTCGACGCGGTCGTGCAGGAGCCAGGTGTCATCGAGTGCCGTCTCGCCGAGGCGCTCAGTCTGTTCGCCGCCGCTCCGTAGCGGTCAGGTCAGGTCAGGCGCCACGCCACGAACTCGGCGAGATCGACGAGGGCGGTGCGCGCTGCCTCGGTGATCGGGGCGGTTCCGATGGCGGTGATGGCCTCGGTGGTCAGCGCGTCGATGCTTGCCTCGATCTCCAGTAGCGCACCCGTTGCGACCATGACCTCCTGGATCTCGGCAACGGCCGCCATGGTCAGGTCCTCCCGGCCAACCTCGGCCAGCACTGCCATCTGGCCCGCGTCGGCCTTCGCGACGGCCATTGCCAGCAGGGGAGTGGGCTTTCCTTCGCGGAGGTCGTCGCCGACGGGCTTGCCGGTGACGGCGGACTCGCCGAAGGCGCCGAGCACGTCGTCACGCAGCTGGAACGCTTCGCCCAGCGGGTCGCCGTAGGCACTCAGGGGTGCCTCGAGGTCATCGAAGCGACCCGCCAGCGCCGCGCCGACGTGCAAGGGCCGTTCGATCGTGTACTTCCCGGACTTGTAGCGAGCGATGCGACGCGCTCCTTCGATGTCGGTGTCGCCGCGGGCTGTGCCGAGGATGTCGAGGTACTGGCCGATGTTCAGCTCGACGCGCAGCTCGTCCCACACCTCGAGCGCGCGCTCCGGGGCACTGCTCATCAGTCGGTCGGCGTAGACGTGGGCGAGATCGCCGATGAGGATGGCCACGCCCTCCCCGAAGCGGCGCGGCTCGCCTCGCCACGCTGAAGCCACATGCCGGTCACCGAACTCGAGGTGTGCAGTGCGCGCGCCGCGGCGTATGGCCGATCCGTCCATCACGTCGTCGTGCACAAGCGCAAAGGCCTGGAGCATCTCGAAGGCGGCGCCGGCCTCGATGACTCGTTCATCGTCCGGGTCGCCACCCGCAGCGAGAAAGCCCCAGAAGCAGAACGCCGGACGGAGCCGTTTGCCGCCATCGAGCACGAGGGAGCGGAGCGACTCGAGCGGGTCAGCGAGATCAGGGGTGAGTGCGCTCCAGCGGAGGCTCTCTTCGGTGAGCAGCGCATCGAGGCGCTCCTCCACCAGCTCGGCCACCGTCAGGAGGCTCGGTGGCACGGGGACGGGGGCACGGACCATGTCGGCTCGCATCGTAGGAGGGCGGGCCGACGGGGGCAGATCGAGGTCGCATGGCGACCAGCCGTGTTATGCCGACTAGCGGGTCTTGCGATGATCGGCCGCGCGCCCAGGTTGGTGGAATCTTCAGAGGAGCAACACAGCGGCCGCGATTCAGCCGGGGTCTGTGGCCGTTTCGGGCTCGAGCTCCGCCACGATCTGGGTGACCTCGACCTTGGCAGCGGTGATCCGGTCGCGGCAGATGCGGAGCAGCTCAGCCGCGCGCTTCACCCGCGCCGCCAGCACGTCGACGTCGACCGCATCGTCCTCGATCTCGGTGAGGATCGACTCGAGCTCGGCGAGCGCTTCGGCGTACCCGACAGGGGCAGAAGAGGGGGCGTCAGCCATGGTCCGACACCGTAGAGGTCGCGGCGACGATGGAGCGGACCTCGCCCCCAGCGACGAGGGTGGAGAGCTCGTCGCCAGGCGTCACCTCGTCGGGGTGTCGCACCACGCGACCATCGGGCGTGCGGGTGATCGACCAACCGCGGGCGAGCGTGCGTTGCGGATCGAGCGTGCGAACCCGCGCCTCGAGGCCGGTGAGCACGCGGTCGGCATCCATGAGTGCCCGCGGGGCACGGTGGGCCACCCGGCGCTCGCCCACCGCAACCGTTGCCTCCGCGGCCCGAAGATGCGATCGAGCGCTCCCAGTGACCCGGCCGCGGTGGCCGTCGAGGCGGCGACCAGCGGCGTCGAGGCCCACGAGGGCAGCCCGCCGAGCTCGGTCGGCCACGGTGGCGAGCCGGATCGAACGCCCGTCGAGCGCCACGCGCGCACTCCGACTGAGCTGGGTGGCGTGGCCCAGAAGGAGGCGGTCGTGGTGGTCGACTGCTCGCGTGGCGTGGCCGGCGATGGCCGCCCAGGTGCTCTCGACGGCGTCGGCGACCTCAGCCACCCTCGCGACGAGCAGTTGGGCGCACGCGGTGGGCGTCTTGGCCGAGGTGTGGGCGACGTCGTCGGCCACCGATGCGTCGATCTCGTGGCCGATGCCTGTGAAGACCGGCACCCCTATCCCAGCGATGGCTCGAGCCACGGCTTCGTCGTCGAACGCGGCGAGGTCGGTGCGGGCACCGCCGCCTCGTATGAGGGCGACCACATCGGGGCGGTGGGTGCCCATCATGCGCAGCGCTGCGGCGATCGAGCGCGCCGCGTCGGGGCCCTGGACGCGTGTATCGGCCCGCAGCACCCGGAACGCGAATCCGCTGAGTCGCAGCTCGTCGAGGAAGTCGGCCTCGGCCGCGCTGCCCTCACTCGTGATCAACCCGACGCAGAGCGGGACAAGCGGGAGAGGGAGCAGGCTGTTGGCGTGCAGAAGCCCTTCGTCGTCGAGGCGCCGCAGGAGATCGGCCCGCGCGAGCTCGAGCTGTCCGAGCGTGTACGCCGGGTCGATCGCGGTCATCCGAAGCTGGAGCTGCCCGCGGGGTGCGTACCAGTCCAGCCGGCCCCGGATGCGCACGTCGGTACCGGCGCTCATGCGCACGGTGCCCCCCGCTTCCGTGAGCATCGTGTTGACCGCTCCCTTCTGGCGCGAGTGAAGCATCACGGAGACGCACGCCCCCGCGCCCGGCGCTGCGGGGTCGGTGAGGGTGAAGTAGACGTGACCAGACTGTGGCCGGGACAGGTCGCGGATCTCGCCGCGTACCCAAACCTCCTCCTGGAACGCCGCTCGTAGGGCGTTCCCGATGGCATCGGCAAGGTCGGTGACCGACCAGGTGGCCTCTGGGATCGTGCCCACCTGGGGATCGTCGAACAGCGACATGACGGCCCACGGTAGGCGCGGCGGTGTGACACAGCGGTGCTCGACTGGTGGCCTCGGACCGCCTCCGACCAGACTGACCACTGTCCAGCAGACCGCCTTGTTCGAGGAGGGGCTCCCATGCCCGAAGCCGTCATCGTCGCCACCGCCCGCACGCCCATCGGCCGTGCCAACAAGGGAAGCCTCACCGAGTGCCGCCCCGACGACCTGGCCGGCTTCATCATCAAGGACGTGCTCGGCAAGGTGCCGTCGCTCGACCCGCAGGCAGTCGAGGACGTCATCCTCGGTTGCGGCCAGCCCGGCGGAGAAGCCGGGTACAACATCGGCCGAGTGGCTGCCCTCCTGGCCGGTCTGCCCGACGTCCCGGGCGTCACCGTCAACCGGTACTGCTCCTCGTCGCTGCAGACCATCCGGATGGCCGCCCACGCCATCAAGGCTGGCGAGGGCGACGTGTTCATCGCTGCCGGCGTCGAGACCGTGAGTCGCTACATGCACGGAGCCTCCGACACTGGGCCCCACAACCCCCTCTTCGCCAATGCGGAGGCCACCACGGCCGACCGCAGCCAGGGCGCCGAACGCTGGACGCCTCCCGCCGGCCTCCCCGACATCTACATCGCCATGGGCCAGACGGCTGAGAACGTCGTCCTCTCCGAGGGCGTCAGCCGCGAGGCGATGGACGAGTGGGGTGCTCGCTCGCAGCAGCGGGCCGTCGCCGCTCAGGAGCGTGGATTCTTCGACCGCGAGATCACCCCCGTCACGCTCGCCGATGGCACCATCGTGAGCAAGGACGACGGCCCCCGCGCCGGAACCACCGTGGAGAAGCTCGCTGAGCTGAAGCCGGTGTTCCGTCCCGACGGCAAGGTCACTGCTGGCAATGCGTGCCCGCTGAACGATGGCGCCGCCGCCGTGGTGGTCATGAGCGACACCCGGGCCGAGGCACTCGGCATCACCCCGCTGGCACGCATCGTGTCATCAGCGGTCACGGGCCTGAACCCGGAGATCATGGGCATGGGCCCGGTCGAGGCCATTCGCCAGGCCCTCAGTCGTGCTGGCCTCACGATCGACGACATCGACCTCGTCGAGATCAACGAGGCCTTCGCCGCTCAGGTGATTCCTTCGATGAAGCACATCGGGATCGACCCGGAGAAGCTCAACGTGAACGGCGGCGCCATCGCCCTCGGCCACCCCTTCGGGATGACTGGTGCCCGCATCATGACCACCCTCATCAACGGCCTCGACGACACGGGCGGCCGCTATGGCCTGGAGTCGATGTGCGTCGGCGGTGGCCAGGGCATGGCCATGGTGATCGAGCGGCTTTCCTAGCCGGTCGGCCGCGGAGCCGATCCCGCGTTCCCACCCGATCCGGCTCGCTTCCCTGATTACCGGTTGCGTGGGGAAGCGCTTAGCGTCCCGGTCTTGTTGGTTGTTGCTGAGGCGGACGCTGATCTTGAAGGGGCGCTCGTCGACTGGCGTCGTTTTCGACGGCAGAAGCGGACGGCTGACATCCACTGGATCGATGCTCTCTACCGGGCGTACCTGACGGCCATCGTCGGGCTGGTCGCCGTTGTGTTCACCTCGAGCGTGGTCGGCGATGCACTCCTGAGCACCTCGGAGATCAGCCGCGTGCTGGCCGACGGTCCGGGCTGGCTGGGTGGGCTCGCCGCCTTTGCTGTCGCCCTCGGCCTGCGCTCCGGAAGCCGAGGTGGCCCGCTGGCCCTCGAGCGCACCGAGGTTCGGCACGTGCTGCTCGCTCCGGTGGACCGCACCGCAGCGTTGCGCGCTCCCGCCATCCGTCAGCTTCGCTTTCTCAGCTTCGTCGGGCTCGTGGTCGGCGGCATCGCGGGCGAACTCGCTGCCCGGCGCATGACCGGCTCCGCAGTTGCATGGGTGGGCACGGGTGCACTGGCGGGGCTCACGCTCGTGGGTCTGTGCGTCGGCGCAGCGCTCGTGGCGGCCGGCACGCGATTGCCGCGCTGGATCGCCTCCGCCATCGGCCTCGCGCTTCTGGGTTCGGCGGTCGCGGATGGCGTCGGCGCCATCGGCGTGAGTCCCACAGCGTCGTTCGGCGACCTCGTGCTTGCGCCGCTCCGCTTCCACGTTGCTGGCCTGCTACCGGTGGTTGGAGCTGTGGTGCTCCTCGCATCCGGACTCAGCCTCCTCGGTCGCATCTCGCTCGAGGCAGCAGAACGTCGCTCCACCCTGGTCGGTCAGCTCCGATTCGCGGCGACGTTGCAGGACCTGCGAACGGTGATCGTGCTCCGGCGCCAGCTCGCCATGGAGCTGCCCCGCCTCAGGCCCTGGGTGCGATTGCGGGTACGCGGCACGGGGCCACTCCCCGTGTTCGTCCGAGGCCTCCGAGGCCTGCTCCGCTGGCCGGCGGCGCGGGTGGCTCGACTGGTGCTGCTCGCGGGTCTGGTGGGCCTCTGCCTTCGGGGCGTCTGGTCGGGGACGACCCCGCTGGTGGTCCTGGCCGGGATCGCATCGTTCATCGCCGGCCTCGACTCCGTGGAGCCGTTGGCCCAAGAGGTAGACCACCCGAGCCGTCGAGATGCCACTCCCCTCGAGGCCTCGGCGATCCATCTCCGCCACATTCCTGTGGCAATGCTCGCGCAGCTCCTCGTCGGCGGCATCGCGGTGGCCGTGGCCAGCGCACCTGGCCACGCTCGCGTGCCGTTCGGTGTCGCCCTCGTGGCGCTTGTGCCCCTTGCCCTCGGAGGGCTCGGTGGCGCGCTGGTGAGCGTGCTCGCCTCGCCCTCCAGCGTCAGCGGGGGCTGGTCCCTGGCTCCGCCGGAAGCACAGGGGATGCAGCTCGCGTTTCGCATGGTGTGGCCACCGTCGATCGCCATCCTCGGCGCTGCCCCAGTGGCCTTCGCCCATCGGGCGTACGAGCAGGGCAGTCCGGCGGTCGAGGGCGCCAGTCGCATCGTTCCCGTGGTGCTCGTCGTGTTCGCGCTGATCTGTGGGTGGGTGCGCGTGCGCGACGACATCGGCGCGTGGTTCAAGTCCCAGATGGAGATGGCCAATGCCAAGACCTGACGTTCCCGAGCCGGTCCTCGTGGCCGACCAGGCGAGCAAGGCCTACGCCGACCTCGTGGCCCTCGAACCGCTGGATCTCCAGATCTCGGCCGGCACGATGGTGGCGCTCGTCGGCCACAACGGAAGTGGCAAGTCCACCTTCCTGCGCCTGGCTGCTGGCCTGCTCGAGCTGACCGAGGGGGAGATCACCATCGCTGGCTCGCCGGCCGGAAGCTCCGACGCGCGTGCAGCCCTCAGCTTCCTGCCCGATGAGCCGGTGCTGTACGACGACCTTTCGGTGCGCGAGCACCTCGCCTACGTAGCTGCTCTGCACGGCGTCCACGCCTCGGGCGAGGACTTCGACGAGTTGATCGAGCGCGTGGGTCTCACTGCTCGGGCCGACGATCTTCCGGCTCGGTTCAGCCGAGGCTTGCGACAGAAGACGTCCATCGCCCTCGGTGTGGTCCGTCCGTTTGATCTGCTCATGGTCGACGAGCCCTTCGTGGGTCTCGACGCTCCCGGCAAGAACGCGCTGCTCGGGATCCTCGATGAGCTGCATGGCCACGGCAAGGCCATCGTGGTGGCCACCCACGATCCAGGCTTTGTGGAGCGCGTAGACCGCTGCATCGCGCTCCACGACGGCGCCGTCGTGCACGATGGCCCGGCCACTCCCGCCGACGTCCTCCGCCTCGTAGGAGCCTGAACCCAAGCTTCGCTCGCGACACGCAGTCGCGCGACCGCTAGCTGGCGCCGTAGACCGGTGTGGGCGCCGGGGCGTCGGCGAGCAGCCCGTCGACGACCGGCCGCAGTTCGGATGCGTCCCACCGATCGCCCTTGTCTGCGGTGGGGCCGTGCTGCCAGCCGGTGGCGACGCCGATCGATCCGCCCTCGACCTCGAACATGCGACCGGTCACATGGGCGGATTCGGCGGAGGCCAGCCAGGCCACGAGAGGCGACACATTTTCGGGTGCCATCACGTCGAATGCATCGGGCTGGTCGGGCGTCGCCATCATCTCGGTGAACACGCCCTCGGTCATCCGCGTGCGAGCAGCGGGGCACAGGGCGTTGGCCGTCACGCCGTAGCGTCCGAGCTCGGCCGCCTGCACCAGGGTGAGCGTGGCGATGCCGGCCTTGGCCGCGGAGTAGGCGGCTTGTCCAACCGACCCAAGGATCCCAGCCCCGGAGCTCGTGTTGATGATCCGGCCATCCACGGGCCGGCCGGCCTTGGCCTGATCGCGCCAGTGCGCAGCGGCATGCCGGGCGACGGCGAAATGCCCCTTGAGGTGCACTCGCACCACTGCGTCCCACTCGTCCTCGGCGGCGTTGGCGAACATGCGGTCCCGCACGAACCCCGCGTTGTTGACGACCGCGTCGAGCCCGCCGAATGCATCGATGGCGGCGGCAACCATGCGGCCAGCTCCCTCGAAGTCGGCTACGTCGTCGCCGTTGGCGATCGCGTCGCCGCCCGCCACGCGGATCTCCTCCACCACCTCGCCGGCGGGACCGCTGCCCCCTCCGGAGCCGTCGAGCTCGCAACCGAGGTCGTTCACCACCACGCTGGCGCCCTGTCGGGCCAGCTCGAGCGCGTGCGCTCGACCAAGCCCGCGTCCCGATCCCGTCACGATCACGATGCGTCCGTCGCAGATGCCACTCATGGCGCCAGCATGACAGGATCGATCCAGGTTCTGTGAACGGATACGTCCGCTATGCGGACGTATCCGTTCACAGAAAGAGTGGAGGTCTGATGCGGTACGGGATCACGATGTTTGCGACCGACGTCAGCATCGATGTGGTCGAGCTGGCAAGGGAGGCAGAAGCGCGGGGGCTTCAGTCCCTGTGGCTCCCCGAGCACACGCACATCCCGACGAGCCGCCGCACGCCGCCGCCCACTGGCGACGTCGAGCTGGCCGACGAGTACAAGCGCTGCCTCGACCCGCTCGTGGCCCTGGCGGCGGCCGCCTCGGTCACGACGACCTTGCGGCTGGGGACGGGAATACTCCTGGCCGCTCAGCGCGAGCCGATCGTCACGGCCAAGGCCGTAGCCACGCTTGATCACCTGAGCGGTGGCCGAGCGGCGCTGGGCGTTGGCTTCGGGTGGAACGAGGATGAGCTCGCCCACCACGGCGTGGGGATGCCCGACAGACGCGCAGTGGCGCGCGAGTCCGTCCTTGCGATGCAGGCGCTGTGGGCCGAAGACGAAGCAAGCTTCGAAGGGGAGCACGTGCGCTTCTCGTCGAGCTGGTCGTGGCCCAAGCCAGTGCAGCGGGGACCGGATGGTCGCCCGCGCGTGCCAGTGCTGCACGGTGGTGCCCCCGGACCGAAGCTGTTCGCCCACATCGCCGAGTACGGCGACGGCTGGATTCCCATCGGCGGCGCGGGCCTCACCGACACGATTCCACGATTGCGGGAAGCCGTCGCCGCTGCAGGGCGCGACCCGGAGGCCCTGGAGATCGTCCCCTTCGGCTCCGTTCCCGATGCAGGCAAGCTCGATCACTTCGAACGCATCGGCGTCACCGAATGCGTCTTCCGCATCCCGAGCGCGCCCCGCGACGTCGTCCTCCC
Organism: Actinomycetes bacterium; assembly: GCA_031422255.1. Taxonomy (GTDB): domain Bacteria; phylum Actinomycetota; class Acidimicrobiia; order Acidimicrobiales; family VFJN01; genus VFJN01. The sequence goes on along the minus strand of JANOQG010000410.1, from coordinate 10,572 downwards.
CCTCCTCGACGAGCAGGCCGCCCTCATCAGCAGCCGGGACTGACGATGGAGGCGGAGCGGTGGGCAGCGCTGCTCGAGCAGCATGGGGTGTCGTCGGCGGACGAGCTGGGCCATGGCGGTGAGGCGCACGTCTACGGTCTCGATGCCAACCGGGTGCTGCGCATCCATCACCACGAAGCGGCTGAGCACATGCGCCGGCTCGCCGAGTTCTACGCCGGTCTCGACCGTTCCACGGTGCCCTATGCGCTCCCCGAGGTGCTGGAGGTGCACGGGGACGGCGAGGCGAGCTGGTCCATCGAGCGACGGTTGCCCGGGCGTCCGCTCGACTCGTTGATCGGTGATCTGCGCGGCGACGACAGGACGTGGGCGCTAACGGCTTACGTCGACGGCGCTGCGGCCTTTGCTGGCCTGGGCCGACCGAAGGGGTGGCCGGGTGGGTGTGGCGAGCTGTTCACCGAGGAGCAGCTGCGAGCGGACCGCTGGGGTGACCTCCTCGCGGATCGCCTGGGGCGGCAGCTCGACCAGGCGGATCCCCTGCTCCAAGGGGTGGTGCCGCGCCTCGCTGCGGTCCGCACCCGCATCCTCGGTGAGGCCCGTCTCGAGGAGAACCGTGGCCTCGCGCTCGTACACGGGGACTGGTTCCCGGGCAACGTGCTGCTGGGTGACGATCTGCGGGTGAGCGCAGCGATCGACCTTGGTTGGCTGACTGTCGTTGGCGCACCGGATCATGACGTGCGTTCGGCAGTTGCCTTCTTCGAGGTGCACCCCTGGATGGAGCCCGGCGACGACGCAGCTCTGCTCGCGGCCGCCGGTCGCTACCTGGGCGACGACGCCCGCGAGCTGGTCGACCGCACCCGCCGTTTCGAGCAGGCGAGGTTCGCGTTCGTCGACGACGACGAGCACCTTCACCGCTGGTGCGTCGCCGGTCTGCGAGCCGTTGCCGAGGCGGTCGAAGTCCACCACCTCTAGCCGGCAGCGGTTTGCTCGGCTGACCTACGGGACGAGGACGACCTTCCCGGCGACCTTGCGATCCTGGAGGTCGGTGAGCGCGCGGACGACGTCGTCGAGGGGATACTCGATCGGCTCCACCGGGTGGAGTGCGCCTGTACCGGCGAGGGTCATGAGCTCGTTCAGGAGGGCCTGGTTGCCTTCGGGGTCGCGCATGGTCCAGGCGCCCCAGTCGATGCCGATGACCGAGCGGTTGTTGAGCAGCACCTGGTTGGCGGGAAGCCGAGGGATCTCGCCGCCGGCGAAGCCGATGACGAGGTAGCGGCCCATCCACGTCAACGCGCGGAGGGCGGGATCGGCAAACCGATCGCCCACCGGATCCACAACGACGTCGACACCGCCGCCAGAGAGCTCGCGAGCGCGGGTCTTCAGGTCCTCAGTCTCGTAGGAGATGGTCGCCTCCGCCCCGGCGGCGCGCGCGGCCTCGAGCTTCTCCTCAGAGGAGGCCGCGGCGATGACGTGCGCCCCGAGATGGCGAGCCACGTCGATTGCGGCCAGGCCGATGCCGCCCCCAGCTCCCAGCACGAGCACCCACTCGCCGGCCGCGAGATGCGTGCGCCGGGTCAACGAGAACAGCATGGTGCCGTAGCTCTGCACGAGCGCGGCGGCTTGCCCGTAGGAGAGATCCCCGGGGATCGGCACAGCGCTTCCCGCGGCGACCTCGACGTGCGATGCGTAGCCGCCGAGCCACGGCATCGCGAGCACGCGGTCCCCGACACGCACGTTGGTCACGCCGTCCGCGACTGCCACCACATCGCCAGCCACCTCACCACCAGGTGTGAAGGGCAGGGGCGGTTTGATCTGGTACTTGCCCTGCACGAAGAGGCTGTCGACGAAGTTCACGCCGGCGGCACGCACTGCCACCACGACCTTGCCCGGGCCCGGAGTGGGGTCCGTCCGATTCTCGATCACGAGGCGGTCGATGGGGGCGAACTCCTGGCAGACGACGGCGCGCATGGCGGGAGCATGGCACGACGCGGACCGAGACAGGCAGGAGTCGCGCGCAGGCTCCTCGGCGTGCAGGCGACCGAGCGAGGGCGTGATTGCCCCAGCCGTCGCCGATGCGCGCCGTTCTTACGCGTTCCTCACGCGACAGGCCCGAACCCTCACGCGGGTCTGACGCGGGTCTGGCGCGGGTCACCGTTCACTGGATCGCTGACGCTGGAGCCGAGGAGGACGTGTTGACTGCAGTACAGGAGGACGTGGAACCGCTAGGACCGGGAGGCCTCCGCGTCCCGCGGCCGATCCCGGTCGACGGCCACGTGGAGCTGCCCGAGAGCCTCGCCTACCGCACCAAGAACCGGGTGCTGGGCGATCCTCTGCGCAGCGACCAGCTCGAGCACCAGCGTCTGGGCAAGCCCACTGCACTGGCGGTGTTCGCGTCCGACAACCTGTCATCGAGCGCCTATGCCACGGAGGAGATCCTCCACGTGCTCATCCCGCTGGTGGGGCTGGCAGCCTTCTCGCTGGTGGTGCCCATCACCATCGCCATGCTGGTGGTGCTGGCGTTCTTGATCCTGTCCTACCGGGAGACCATCAAGGAGTACCCCTCGGCCGGTGGCGCCTACCTCGTAACCCGGGACAACTTCGGGATCGTCCCAGCGCAGGTCGCCGGCGCTTCGTTGCTCATCGACTACATCCTCACCGTTGCTGTGTCGGCGTCCGCCGGTACCGCGGCGCTGGTGTCGGCCTTCGCCGTCCTCGAGCCCTACTCGGTGCTGATCGCGCTCTTCTTCATCGCGCTGATCGCCTATGGGAACCTGCGCGGGGTCAAGGAGTCCGGCCGGATCTTCGCCGTGCCCACCTACTTCTTCATGGTCAACATGCTGGTGCTGCTGGGCATCGGCCTGTGGAAGTACGTGGGTGGTGACCTCCCGGTGTTCGGAGCCGAGGTGGCCGGCCACCTCGAGTGGGGGTCGCAGTCCGACGGCCTGTTCCTAGGCGCCGGCCTCTTCGGCGTCCTGCATGCCTTCGCCTCGGGTGGAGCGGCCGTCACCGGCGTGGAGGCCATCTCCAACGGCGTGCCAGCGTTCAAGGTCCCCGAGTGGCGGAACGCCCGGCAGACCCTCGTGCTGATGGGCACGGGGCTGGGGATCATGTTCCTCGGCCTGTCGATGCTGGCCTCCGTGGTCAAGGTGGCCCCCTTCGAGGCGGGGACGCCCACCGTGATCTCCCAGATCGGTGAGGCGGTCTACGGCTCCGGCACGATCGGGTCGGTCCTCTTCTACTCACTTCAGGCTGGCACGATGCTCATCCTGGTCATGGCAGCCAACACCGGGTTCGCCGACTTCCCACGCCTGGCCAGCTTCCAGGCCGGCGACAGCTTCCTGCCCCGTCAGCTCACCAAGCGGGGCCACCGCCTCGTGTACTCCAACGGGATCATCGTGCTGGCGGCCGCATCCATGGTGCTGGTGGTCGCCACGGGTGCCGTGGTGACGCGGCTGATCCCTCTCTACGCCATCGGCGTGTTCACCGGCTTCACCCTCTCCCAGGCAGGCATGACCAGGCACCACCTGCGGCGCCGGGAGACCGGGTGGCGGAAGGGCTTGGCCGTGAACGGTGTCGGCGCGTTCCTGTCGGCCGTCGTTGCCGTGATCATCGCCGTCACCAAGTTCGAGGATGGTGCCTGGGTGATCCTGGTGCTGCTGCCGCTGCTGGTGGTCATGCTCCTTCGCCTCAACGGGCAGTACCGCCGGGAGGCGGTGGAGCTCGAGCACGACGTACCGGCGGCCATGGTGGCGCCAGTGCTGCGTCGGCACGTGGTGCTGGTGTTCATCGACCGCATCGACATGGCTGCGGCCCGGGCCGTGCAGTACGGCCGCACCCATCACACCGCCGAGCTGCGGGCGGTGCACGTGGCGGTCGACGAGCAGGTTGCTGAGGACCTTGCCTCGGAGTGGCAGCGCCTCGGCCTCACCCGGGTGCCCTTGGAGATCGTGGAGTGCCCCGACCGGCGTCTCACGAAGGCGGCCGTCACTGCCGTGGCCCGCGAGCTGGCCGACGGCGAGACCGAGGTGACGGTGCTCCTCCCCGAGCGGAAGTACCGGGGGCCCTGGCATCGCATCCTCCACGACCGCACGGCCAACGCCATCGAGGAGCAAGTGTCCCGGCTGGCCCATGCCAACGTCACGTCGGTCCCGTTCCACCTCACGAGTGGATCGCAGCTGCCCACCCCCGCGACCGAGGAGGCCATCACCCAGATGATCCACCCCAGCTCCGGCGCCGCGCCCGGGTCTGAGGACGACGCCCGCCCGCGGCCCCTGTCGGACGGCCGCATTCCCATCGCCTCGGCCCAGTGGCGTGACCGCGTGATCGTGCAGGGTCGGGTCCGGGCGCTTCGGGTCGCGCCGCAGCACGACTCGCCGATCCTCGAGCTGGTGCTCGAGGACGAGTCGGCGTCGCTCTCTGCGGTGTTCCTCGGCCGCCGGTCGCTGGCGGGCGTGGGCATCGGCACCCAGCTCGAGGTGCGTGGCACCGTCGGTCTGCACAAGGCGCGGCTGGCAATCCTCAACCCGCAGTACCGGATCGTGCTCTGACCGACGACACTGGGCCTATGCGTGGCGCCCTGTCCCGGCTGAGCGTCCCCGGGCCGGCGCCCCGGCCACCCGGCCGTCGCACCGGTGGGTGGGTGCTGGCGGTGGTGGGCCCGGTCGTGCTCGATCTCGTGCTGCTCCAGTTCCGGGCCGACGTCGACCTGTCGTCGGTGCTCCTCCTGTTCCTGCTCACGGTGCTAGCGGCGGCCGCCGTGGGTGGCCTAGGGCCTGCACTCACGTCGGCGTTGCTCGGGTTCCTGCTCGTGAACTGGTTCTTCACGCCCCCGTTTCACACGTGGGAGGTCGAGAACCTCGACAACGTGGTGGCGCTGTTCGTGTTCCTCCTCGTCGGTGTCGTGGTGTCCTGGTACGGCGCCACTGCCGGTCATCGGGCCGCGGAGGCGGCGCGGGCGCATGCGGGAACCGAGCTCCGAAATGCGCTGCTGGCGGCGGTGTCCCACGACCTGCGCACGCCCCTCGCCTCGATCAAGGCCTCGGTGACGAGCCTGCTGGCAGAGGACGTGGAGTGGCCGCCCGAAGTGATCCTCGACTTCGTCACAACCATCGACCAGGAGACCGATCGACTCACCTATCTCGTGACCAACCTCCTGGACATGAGCCGCCTTGCGTCGGGCGGCGTGCCGGTGCGGATGCGACCAGTGGGGATCGATGAGCTGGTGCTCGCGGCGGTGAGCAGCCTGGGGGAGCGAGGCCACGCGGCCCACCTCCAGATCGATGTCGACGAGGAGCTGCCGAGGGTGGCCACCGATCCAAGCCTGGTGGAGCGGGCCATCGCCAACGTGGTGGACAACGCTCTTGCATGGTCACCGCCTGCGCGTTCGGTGCTCGTGACGGCCGAGAGCAGCGCCGAGGAGGTCCATCTTCGGGTGGTGGATCACGGCCCAGGCATCCCAACAGCCGACCGCGACCGAGTCTTCCTGCCCTTCCAGCGCCGAGGCGATCGGTCGAACGGCGCTGGTGTGGGCCTGGGGTTGGCCGTGGCGCGCGGGATGCTGGTCGCGGTGGGTGGCCGCGTGGGCGTAGAGGACACGCCCGGTGGCGGGACCACCATCGTGCTGTCGATGCCCCGATGGGTCGGAGGGCCGACATGAGCCGGGTGCTGGTGGTGGACGACGAGCCGCAGATCCGGCGGGCCCTCACCACCAACCTCCGCGCTCGCGGCTACGACGTGGACGAAGCCGAGACGGGGGAGCAGGCGTTGGAGCTGGCCGCCCGGTCCCACCCCGATCTGGTGGTGCTCGACCTCGGCCTCCCGGGCATCGACGGCGTCGAGGTCATCCACGGCCTGCGGGGTTGGACCCAGATGCCGATCCTCGTGTTGTCGGCGAGGGAGGACGAGTCGGCAAAGGTGGCGGCCCTCGACGCCGGTGCGGACGACTACGTCACCAAGCCCTTCGGGATGGACGAGCTGCTGGCCCGGGTGCGCGCCGCCCTTCGGCGGGCCACCCCTGCTGACGAGGAGCCGATGGTGAGCACCGTCGACTTCGTCGTCGACCTGGCTGCCAAGCAAGTGACGCGTGGCGCTGAGACCGTGCACCTCACCCCCACCGAGTGGGCCGTGGTGGAGGTGTTGGTGCGGAACCCCGGGAAGCTCGTGAGCCAGCGCCAGCTTCTGCAGGACGTCTGGGGGCCGCAGTACCGCACCGAGACCAACTACCTGCGCCTCTACCTGGCGCAGATCCGGCGCAAGCTCGAGCCCGAGCCGACCCGACCCCGGTACTTCCTCACCGAGCCCGGCATGGGCTATCGATTCGTGCCCTGAGCGAGCACAACCATCAGCCCCGACCTCGGTGCCGCGGAGCGTCCGTGCGAGCATGGGGGGATGGCGGTCGAGCGGGTCGAAGATCTCGACGACCCGCGTCTGGCGGACTACCGCCACCTGCGGGAGCCATCGCGTCGGATGAAGGTGGAGCGCGCTCGCGGCATCTTCACCCTCGAGGGTGCGCTGTCAGTAGAGGCGCTCCTCGCCTCCTCCTATGTGGTGCGGTCGGTGCTGGTGGCTGAGGAGCACGCCGAGAAGATGGCGGCCCGTCTGGGCGCCGACGTGCAGATGTTCGCAATGGCCGCGACAGCGATGACGGACCTCACGGGAGTCCAGTTTCACCGAGGGATACTCGCCGTGGCCGAGCGCCCCGACCTCCCGACTGTCCGAGACCTCATCGCGGACGCCCGCACGATCGTCGTGCTCGAGGGCGTAAACGACCACGAGAACATCGGCGCCTTGTTCCGCAACGCGGCCGCCTTTGGCGTGGACGCCGTCGTCCTCGACCCGAGTACTGCCGACCCGCTGTACCGGCGCTCGACGCGGGTGTCGCTCGGCCACGTGCTCCGGGTGCCGTTCGCGAGGGCCGACGCATGGCCCGACGCACTGCACGACCTGCGGTCAGCGGGCTTCAGCACCCTCGCGCTCACCCCGGCGGCAGACGCGGAGCCGCTCGGACAGGTGATGGGCGAGCTGCCCTCCCGGGTTGCGCTCGTGTTGGGCGCTGAGGGGCCAGGCCTCAGTCCTGGAGCGCTTGCGGCCGTCGACCGACGAGTGCGCATTCCGATGACGCCCGGAGTCGACTCCGTGAACGTCGCCACCGCGGCCGCCATCGTCCTCGCCGCGCTCCACGGCTTCGGCTGACGCGGCGCAACCCGTCGACGTCAACGAGTTGCGTGGTCTCCCTCAGACCCCTTAGGCCCGGCCGGTTACGTCAACCACCCAGGACAGGTCGGCGGTGTCGAGCCGTTCGTGCCAGGCGGCGGGGGCGGCGCCCATCAGCGTCTGGAAGTCCCAGTAGTCCTTCCAGAGGACGATGACGCCGTCATGGATTCGCTGCACAGACACGAATGGCAGTGCCACGGTCTCGCCCGTGTCCCATGTCCAGACCTCGGTGTGCTCGGTGACGACGATGCCGTCGGCTCCCTCGGCCACCACGCCGGGATGGTGTTCGTACCCCACCAGGCCCTCGAGTCCGAGGCGCAGGCGGGCCTCGATGCTGTCCGGTCCCACACCGGCGCTCGACGGACCAGTCGGCACGTCGTAGTAGATCGACTCGGGGCCGAAGAACGAGCGGATGCGATCCCAGTCGCGCGCGTACAGGGCAGCCCAGAACGCGGCGGCCGTTTCCCGGGGCGACCCGCTCATCGAGCACCGCGGAGCAGTGCGCCGGGACGAGCGCCGGTGTCTTCCCCGTTCACGAAGGTGGCCTGGCCTCCCTTGATCGTCGTGATGTAGCCGTCGGCCTGTTGGATCAGGCGACTCGCGCCTCCGGGGAGGTCGTTGGCGAGCTCCGGGCGGCGGAGCTGGAGCGCTTCGTGGTCGATCACGTTCGCATCCCCGATGTACCCGGGCGCCAGCACCCCTCGGTCGCCGAGGCCGTAGAGATTGGCCGTGGCTTGCGTCATCTTGTGGACGGCCTCTTCCACGGTGAGTCGCCCGTGATCGCGATCGCGTGCCCAGTACGACAGGAGGTAGGTGGTGGTGGAGGCGTCGCAGGTCTGGCCGGCGTGGGCACCACCGTCGCCGAGCCCAAAGGCAGACGTGGGATGTTGGAGCATCTCGCCGACGGCGTCGAGGTTGCCGTCGGTGTAGTTGAGAACTGGGGCGTTGAGGAGCTCGCGGCCGCCGTCGCCGAGGAAGAGCTCGAGGAGCAGCTCCCAGGGGTCAACCCCGCGGGCCGCCGCGAGCGCGGTCGCGCTGCGCTCGACGCCGGGCTCGTAGACGGGCGGATCACCGAGCACGTAGATGCGGCTTGGGTGCATGAAGCCGGTGACGATCGGATCGTCTTTCAGGTCGGCGGCGTCGGCCACGATCCGCGCGGCGAGGGTGGGGTCGGACTGAATCCGGGCGACCTGCTCCTGCCAGGGAAGGAGGCCGAGGCCAGCTTCGCCCCACGCCTTCGTAAAGGCCAGGGGGTGGAAGGTCTGGAACCCGAGGAGGAGGGAGACCGTGCGTCCGTGCACCTGTGGGCGCACGGACAGACCCTCGGCTGCCGCCTCCGCGGACAGGGCGAGCAGGCGCTTCCACGCGCCTGGGTCGGCGTTGTTCTGACTCAAGGCGAAGGTGACCGGCCGCTTGATGGCGGCGGTCAATCGGCGCATCCAGTCCATCTCCCGTTCCGGTGCGGCAAGGTCCTCGCCGAGGGCTCCGGCGGGGGCCAGCTCGAACACGCCGGTGCCGAGCTCGCCGAGCACGCGGCCGATTCCGAACAGCTCGTCCTCGGCTGCGAAGGTGCCGGGCACGGGCTCGCCATCGATCGCACGGTGGGCGAGCGTGCGGCTGGTCGAGAAGCCGAGGGCTCCTGCTTGCATGCCATCTTTCACGATGGCGGCCATGGCCTCGATGTCCTCGGCGGTCGCTGGCTCGTTGCGGGCTCCGCGTTCACCCATGACGTAGCCGCGAACAGCACCGTGGGGCACCTGCGTGCCGAGGTCCATGACATGGCGACGGCGATCGAGCGCGTCGAGGAACTCGGGGAAGGTCTCCCAGCCCCACTTGATGCCAGCGCTGAGCGCGGCCCCGGGGATGTCCTCGACGCCTTCCATCAGACCGATGAGCCATTCGTGGCGGTCGGCGGCCACGGGTGCGAAGCCCACGCCGCAGTTCCCCATGACGACGGTCGTGACACCGTGCCAGCAGGAGGGGGTGAGCTGCTCATCCCAGGTTGCCTGACCGTCGTAGTGCGTGTGGATGTCGACGAAGCCAGGGGTGACGAGGGCGCCGTCGGCGTCGACCTCCCGCCGGCCTTGGCCGTCGACGGATCCCACCTCGGTGACCATCCCATCGGTGATGGCGACATCGGCCGTGCGGGCCGGAGCTCCGGTGCCGTCGACGACGGTGCCTCCCCGGATCACGAGATCATGTGCAGCCATGGGCCCCCCTTGGCGGTGCGATGTGGCGTTCGGGCATCTTCGCACGGACCTGACTCACCGTCAGATGAGCTGACCGCGGGGGCCTACAGGCGCTCGATGATGGTGACGTTGGCCTGGCCGCCGCCCTCGCACATGGTCTGGAGGCCGTACCGGCCCCCGGTGCGCTCCAGCTCGTGGAGCAGGGTGGTCATCAGGCGGGCGCCGGTGGCGCCGAGGGGATGGCCGAGGGCGATGGCACCGCCGTTGACGTTGACCTTGGCGTGGTCGACGTCGAGCTCCTTCTCCCATGCCAGCACCACCGAGGCGAAGGCCTCGTTGATCTCGACGAGGTCGATGTCGTTCATCGTCATCCCCGTCTTCTCGAGCGCGTGGCGGGTGGCGGGGATCGGCGCTGTGAGCATCCAGATGGGGTCATCCGCTCGCACGCTCATGTGGTGGATGCGAGCCCGCGGCGTGAGGTTGTGGTCCCGCAGTGCCTGCTCGCTCACGATGAGCAACGCCGCCGATGCGTCGGAGATCTGTGAGGCGGCAGCCGCGGTCACCCGTCCGCCATCGGTGAGCGTCTTGAGGGATCGGATCTTCTCCCAGTTCGGCTCGCGTGGGCCTTCGTCGGCCGCGAGACCGTTGAGCGGTGCGATCTCGCGCTCGAAGCGACCCTCCGCTGTGGCACGGATCGCGCGCTCGTGGCTCTCGACCGCAAACGCCTCCATGTCCTCGCGCGAGCAGTCCCACTTCTCGGCGATCATCTCGGCGCTGTTGAACTGGCTGACCTCGCCGGCGCCATAGCGCTTCACCCATCCCTCGGATCCCGTGAAGGGATCGTCGAACCCGAGGCTTGTGGCCAACGTCATGGCCGAGCTGATCGGGATCATGGACATCTGCTGCACGCCGCCAGCCACGACCACGTCGTTGACGCCAGCCATGACCGCCTGCGCCGCGAAGTGAATGGCCTGCTGAGCCGACCCGCACTGCCGGTCGATCGTGGTGCCAGGCACGTGCTCGGGCAGATCAGCGGCCAGCCAGCAGGTACGGGCGATGTCTCCCGCCTGACCTCCCACCGTGTCGACGCAGCCGAACATCACGTCTTCGACGGCGCCCGGGTCGATGCCCGAACGAGCCATCAGCGCGCGCAGCGAGTGGGCCCCAAGGTCTG
>JANOQG010000409.1:0-7906 GCA_031422255.1 Actinomycetes bacterium | reverse complement strand
CTGCCAACCGGATCAAGGTCCATGCAGCTATCTGCGGGATTCGGGGCGAAAGGCTCAATGCACTGCGCCCAGGCGAGGGCCGCTAACGGCGCGAAGCCGGTGAGCTGGATCTCGACCGTGTCGCCACCGTTCAGACCCGTGTTGGGCACGGCCATGACGGCGTTCGTCTTCTGAGCTGTGGGGGGGACGCCATCCCACGTGAAGTCGACCTGACAGGTCAGCGTCGATGCTCCCACCAGTTCGTTGCCCGGAACGGCAACGAAGGTCGCGACGGATCCCACGAAGTAGCCGTCGGACAGCGAGAAGGAGGTGCGGGCCTCGGCGACAAGGATCGGGCACTCATCGACTCCCACCTCGGCGGCCACGGGGTATGTGGTCGCCCCCGCCAGGACAATCCACGCGGCGATCGTGGTGACCAGCAACGCTCTGCCGACCCTGCTCATGGCAATCCTCCAGGCTCGACCGCTCCAGCGGGCGCCGCGGCCGCTCCTAGGAGCGTGGGCCCTCGGTCGAGAAGACGCCAGGGCCAAAGGTCACACATCCCGACGATGGGAGCCCGGCCAGGAGTCCCCCAAGACTCCTCGGCGTCTCCGTCGCTTCGCTCGGCCTTTCACTACGTTTCTGCGCTACCCGCCTTGGCCGGGGACTACGCGGCATGCCTCGTCTACCTGGCAACCTGCGCTGTGCTCACGAGGAGATCGCCAGGTCAGGCATGAGCGGAAGCGGCACGAATACCGAGTCCATCGCACGGGCTCAGCCGCTGGCGTGGCCGCACCTTGGCGGGAGGCTGGCCCAGTTGGCGTTGACCGCAGCGACCTTGCAGGCGTCGGTCACCCCAACGGCGAGCCCAGAAGACGCGTGGAGGTGGACTCAACGCGAGCGCAGCATGGTCCTGCGCGCGTCGTCAGCCCACGCCGACGGCGAACAGCGACCAGGCTCCGTCGATGCCCTTGAGCTGGTGCTGACCGCGGTCGGTGAAGGTGGCACCGCCGCCCAGCATCATGTCGCGCACGGTCTGCGACGCCCACAGCTCACCGTCCTGCGCGTGCTGCTCGACGCGTGCCGCGAGGTTGACAGCGATGCCAGAGATGTCGCCGTCGTCGCGGAGCTCGATCTCCCCGGCGTGCAGGCCAGCGCGGATCTGGATGCCGATGCCCCTGAGGTCATCACGCAGCCGGAGCCCGCAGTCAACGCCGTGTGATGGTGCATCGAACACCGCGAGGAGGCCGTCACCGGTGCTCTTCACCACCCGTCCGTGATGCTCGTCGATGAGCTTCCGGGTCGTGCGGTCGTGGACGTCGAGCACGTCGCGCCACTTGGCGTCGCCAACGGCGGCCGCCTGCTTCGTCGAGTCGACGATGTCGGTGAAGAGCACCGTCCCAAACTGTCGTGTGGTGGTGCGAGCGACCGGCGAGCCGGTCACGAACTCGATGATCTGATCGGCGACGTCACGCCAGTGCGGCATGGCCCAGTAGAGGTGATCGTCACCGGGGATCTCGACGAACTGGGCGTCGGGGATGACGTCGGCGAGAAGTCGCCCGAGGGAGACGTGGAGCTCCTTGTCGCCGCGGGTGTGCATCACCATGGTGGGCACGACGATGCGCTCTGGCGCGTCACCTGCATCGAGGTCGAAGATGCTGTCGAGCTGGCGCTTGAAGTCCTTCGGGCTGGCCGCCATGCGGCACAGCCTGGCCATCCAGCGTTCGAAGGACTGGTTGCCGATCTGCGAGGGCATCGCCCAGTCGATGAGGTAGGTCGCGTCCTGGCCCCACGTCTCCATCACTCGCTCGAAGTGCGCGTAGACCCCCTCCCGGTCGAGAAGCGGTGGGTCACCCTCCTCGATGAAGTCGAAGATCCGGGGGATGTACCTGGGCGGGGGAACCGAGTTCGTGATCGTCAGGCTCTCGACGCGCTCGGGGTGGTCGGCCGCGAACAGCTGCCCCATGATCCCGCCTTCGGACTGACCGAAGATGTGGCAACGGTCCCAGCCCAGCGCATCCATCACGGCAAGGATGTCGTCGTTGCGCTGCTCGACCGTCGGCTCGTCGTCCCAGCGATCGGACATACCGATCCCGCGCTTGTCGAAGTAGGCACAGGTGAGGTGCTTGCCGACGTGCTCGAGCGTGCGGCGATACAGCTCGTGCTCCCAGGTGACCTCGGCGTTCGAGATGAGGTCGGCGATGATCAGCAGCCGCGGACCCTCGCCCCATGTCTGGAAGGCGATGTGTAGGTCGCCGGACTTGGCGTAGCGAACCTCGGGAACCTGCATGATGTGCTCCTCCCTGCGTGCCGATCAGATAGCCAATGACGCGGGGCGTTCCGCAGGGTCCTTGTTGATCGGCGAGGTCCACTGATCGCCCGGAAGGCTGGTACCGAGCACGATCCGGTACGGCGGACCAGCGAGATTGCGATGCAGCCATCCAGCGGGAGCATCGAGGCGGCACCCAGGGGCAACGTCAGTCACGTTCCCGGCCTCGTCGGCGAATCGACCGGTCCCCGAGATCACCCAGGAAGCAGAGTCGAACTCGTGCCAGTGCAGCGGCTCGTCCTCCGCGAGCTCCACATCGAATGCCAAGCCGTGGAGGCCGAGCCGCACGACTTGTGCGAGCGCCTCGTCCTCTGTGATCGGTTCCCCGACTCGAAAGTCGTACTCCATGGCCGGTCCTCTCCTTCTCGACGCTCGGACTCCTGACCGTTCACCGTAGGCGCGATCACAGCGGTACAAGGATGGGGAACCGGCCAAGTGCGAACACCTCCGCCGAGCATCCGCGGGTCCGATCCATCCTCGGATGGGTGGTCCCTCCGGGAATCTCGACGCACGGCCTTGGGCGGACACTCCGTTCTCGTTGTCAGCCGCCCTGGCCGGGGACGACGCGGTACGCCTCGTCTACCTCGCAACGTGCGCTGTGCTCAGCGACGAAACTCCTGATGACCAGCGAGCGCAACGCCCTCACGTATCGAGTCGAACGATGGGTCGACGTCGCTCGCGAGGGTGGGCTAATCGGCACGTACAGGTCGTGGCGGTCGGCCTCCTGCTGCACGGCCCCGCATGTTCCGTCACTCCCCGCGGTCAGCCCCAGAACTCGTCGAAGTGATACGTGTCGTCGTGGTACACGGTCACCTCGGTGATCTTGCCCTGATGGATCTCAAACTCGACCGCGCTGGCCATGTCCAGTGCGGAGCCACCTCGGCTGGCCGTCATCTCGTGAAGAGCGACCGCTCGGCTCGCGGTGGCCAGGATGTCGACAAGGTCGAGCTTGAACGTTCCACCGCTCATCGTCCCGAACTTCTCCAGAAGGTCGTGGAGACCGTCAGGTCCGGTGTGGTCACCCCCGAGGGGACTCCGGCCAGGCTCGTGCCACACAACTGCTGCGTCTAGCACCTCGCTGAGCTCGCCGACATCGTCCTTGGCGAACGCCTGGTAGCAGCGCCGCACCAACTTTGCATTGGGATGCTCTGTCATCAGATCAAGCCCCTTTCCAACCGCGCCACTCATTGTGAGACTTCTGGCAACCGCGTAACTAGGGTCCAAAGTCCCGATCAACCCAACTTCCAGGCTGCTGCCTCCTATCGCCGGGTCTGAACCGATGTCTCGCGCGGCTGCGCTACCCGCCTTGACCCGGCACGACCCGGTACGCCTCGTCTACCGGTGAGGGTGCGCTGTGCTCACCGGCGAATCCCCGCGTCAGCGACAAGCGTACGTCACACATATATGGGGTCGAACTGGCCTCAGCCCGGCGTGCTCCTGGCAATGTCCTCGAACTGAGCCCGTGTGGGTACGTCGGCGGGACGGCCGAGATCGGGTTCGCGCGCAAGAAACGCTTCGATCCGCTCGATGACCTCAGGACGACCAAACACCTCCGACGGTGGCGAGAAGAGGTGCACCATCTCGGCGACGGCGTCGCCGACGAGGGAGTCGGTCTGGGCGCAAGCGAACGCGGCCGCCACGAGACGAGCGACGGGATCTTCAGGGGCGGCGAGGCGCTCTCCCGCCAACCCTGCGTCGAGTCGACGCATCCCGGCGGCGTCGGCCGCAACCTGCGTGTCAAACCAGATGCCGAGGTTGTCCTGCGTCCATCGATCGAAGCCCTCCACGAACCCGATCGGATCGACGGTGGCACCCTTCGCCTCATTGGCGAGGTGTTGGGCGTGCCAGAAGGCCATGGACGTTCCGCGACCAAGGGTCGGGTTCGTGTGGAGCGCGGCGTCCCCGACGGCCACGACGCCGCCGATGACCGGTCCATCGTCGTCAACGAGACGTCGCCGGCGATTCTCGATCCTCGCCATCATCGAGATGTGGGTGATGGGATCACCGACGGCGATCCATGGAGCCGTGAGCGGGACCGCCTCGAGGAACCGCTGGTGCACGACCGGGTCGCGGAGAGCTGAGCGGTACGGATCTCGGACGGACAGAGCGATCGTGAGCGAGAACGTGTCGTTGTCACCGGCGAAGGCCAATACCGTGGCGTAGTCGAGGGCGGTCGCACCGGGCACCCGCATGATGGGGGCCTCGCATCCCGCTCTGACCCGGTAGTAGCGCGTCAGGTAGAAGAAGCCGAGAGGGTGAACCTCCTCCACCAGAGGGCGGGCCCCGACCTCGGCCAGCCAGGTCGGAAGCGCAGACCTCCGTCCACCGGCGTCCACCATGAGATCGGCCGGAAGGACGCAGCCGTTCATGGTGTGCACCTCCGCGACGATGGGCACAGTGCCGGGCCGCGTGCCGATCCCGGTGACCGCATCACCAGAGCGCACCGTGACACCGGCTTCGCATTCGACCGCGCGCCGAAGGACGCCCTCTGCGACAAGCCGACGACTCAGCAGCATCGCCTCACCCTCAACCCCACCGGCGCCTACCGATGCGGACTGTTCCCGCACCCCTCGCCTCAGCAGGGACGCGAGCACGTCGGGCGCGTCTTGTGCGAGCACTTGCCTGGCGCGAGCCAACAGCACGTGCGACTGCTCCGACTGCGGTGCACCCGGACGACGCCATCGGTCAGCGTCATCCTCCGCGCTGTCCCCCGGTGGGGCTTCGTCTCGTTCAACGATGGTCACGGCGTGGCCACGTCGAGCCAGAAACAGCGATGCCGACAGGCCAGCGAAGCCACCACCGGCGATCACGATCTGCGACATAGCCCCCTCTTGCTCCACAGCGATGGGCGCCCAGAGCACCTCAACACGCCACGAGGGCAACTATCCCACAAGCCTCCCCAAGCCAGCTCGGGCCAGGATCGGTCGCCGACCCCTTGCCCGGCGCAGCGGCTTCCGACGAGGAGCACGTGAAGAACGGCGCCTCATCTGGGGGCGGCTGGCTCCTGCGGATCCAACGTGTACAAGACGATCGGCGTCGACACGTTCTTGAGCTTCCGCTCGCCCAGGAGCGTGGTGGCCAGGCCATCCTTGTTCTTGATGTTCTCGTAGACCACGCGTGACAGGCCGATCTCGCCCGGGGCGACCTCGCTCTGGATGCGCGACGCGATGTTCACACCGTCACCGTGGACATCGCCGTCGGCGAGGACCACCTCACCCATGTGCACGCCGATCCGCACCTGGAACCGCCCGTCATCAGCCACGGCCTGGCGGATCAATGACGCACTCGCCACGGCGTTGGACACCGAGTCGAAGCTGGCGAGCATCCCATCGCCGAGCTTCTTGAGGAGCGTCCCGGAGTACGACCGGAAGGCAGCATCATGGATCGCGCTGTTGGCTTCGATGATCCGCAACGTCGATGCCTCGTCGTCCCCCATGAGCGAGGTGAAGCCAACGATGTCGGAGAACAGGATGGCCGCGAGCTTGCGAGCGGTGGCGCGGCTGCCACGGGACCGGATCTGCTCGTCGAGGAAGTGGCGCTTCCCCATCTCAGCATTGCGATGCTCGTCCTTCGACAGGATGTTCTCGCCGAGCTCGAAGTCCGTTCGCAACAGGTTGTCGATGAAGGCCTCGAGACGG
The DNA here is from genome assembly GCA_031422255.1 of Actinomycetes bacterium. Taxonomy (GTDB): domain Bacteria; phylum Actinomycetota; class Acidimicrobiia; order Acidimicrobiales; family VFJN01; genus VFJN01. The sequence continues at coordinate 1,960 of JANOQG010000409.1, read as the reverse complement.
TCACCACCCGTCTCCACCGCATCGCGAATGAAGTGGGTGTCGATGTTGATGCAAAGCGCGCCCACCAGTCCGTAGTCAGGACGAAAGATGGGAACGGTCGTGCACTTGAACTGACGTGAGCCGATGTTGAGCTCGTAGTTCACCTTGTCCTCGCCGCGCTGTCGCCGCGTCTTCAGGTCGAGCACGAGGTTGGTCGCGCCGCTTCCGACCTGGCGGCCGGTCACTTCGCCGTTCTCGATCGCGATCAGTGATCTCGATGGGTTCACGAGGTTGTGGAGCAGGATCTCGATGCCGGTGTTCGGAAACGAACGTCCGATCTGATGGACGATCCGGACGTAGTTCTCGAGGTACACATCGTTCTCGCCCATCACGGCGTCGCCGTCGTAGCGGGCGTAAAGCTGCTTGTAGCTCTCCAACCAATCACTCGGAAAGGTGTCGCGAACCAGGTTCTGCTCACCGATGACGATGAGCTCGCGTGCCGCCCGCACATTCGGCTCGTCGAGGAGGTGGCGGACCGCGGCGGTGAAGGCCTCCGGATCGAACTCGACGTGCCCCTTCGCGTCGGCCACGAAGGGATAGAAGCTGTATTCCTCGAGGCGTCTCTCCGTCGTCGGCATCGTTTGGCCCGACGCTGCTCGACCCTGCCCGAGGACGAAGGAGACCGCTCCTACGGCCACCAAGAGGCCGATCACCATCCCCAGGTCGATTGCGCTCATCGACGTCAACTCCTCGGCTCAGTGGATCGCAACCTACCCGGCCAGGTACGCACGAATCGGCAAGTGCGCTGAGCATCGATATCCGACGCTCAGCGCACAGAGAACGAATGGGGCTGGCTACCCGCCTTGGCCGGGGACGACGCGGTACGCCTCGTCTACCTGCCAACGTGCGCTGTGCTCACCAGCGAAACACCAGGTCAGGCGCGAGCGTAAGGCCCGCGAATACCGTCGATCCGTCGGCTCAGGCCGTCGGGGTGACGGGATTCGTGACCCTCGAATACGCGCTCGGCCCGACTGCGTTGATGGCCTGCACGCGGAAGCGGTAGGTCCCGCCATTGGTCAGCCCCGTGACGGTCTGGGTCGTGGCCGTGGAGCTGAACACCCTCGGCGTCCCCGACCAGTACCCCACGTACGGGGTCACGACATACCCGGTGATCGGTGACCCACCGTCCGCCGCCGGTGCTGTCCAGGACACCGTCGCCGTCCCGTTGCCGGCTGTGGCACCACCGATCATCGGTGCGTCGGGCGCCGTCGGCGCAGCAGGAGTCACGGGGTTGGTCACCCGCGAGAACGAACCCGTTCCGACGGCGTTGGTGGCCTGCACCCGGAACCGGTACGTCGTGCCGTTCGATAGGCCGCTCACCACCTGCGTGGTCGCCGTCGAGGTGAACGTCGTTGGCGCGAGGCCGTAGAACCCAACGTACGGTGTCACCACATACCCCGTGATCGGCCAGCCGCCGTCCGTCGAGGGCGGCCCCCAGGTGACGGTCGCACTGCCAGCGGCAGAGGCAGCCGTAGGGGCCACGGGGGCGTCCGGCGCGTTGAGCTCGTAGGCGCCGAGGTCGATCAAGGCTTGCGCGTCTCGGTTTCCATCCGCGATCCGATGATTGCCCTCGAGGTCGACAGCAGGGACCCCTGGAGCACCGTTCGACCCGGCGTCCACGGCAGGAGAGCCGGGCGAGACGCGGAAGTCACCGGGGCTGCCGCTCGGGTCAACGAACCCGGGATCTGCGCTGAGGTTGCCATCGGCACCGGTCGGGTCGCAGCCGACCCAAGCAGGCCCGGAGACGGCGTGAGAGAGGTTGTTGCGGAAGCTTGGTGGACTCGGGTCGTACAGCGCGTCGCACTCGACAGTCGAGCCCGAGGCCGACGAGAAGACGTTGTTGGTAACGATCACCGCTTCGTCATACCCACCCGCGAGCAGAGCGCTCCCACGCGGCGCGAGGTTTCGCGCAACCGTGTTG
>JANOQG010000408.1:0-6779 GCA_031422255.1 Actinomycetes bacterium | reverse complement strand
CCGGGTCGATGACCCCAGCCTTGAGCAGGTCCTCGAACTCGCCGGTGGCGGCGTTGAAGCCCGTCGAGCCGGTCTCGCGCTCGATCTGCTGGACGATCACCGCGCCCTCGTGACCGGCGTTGTGGGCGATCAGGCGGGCGGGGGCCTCGAGGGCCTGCCACACCGACTTGGCACCAGTGGCTTCGTCGCCGTCGAGCTTCTTGACGACCTTGGCGACTGCGGCACGAGCCCGAAGGAGGGCAGTGCCGCCACCGGCGACGATGCCTTCCTCGATGGCCGCACGAGTGGCGCTCAGGGCGTCTTCGATGCGGTGCTTCTTCTCCTTGAGCTCCACCTCGGTGGCGGCGCCGACCTTGACGACGGCCACGCCGCCGGCGAGCTTCGCGAGGCGCTCCTGGAGCTTCTCGCGATCCCAGTCGGAGTCCGTGTCGTCGATCTCCCGCTTGATCTGGGCGATGCGACCCTTCACGTCATCGGCGTTGCCGCCGCCTTCGACGATGGTGGTGTTGTCCTTGGTGATGACGACCTTCCGGGCCTTGCCCAGCAGGTCGATCGTGGTGTTGTCGAGCTTGAGCCCGACCTCCTCCGCGATGACCTGGGCACCCGTGAGGATGGCCATGTCCTGGAGCATCGCCTTACGACGATCGCCGAAGCCCGGGGCCTTGATGGCCACGGAGTTGAAGGTGCCACGGATCTTGTTGACGACCAGGGTGGCCAGGGCTTCGCCCTCGACATCCTCGGCAACGATCACGAGCGCCTTGCCGGACTGCATGACCTTCTCGAGCACCGGGAGCAGGTCCTGGACCGAGGAGATCTTGCCGTTCACGAACAGGATGTACGGATCCTCGAGGATCGCTTCCTGCCGCTCAGGGTCGGTCACGAAGTAGGGGCTGAGGTAGCCCTTGTCGAACTGCATTCCCTCGGTGAACTCAAGCTCCATACCGAAGGTGTTCGACTCCTCGATGGTGACGACGCCGTCCTTGCCCACCTTGTCGATGGCGTCGGCGAGCACCTTGCCGATGGACGGATCGGCGGCGGAGATCGAAGCGACCTGGGCGATCTCCGACTTGTCGTCGATCTCCTTGGCCTGCGTCTCGATGTCCTTCACGGCGGCGGCCACGGCGGCCTCGATGCCGCGCTTCAGGCTGAGGGGGCTGGCGCCGGCGGCCACGTTGCGGAGGCCTTCCTTCACCAGCGCCTGGGCCAGCACTGTGGCGGTGGTGGTGCCGTCACCAGCGATGTCGTTGGTCTTGGTAGCCACCTCCTTCACGAGCTGGGCACCCATGTTCTCGAAGGGATCCTCGAGCTCCACCTCTCGGGCGATGGACACGCCGTCATTGGTGATGGTGGGAGCGCCGAACTTCTTCTCGAGCACCACGTTGCGACCCTTGGGGCCGATCGTGACCTTCACGGCGTCGGCGAGTGCGTTCACGCCGGCTTCGAGGGCACGACGCGCTTCGTCGTTGAACTTGATGAGCTTGGCCATCGGTGCCTACTTGACGATCGCGAGGATGTCGCGACCGTTCAGGATGAGGACGTCGTCGCCACCGTCGGTGATCTCGGTGCCGCCGTACTTGCTGTAGACGACGGTGTCGCCCACCTTGACGTCGAGCGGGATGATCTCGCCGGTCTGCTCGGAGCGACGGCCGGGGCCGACAGCGAGCACCTCACCCAGCTGAGGCTTCTCCTTGGCGGTGTCGGGGATGACCAAACCGCTAACGGTGGTCTCCTCGGCCTCGCCGGGCTTGACGATGATCCGGTCTTCGAGGGGCTGCAGTGACATGTCTTGGCGCCTCCGTGACGCTTGCGATGCGGGTTAGCACTCGGGTGGTGCGAGTGCTAACCCTAGGCCCCGATTGCCAGCACTCGCAACCGTCGAGTGCCAGAGTGCCAGGTGGCCGCCCAAAGTCGGGCGATCCGGGCGACGTCTGGCAGGTGCTCAGGCGCCAGGAATGCCCAGGTTGGGGTAGGCCCCCGTGTCGAGCGGCGAGGGCCCGTCGGACTGCCAGCGGTACCAGGCGGCGCTTGCCACCATGGCCGCGTTGTCGGTGCACATGGCTCGGCTGGGAAGGAAGCCCCTGATGCCGTCCTCCACGCACGCATCGAGAAAGCGCTCTCGAAGTCGGGAGTTGGCCGCCACCCCTCCGCCCAGGCAAAGCCCCTTGGCGCCCACTTCGCGGGCGGCCGCTTGCGTCTTGGTGACGAGGACGTCCACCACCGCCTCCTGGAAGGCGGCCGCGACGTCCGGCGTGGACACGTCGGGGTGCTTCCGTACGTAGTTCACCACCGCGGTCTTCAGCCCGCTGAAGGAGAAGTCGTAGGTGCCGTCCCCAGCCATCGGGCGAGGGAACCGGATCGCTTCGGGATCACCCTGCACCGAGAGCGCGTCGATGGCAGGCCCTCCCGGGTAGCCGAGGCCGAGGTAGCGAGCCACCTTGTCGAAGGCCTCGCCGGCCGCGTCGTCGATCGTGGAGCCGAGCACTCGGTACTGCCCGTGGCCCTCCATCAGCACGATCATCGTGTGGCCACCCGACACGAGGAGCACGACGAGCGGGAGCTCGAGGTCTGGGTCCTCGAGCAGCGTGGCGTACAGGTGTGCCTCGAGGTGGTTGACCGCGATGAACGGCACATCCCACGCGAGCGCGAGCGCCTTGGCAGCGGACACACCGACCAGCAACGCGCCGACGAGCCCCGGGCCATACGTTGCCGCCACTGCATCGATCTGCGGCTCGCCGTCTGTGGGCAGCTCGGAGAGCCCTGCCTCGACGAAGGCCTGCGCAACCACCGGAACGATGAGGTCGACGTGCGCGCGGCTCGCGATCTCGGGCACCACACCGCCGTAGCGAGCATGCAGATCCACCTGGCTGCTGACCACCGACGACAGCACGGAGGTGCCGCGCGCGACCACCGCTGCCGCGGTCTCGTCGCAAGACGTCTCGATGCCGAGGATCCGCCCTCGGCCCAGATCGTGAGAGGCGGTCATGAGTCGAGTGCCTCGATCAGGGTGCCGCCCGCGACGCCGGCCTCAAGCTGTGCCAAGCGGGCGGCGTGCGCCTCGCTGTCGACCTCGTTGGCCCACATCACGATCGCATCCTCCTTCGTCTCGACGTAGTACCCCTTCCGGATCCCCGCTGGCGCGAATCCGAACGCTCGGTAGAGGGACTGGGCGGCGTCGTTTCCCGCACGGACCTCCAGTGTGAGGTTCCTGGCTCCCCGCTCCACGGCCGCCACAGAGAGAAGGTGGAGCAAGCGAGTGCCGATCTTGTGGCGGTGCCACGCGGGGTCGACGGCGAGCGTCGTGATGTGGCCGTCGTCCATCACGAGCATGAGCCCGCCGTAGCCCACAACCGTGGGTCCGACTCTGGCTACGACGTACACGCGGCTCCCGCGGTAGCCGAGCTCGCTCATGAAGAGACCGATCGACCACGGCCGTGGATAGACCTGCTGTTCGATCTTGAGCACACCACGAAGGTGCCGACGACGCATCGGCCCGATCGTGATGTCGATCGCCTCAGCGTGCGGAATCCTGGCGGCCATCATGCCCCTCGCCCGTCGCGGGTGGCCCAGTTGATCTCCGCATCCGGCCTGCGCAGGTACAGGGGGGTGAGCTCGGCCGGACTCACCCACTCCTCGCGGAGCGCTTGTGCGTGGGCGAGCTGAACGAGCGAGCCCGCCATCGGATACGCCTCGCCCGCGTCGGCCACCTCCACCCGACGGATCGAGCTGAACATGGCCTTGTATCGCAGCACACCATCTCCAGCGAGCAAGACCTCCTCGACAGTGGCCGAGAGATCGGACGCGAGGTCCTCGGGCGAGGCGACGACGGGGTCGGTGATCCGCTGCACTCCACCGGGTGACTGCCGATAGGCGGCGTGGTAGATCTCGCCGCGCCCGGCGTCGAGTGCGCACACGATCCGGCGGGACGAGTGCCGCATCGGGAAAGCGACGAGGTCGAGGCTGGAGACCCCGATCATCGGGAGTCGGCGGGCATAGGCCAGTGCCTTGCCGGCAGCCACTCCGACGCGGAGACCCGTGAACATGCCCGGTCCGAGGTCGACCGCGATCGCGCTGATCTCCGCCAGCTCGACGCGGGTCTGGCGACAGAGGAACTCGATGGCCGGCGTGAGCGTTTCGGCGTGCCGACGACCCCTCGTGGAGTGCACTGAACCCAGAACCCCTTCGTGACCTCCGATGGCACAGCCGACCTGTGCGGTGGAGGTGGTGATGCCGAGGATCAACATGCGGCGTCGCCGATCCATGGGCCGAGTGCCGCTCGCATCCCTGCGGAACGCTGGGCCCATGCCGGCCCCACGGGAACGAGCTCCAGCATGCGATCATCGTCGCCCGATCCAAAGGTGAGCCGCACCTCGAGGTGGTCGTGTGGGAGCAGTGGGGTGATGGCGTCGCCCCACTCGATCAGGACAACGCCGCCCTCGTCGAGCATCTCGGCGAGCCCGAGGTCGAGGGCCTCGCTCATCTGGTCGAGGCGGTAGACGTCCAGGTGATGGACCGGCAACCGCCCCTCATACACATGCACGAGGGTGAACGTCGGGCTGGTGATGCGCCCGACCACGCCCAGCCCGCGACCAAACCCCTGCACGAAGGCGGTCTTCCCTGCGCCCAGGTCGCCGGCGAGGACGATCACGTCGCCCGGGCTGGCCAGCGCGGACAAGGCCGCAGCCAGATCCCGTGTCTCCTCGACGGAGGCTGTGATCGCTACGACGGGCACGCGGCCACTCTACGAGGACAGGTGTCGGCGCTCGACACGGGCACCTAAGGCGCACACAACTTCATAGGCGACCGTGCCGAGGCTCAGTGCCCAATCATCTGGCGAGATCCGTTCGCTGCCCTGGGCACCGAGCAGCACCGCTTCGTCACCCGCGCGCACATCTGAGCCAGGGCCCACGTCCACCATCACCTGGTCCATCGTCACGACCCCGACCATGGGATGACGGTGCCCTCCGATGAGCACCTCCTGGCCGAGCTCGCCGAGACGACGGAACACGCCGTCGGCATAGCCGATTGGCAGCGTGGCGATGGTGGTGTCACGTGGCGTGTGGAACCGATGGCCGTAGGAGATCCCGTCGCCGGCCGCCACGTGCTTTACGAACGACACCTCGGTGGCAAGACGAACTACAGGAGCAAGTGACAGGAGCGAGCCCATCGATGGTGCAGGAGGGATGCCATAGACGGCGATGCCGCAACGAACGAGGTCGTAGCGGCTCCGCGGGTGGGCGATCGCGGCGGCCGAGTTGGCGGCGTGACGCAGAGGCACGGCGATTCCCGCGTCGTCGAGCGCGGCGAGGCACGACTCGTAGCGTTCGAGCTGCGCGGCCGTCTCCGGTCGATCGGGCTCGTCGGCAACGGCGCAATGCGTCCACACCGCGTCGAGTGACAGATCGGGGTGCGCTTGCACGAGGCGCGCCAGATCGACGACGTCAGACGGTGCCGCGCCCACCCGGCGCATGCCCGTGTCGACCTTGAGGTGGACAGACACCGGCAAGCTGCGCCGGGCCACCGCAGCGTGACCCACCAGCGCAATCAGGTCGGGGCTGTAGAGGGTGATCGCCACTCCCGCGGCGAGCGCCTGATCGACCTCGCCCGGGCGGGGCTCGGAGAGTAGGAGCACCGGGGCCACGATCCCAGCGGCTCTCAGCGCGGTGGCCTCCGGTACCTGGGCCACCGCCAACCAGCTCGCCCCGGCCTCGACGGCCGCTCGGGCGACCGGCACGGCTCCGTGTCCGTAGCCGTCCGCCTTCACCACCACACAGAGCTCGGCTGGGGCGACCAGCGCGATGAGTGCCTGCACGTTCGCGGCTACCGCGTCGAGGGAAACGTCGGCCCATGCCCGGGCCATCAGCTTGCATCCCTTCGTGCCGAACCCCAGCTACGGCCAGGCGGAGGCCTCGGGAGGTTGGCCTGCGCAATCGGCAGGAGCTCGAGGAGGTCGCTGGCCACAAACCCGCCGTCGCGACCGAGGGAGGCCGCTTGGCCGTGGAGCCACGCACCAGCGGCGGCGGCATGGAACGGAACGAGGCCGCGAGCGAGCAGGGCGCCGATGATTCCACTCAGCACGTCGCCTGTCCCCGCCGTGGCAAGCCGGGCGTCGCCGCTCGTGACGATGTGGACCAGGCCGCTCGGGTCGGCAACGACCGTGGCCGGCCCCTTGAGCAGAACGACTGCTCGGGTGACCGACGCGAGATCACGCGCGGCAGCGATGCGATCAGCCCCCGGCGCCTCCCCAGTGAGCCGCTTGTACTCGCCGTCATGCGGCGTGAGCACGGCACCCGCCGTTCGCTCGGCGAGCAGTGAAGGCGCATCGGTTCCGAGTGCTGTCAGCGCGTCGCTGTCTACGACGATGGGACTTCCCGCGCGGGCGACCACCTCCCGGATGGCGGACTGGGTGTCATCGGAAGTCCCGAGGCCGGGGCCGATCACGAGGGCATGGAACCGATCCATGCCAGCGAGCACCAGCCCGGCCCAATCAGTCAGGGGTAGCGCGAGTCCGACCGCTTCCACGGGGCGAGTGGCATCGTCGGTGAGCCCGGGCGAGCCCACCCGAACCATGCCTGCCCCTGCTCGTTGGGCAGCTCCGGCGGCGAGGTGAGCGGCGCCGGTCATGCCGGCCGAGCCTGCGACGACGAGCGTGGCGGCCCGCCACTTGTGGCTCCCTCGCTCGCGATCAGGAAGCCATCGGGCGACGTCGGTCGCTTCCACGACGCCGACGGTTGCAGACACCCCCACGCCGATGTCGGCCACCACGACCTCGCCCGCCAGGC
>JANOQG010000407.1:0-1546 GCA_031422255.1 Actinomycetes bacterium | reverse complement strand
TCCTCAGGCCCCGTCCGGGGCCCGATCCTTGAAAAGTGAGTAGAGCGAGACCATGGCTGAGAAGCAGAAGATCCGCATTCGCCTAAAGGCTTATGACCACGAGATCATCGACCAGTCGACGAAGAAGATCGTCGAGACGGTGCTGCGTACGCAGGCCACCGTGAGGGGCCCGATCCCGCTGCCCACGGAGAACCACCGCTTCACGGTGATCCGCGGTCCTCACAAGGACAAGGACAGCCGCGAGCACTTCGAGATGCGGATCCACAAGCGTCTGCTCGACATCCTCGAGCCGTCGCCGAAGACCGTCGACTCGCTCCAGCGGATCGAATTGCCCGCTGGCGTCGACATCGAGATCAAGATCCAGCAGGTCTAGACCCGCCTCGGCGGTAACGAAGAGGACCAGCCCGTTGGGCTGGTCCTCTTCGCGCCCCTGGCAAGATGACGACATCGCTGCGCCACCTCGCCACCTCGCGCCACCGGCGCCGTCGGATCGTCGCGGTCTCGCGCTGCTGGTGCTGGCCCTCCTGGCGTCGATCGGTGCGGCCGGGGCGTACCTGACCTACGCCGCCGAGAACGACGAGCCATCGCCTGGCGGTCTCGTAGCCGCCGGCCCCACGACCAGCGCGGGCCCAACGGGAGGGGCGAGCGACACCACCAACGCCACCACGACCACCACCAGAGGTGAGCTGGGAAGTGGAGAGTCCGTCACGATCGCATTCGCTGGCGACATGAACTTCGAGGGCTCGAACCGAGCGCGGCTGGACGCGGATCCCTCGACAGCCCTCGGTCCCTTCGCCGACGTGATCAGGGATGCCGACCTCGCCGTGGGGAACCTCGAGACCGCACTTGCGGTTGGGGGCACTCGAGCCGCCAAGCAGTTTGTGTTCAGGGCACCTCCGGCGGCTGTGGACGCACTGCGGTCCGCTGGGTTCGACGTCGTGAGCATGGCGAACAACCACGGTCTCGACTACGGCGCAGAGGGGCTCTTCGAGACCCTCGTCGTATCCCGGGCCCAGCCTGACCGCTTCATCATCGGGATCGGGGGCGACGAAGACGAGGCGTTCGCTCCCTTCACCACCGTGGTCAAGGGACAGCGGATCGCGGTGATCGCGGCCACGCAGGTGCTCGACAACAGCCTCCTCTCCGCCTGGACCGCGACTGCCGAGCAGGGGGGGCTCGCATCGGCGAAGCGGGTCGACCGCCTCGTCCAGGAGGTTCGAGCGGCGCGGACGACCAGCGACACGGTGATCGTGTTTCTGCATTGGGGCATCGAGCAGGACACCTGTCCGAGCGGCGACCAACAGAACCTCGCCCGAACGCTCACTGACGCCGGGGCAGATCTGGTCGTTGGCGGCCATGCTCACCGGCTGCAGGGGGGCGGGCGGTTGGGCAGTGCCGTCGTGCACTACGGGCTCGGAAACTTCCTGTTCAAGGCGAACAGCACCGAGGGCGCCCGCTCGGGGGTGTTCGAGGTGACGGTCACCGGGCGCCGGGTAGACGGGTACCGCTGGATCCCCGGGCGCATCGTCAACAGCGTTCCGACCCC
>JANOQG010000406.1:0-2038 GCA_031422255.1 Actinomycetes bacterium | reverse complement strand
ATCTCGACCTGGATCCCCGATGTGAGCCCCGAGGGGTTCACCTTCAACCAGTTCCTCGTGCGCGACGAGCAGCCTCTGCTGTTCCACACCGGACCGAGGATGCTGTACCCGCTCGTCGCGGAGGCCGTGACCACGGTGCTTCCGGTGGAGTCCTTGCGCTGGATCAGCTTCGGTCACGTGGAAGCCGACGAGTGCGGCTCCATGAACATGTGGCTCACCGCAGCGCCGCAGAGCCAGGTGGCCTTCGGGGCGCTGGGCTGCGACGTCTCGCTCAACGACCTGTGCGACCGTCCTCCGCGGATCCTGGAGGAGGGCGAGGTGATCGCCACGGGCGACAAGTGCCTGCGGCAGATCTCCACCCCTCACGTGCCCCACGGCTGGGAGGCCCAGGTGCTCTTCGAGGAGACCACGGGCACGCTGTTCTGCGGCGACCTGTTCTCCCAGGTGGGTGCGCCATCGGCCCTCAGCACCGGAGACGTGGTCGACCCGGCCATGGTCGCCGAGGCCATGTTCCACGCCACCAGTCTGGCCCCGAGCACGGCGGCGACGTTGCGGGGCCTGGGCGACCTCGACCCGACGACGCTCGCCATCATGCACGGCGCCTCGTACCAGGGCGACGGCAAGAAGGCCTGCTACGAGCTGGCCACCGCCTATGAAGCACTCATCGCCGCCGCGTCCTGACCGTCACGGCGCTACGCAGGTCCGTCGGCAAGCCAGGACCGCAAGAGGGCTCCAGCCGACCAGCGCATGAGGTCGGTTGCATCGTCTCGGGACAGACCTGCGACATCGGTCAACCAGGCGAGCGCCTCGATCCCGGTCGCACTTCGTATCGCCAGCGTGAGGCGGTGCAGGTCAGCCTCCGACCGTTCATCGCGAAGGGGGGCGAGGGCTTCCTCGATCCACTTGATCGCCCTGCCTTGTCGCAAGGGCAGTCGCGAGCGATCGACGGGGTCGGCTTCGAGGGAAAGTCGAAGCATCGTTCGTTGCTGCGCCTCGGTGTCGACGATCATTCTGATGAACGCATCGACGACGAGGGCGAGGCGGGTCTCGACGTCGTCAGGGGCATCGTCGGGCAGCATCGACGGGGCGGCCGTCTCCGGGTGAGCGGCCAAGAGCAGCGCTCGCTGGTTGGGGAAGTACCGGTAGCCGGTGGCCCGGGAGATCGATGCCGACTCCGCCGCCGCTTCGACCGTGGGCGTGACGCCGCCGGCGATGAGCTCGCGAGCAGCCACGACGAGCGCGTCACGAGTGCGGCGCTTCTGGTCGATCCGACCGTTGAGCTCGTAGGGGATTGACACGATCAAGATGATACCTTAATCTCGTCATGAGATCAGTGTCTCACTAAGAGAGCAGGCGACGCCATGACCACTCCAGCTCCGATCATCCGGGCGGCCGGCGAGGGCGACCGGCGATCGTTCCTCGGCGGTGGCATCCACACGTGGAAGCTGATGACCGAGGACACCGACGGAGCGTTCTTCTTCTTCGAGGACGCCTTGTCCGAGGGCAAGACCACCCCACTGCATCGGCATCCCGAGGCCGACGAGGTGACCTACGTCCTCGAGGGCGAGATCGTCGTCAACGTCAACGGCCAGGAGAGTCGAGTCGGCACCGGCGGCATGTCCTTCGTGCCGAGGGGTGTCCCGCACGCCTTCGTCGTGACCTCGGATCGCGCACGTCTGCTCACCATGCACACGCCGGGCGTCGGTCAGGCCTTCTACCTCGGGGCCAGTGAGCCGGCAACAAGCGACACGGTCGACACGGTCGACATCAAGCGCGTGCAGGCATCGGCGCACGACAACGGTGGCGTTGAGCTCCTCGGGCCACCTCCCTTCGACACCGTGACCGTGGGCTGAAGGCCGCCAACCACCTCAGTCCAACGGACTTCATGGCGCAGCGGAGCAGCCTGCAGCCTGCGGCATAGGCCGAGCACTGCCTGGGCCACGCCCGGGTGAGCTGCGACTCCTATCCTCCGGCTCGCATGCCGACGATGTCGCCGGTGTGCAGCGCCCTGCCGGCGATGCCCCACTCACCGCTGGCG
>JANOQG010000405.1:0-9297 GCA_031422255.1 Actinomycetes bacterium | reverse complement strand
TGACGACGAAGTACTCCGCCACCTCACCCTCGACCCAACCCGCGGACTACCAGCCCCTCAACCGGGCCAGTAGCCCATGATGTCGCGAGACATCTGTCCTCGATGTCTCGCGACATCACAATGGTGGAGGTGATGGGACTCGAACCCACGGCCTCTTCGATGCGACCGAAGCGCTCTAGCCAACTGAGCTACACCCCCATGGGAAGGGTCACGCTAGCGCGCGACCCTCATGGGCCAAACCTGATCAGCTGCCGTAGCGGCGGAGGGCGAGCTGCGACTGGGGCCGGCGGTTGGCCTGGGGCATGTAGCGCACCTTGACCTCGCGCTCGCTGGTCTGCTGCTGCATGGTCACCAGGAGCGCGACGTAGGCCACGAACACGGCGTCGACCACGAAGTTCAGCGTCCAGGCTGCGCCGTCGAGAGCGACGGCCAACAGCAGGGTGACGCACACGGCGCCAAGGAGGAAGACGAAGATGTCGTGACGGCGACGGCGGGCCTCCGCGCGGCGCGTTGCGGCCGGCGACGGGGCAGAGCGGGGGGCGGCTGCCGAGCGGCGGGCGAGCTGTGCGACGTTCGAACCCGGGTTGTACCGCGGGGCGTCGTAGCGGCCCACGTCAAGGCGGGCAAGGTCCGTGCGGGACGAACCGGGCGTGGTGCGCTCCAGAGTGTTCAGCTGCCGACGGAAAGAGGCGATGGAGTCACCCGGGCGACTTTCCCGGCGGTTCTGGAGGTACGGGGGTACCAAGACCGCAGCCCAGATCAGGGCGAGGATGACGAGTACCAGCACTGTGGTCACGCTCCGTAGCCGTCCTTTGTGCGTAAGGGACCGTACCTGGCGCCTCGCATCCATCGGTGGATGCTCGGCGGCCCGGGATCGATCCGGCGGGGTCTGCAGCGTTCCGTTGCCATCCATGACGAGCGGCGATCGAACATTGCGGTTGTACTACGAACCTACGACGAACGCCATGGAACTGCAAACTATTGCAAGCACGTTGTGCCTCGTCCCGACCGGGCCGTTGCCTACACCTCGAGGTCGACGTCCTCGTCGAGGGGGCCGCGACGGTACGTGCCGGATCGCCCGCCGGTCTTCTCCCAGAGGGCGACGTCGCCGATCACCATCGAGCGGTCGACCGACTTGCACATGTCGTAGATCGTGAGCGCGGCTACGGCGCACGCTGTGAGCGCCTCCATCTCCACACCGGTGCGGTCGACGGCATCCACCGCTGCCTCGACCTCGATCCAGGTGTCCTCGATGCGGAAGTTCACGAGCACCGAGCCCACCAGCAACGGATGACACAGCGGGATGAGGTCGGACGTTCGCTTCGCCGCCTGGATGCCGGCGACTCGAGCCACGGAGAGCACGTCGCCCTTTGTGACAGCGCCCCGAGCGACGAGAGCGGTGGTGTCGACCTGCATGTGCACCCGGGCCCGGGCTACCGCCCGACGATGGGTGGCGTCTTTGGGGGTGACGTCGACCATGCGGGCCCGGCCCAGTGGATCGAGGTGGGTGAGGCCGCGGTCGGACATGGGGACAGGCTACTCAGCCACCGATCTGGCTCATAGATCGACGTGGGCGCACGAACTGCACCTGGTTGATGGCGTGCCCGGCCCACTTTGCACCGACGCACGCTTCGATCGCATCGGATACGGCGTCGTCGGAGGCGCCTGCCCGCAACAGCGAGCGCAGGTCGCGGTCCTCGAGCGAGAAGAGGCAGTTGCGAAGCTGACCGTCGGCGGTGAGGCGGATGCGGTCGCACTGCTCGCAGAACGGACGGGTGACGCTCGGGATCACCCCCACCTCGCCGCCGCCGTCCGTGTACCGGAAGCGTTCCGCTGGCTCACTCCCGCGCGCCACCGCCTCGAGCGGGAACACCGCGCCGATGCGCTCCACGATCTCGGCCTGCGGCACGACCTGCTCGTTGCGCCAGGCGTCGCCACCGTCGAGTGGCATGAACTCGATGAAGCGGACCGTGACCGCACGGTCCCGTCCGAAGCGCGCGAGGTCGACGATCTCATCGTCGTTCACTCCCCGCACCACCACCACGTTGACCTTGACCGGGGTGAGACCGGCCTCGATCGCGGCATCGATGCCATCCAGCACGTTGTCCAGCTCGTCGCGCCGAGTCAGCTCGGTGAAGCGCTCGGGGCGCAGGGAGTCGAGCGACACGTTCACGCGCCGCAGGCCGGCATCAGCCAGCGCTCCCGCCACCGTGCGCAAGGTGGCGCCGTTCGTGGTGAGCGCGAGGTCGACCGGCAGCGCAGCCAGCTTGGCAACCAACACCGGCAGGTGCGCCCGAACCGTGGGCTCGCCGCCCGTGAGGCGGATCGAGGTGATGCCGTGAAGCTCGACGAGCAGCCGGGCCACCCGCTCGAGCTCCTCGAAGGTGAGCACCTCATCGCGCGGCAGCCACGTCATGCCTTCCTCGGGCATGCAATAGGTGCAGCGGAAGTTGCAGCGATCGGTCACCGAGATGCGCAGGTCTCGGTGCACACGCCCGAAGGAGTCGACCAGCGGTCGGGGCACCTCGGGCAACGCAGTCGGGGCCATGGGCCGCCCAGGCTACGGGTCGCCCGCGGATATCGCCCGTTCGCCGGTCAGGCGTGCAATGCCAGCGAGTGGCGGGGTCAAACCTCGGCCAGGAGCAGGACCCGCATGGTGTCGCCCTCCTGGATGCCATTGCCGTCGGGGATGATCCCGAGACCTTGTGCGCGGGCCATGGCCGTGAGGTGGTGGCTGCCTTGGCCTCCGGCGGAGCGGACGTGGAGCGTTCCCTCCCCATCACGCTCGGCGCGTATGCGAACAAAGTGGATCTTGCCATCGGGCATTCGGTCGAACGCCTCAGCCGCCGTGGCCACAACCGACGGACGGTGGACATCAACCCGTCCGGCCAGACGACGGAGGGCTGGGCGGGCCAACAGCTCGAAGCTGACCATCGAGGACACGGGGTTGCCGGGCAACCCGAGCACCGGCGTGCGCCGATCCCCCACGAGACCGAACGCGAATGGCTTGGCCGGCCGGATGGCGATCTGCATCCACTGCATGTCGCCGAGGCGATCGAGCACCACCCGCACGAGGTCGATGTCGCCCATCGACACGCCGCCACTTGTGATCACAGCGTCACACGTGGCTGCTCCCTCAGAGATGGCTGCGGTGATCGCCGCCTCGTCATCGCGGATCAGCCCGAGGTCGATGGCCATGCACCCGCTCTGCGCCACCAGGGCGAGGAGCGTGGCGCGGTTCGAGTCGCGGATCTGGCCCGGACCGAGCGGGCCGCCGCCTTCCACGAGCTCGTCGCCGGTGGACAGCACCCCCACGCGTGGGCGCGGGTGCACGAGCACTTCGCCCACGGCGATCCCGGCCAACACCCCGAGGTGACCAGGGGTGACGACCTCCCCCGGGGAGAAGACCGGATCTCCGACGTGAAGGTCGTCGCCTGCGGGCCGCACATGGAGGCCGGGGTCGACCGCCACCTCGATCGCCACCCGCTGGCCGTCATCCAGCCGCCGGGTGCGCTCCACCATGACGATCGAGTCGGCACCCTCGGGAATGGGAGCGCCGGTGAAGATCCGCATCGCCTCACCCGGCCCGAGCGGCATCACTGCTGGGTGGCCCGCCGCGACCTCTGCCACGACGGGCAGCTCAACCGGAGCGTCCGCAGTGTCAGCAGCTCGCACGGCGTAGCCATCCATCGCGGTGTTCGCGAACGGAGGAACGGCTTCCGGTGACGAGACGGTTTCGGCCAGAACGCAGCCAACGGCGGCGACGGTCCACACGCGCGCTGGGGTGAGCGGCGCGACGCGCGCGAGGACGTGCTCCTGGGCGTCGGTGAGCGAGATCAGCCGATGCCCTGCTCGCGGACGTACTTCCCAAGCCAGGCGCGGAACTCCGGTCCGAGGTCCTCACGAGCCAACGCGAGCTCCACCGTGGCGCGGAGATAGTCGAGCTTGCTGCCGATGTCGTAGCGGCCCTCGGTGAACGTGTAGCCGTACACGTCCTCGTGATCGAGGAGCAGCCCGATCGAGTCGGTGAGCTGGATCTCGCCGCCCGCACCTGGCTGCGTGCGATCGATGGCCTCGAAGATGGAGGGGGAGAACACGTAGCGACCCATCACGCCCCAGGTGGACGGAGCGACCTCCGGCTTGGGCTTCTCCACGATGCTGAGCACCTTCAGCAGCCGCTCCCCCACCTCCTCGTAGGCGATGCTGCCGTAGGCGCTGATCTCCTCGAGCGGGAAGTGCTTGCACGCGATGATTGTGCCCTTGGTGGCCTCGTGGTGGGCGATCATCTCTACGAGCACGGTGGAGTGCTCGTCCATGATGTCGTCGCCGAGCATCACGGCGAACGACTGGTCGCCAACGTGCTTGCGAGCGACGCTCACCGCGTGGCCGAGCCCGAGCGCCTCGCCCTGACGGATGTAGTGGATGTCCGCGAGCCCGGCCAAGTCGAGTACCTCGGCGAGCAGCGAATCCTTGCCCTTGGCGTGCAGGTCGGCTTCGAGCTCCGCGTTGCGGTCGAAGTGGTCCTCGATGGCCTTCTTGCCACGGCCCGTGATGATGAGGATGTCGTCGATGCCCGAGCGCACGGCCTCCTCGACGACATATTGGATGGCCGGCTTGTCGACGACCGGCAGCATCTCCTTCGGCTGAGCTTTGGTGGCGGGCAGGAAGCGCGTGCCGAGCCCGGCGGCGGGGATGACGGCCTTGCGGACGGGGGTCATAGAAGGGCGTTTCTACTCGCTCAGCGAGGCTTCCTCCCCACGCCGAAGGCGGTCGATGTTGTCGCGATGCCGCACCGCCACGAGAACGCCCGCCGCCGCAAAGGCCGCAACCTCACCGACTGGCCGCCCCACAATGGCCGCGCCGATGGGCAATCCCGCCGCCACGACAAGTGAGCCCAGCGACGCCGTTCCTGTGATCTTCGCGACGATCGCCCACGCGGCCGCGAGTCCGAGCATCGGGACTGGGAGCAGCACGATGGCGGCCCCGGTCAGGGTGGCTACGCCCTTGCCCCCGCGAAACCGGCGGGTCACCGGCGCCACGTGTCCGACGACGGCAGCGAGGGCGCACCCGACCCCGACCGCTCTGCCCCCGATGGCAGCGCCAGCGGCCGCTGCCGCCGCGCCCTTGCCGACATCCCCGATGAGGACCAACGCCGCGGCTCGCCGCCCCATGGTGCGGAGCGCGTTGGATGCGCCCGGATTGCCAGACCCCTCGCTGGTGGGATCGCGTCCCTCGCGCCTGCCTACGAGGATCGCCGTAGGGAACGTACCCAGCAGGTACGCCGGCACCACCGCCACCCATGCAGGATCCACGATGAGACCGTACGGGTGTGCGGAGGTGCGGCTCGGGAGGGCCGGCCGCTACCCTGGCACTCGACCTGCACGAGTGCTAATGGCCGGAGGACGGCGTGCCCACGTACGAATACCGCTGCAAGGACTGCGGCAACCAATCGGATGTCGTCCAGTCCTTCACCGACGACGCCCTCACCACGTGCGATGTGTGCGGCGGACCGCTCCGCAAGCTCTTCGGAAACGTCGGCATCGCCTTCAAGGGCAGTGGCTTCTACAAGAACGACAGCCGCGGCAAGTCCGCCACCACCGCCACCGCCTCCCCGAGCTCCGATTCCAGCTCGTCGAGCACCGATTCCAGCTCGTCCAATGGCGCGAGCAATGGCTCGAACAGCACGGACTCCACGAAGAAGGCCGACGCTCCCAAAAAGGCCGAGACGAGCACCACCAAGAAGGCCGACACCGGCTCCAAGAGCACCTGAGCGGGCACCTTCCCCTCTCCCCGGAGCACCACTAGCGTCGGAGGTGGCTTCCCCCGCCTCGTCCTCTCCCTCGAGGAGGCGCGCACACATGCGCCCGAAGCCGCCCACCCGTCGCCGGATCCGGCCAGGCTTGCTCCTTCGCCGCCAGCCTCGGCTCCGCATGGCCGTCGTAGCGACCGCTGTAGTCATCGCGGGCACCTCGGTGGCGAGCGCGATCGATCGCGCCGAGCGGGCCGAAGCCGCATGGGGAGCGGGCCACACGGTGGTGGTCGTCACCCGCGACCTCGAACCAGGCGACCTGATCGACGGGTCGAACACCGACGTCGTTGATCGTCCGTCGGCGGTGATCCCCGACGGAGCTCCCTCGTCCGTACCCGAAGGAGTGCGGGCAGGTGCTGCGGTGATGGCAGGCGAGGTGCTGCTAGGCGGCCACCTCGCTCCCCATGGCCTCACAGCGCTCGCCGCCCGCCTGCCGCCAAACACCCGAGCGGTCGCCATCCCGTCTGAACCGGGCACCACCCCCGCGCTCAGCATCGGCGACACGGTCGATGTGCTCGTCGCCCTCGCTCCGGAAGCTGCCGGCGCCGGCCCGCCCGGCTTCACGATTGCGGCGGGCGCACTCGTGGTCGACGTCTCTGACGCCGCGATCACGGTGGCTGTCTCCACCGGGGCCGCGCCGCGCATCGCTGTGGCGTTGGGCCAAGGCGCTGTCACCTTGGCACTGGTGGGGCTCGACGGCCGAGCCTGAGGCGCTACCGGACGGCGTAGAGGATGAGCACGCCCACGCCGACGCCAACGCGGTAGATCACGAACGGCGTGAACGAGCGGGTCTTGATCAGGCGGAGCGTGCCCCACACGGCCAGCCACCCGGTGATCCCGGATGCCACGATCCCCCACACGAACGGCGCCGCGAAACCGTCCGGGATGCCGCCCTCGCCGAATGCGTCCTTGGCCTTGAACAGGAGGGCACCGGTGGTGATCGGCAGGCTCATCAGGAACGCGAAGCGCGCGGCTCCATCGCGGCCGAGGCCCGCCATGCGCCCGGCGCTCATCGTCACCCCCGAGCGCGACACCCCGGGCTGAAGCGCGATCGCCTGGCCGACGCCCATGAACACGACGTCACGGGTCTTCAGCTCATCCAGCGTCCGGCGGCCCGGGCGGCGGTCGGCCCATCCCAGCACCAATCCGAACGCGATCAACATCAGGGCGATGAGCCGAACATCACCGGTGCGGCGTTCGATGACATCGCTGAACAGCGCTCCGGTGAGGCCCGCAGGAACTGTGGACGCCAGGAGGAGCCAAGCCAGACGGTGATCCGAGGTGCCCTTCTGCGAGGGGCTCAGCCCCGCCTTCACATAGCGAACGATGTCGACGCGGAAGTAGGCAATCGCACCGATCAACGTGCCGAGATGGAGCGCAACGTCGAACGTCTTCTCGAGGGATGCCTGCCCGGCGAAGTCGTCCCAGCCGAACAGCCAGGGAACCAGGATGAGGTGCCCCGACGACGAGATGGGCAGGAACTCCGACAGACCCTGGGTGATGCCCAGGACGATCGCGTGAAGGATCGGCAACGGGTCAGGAGCCAGAAAGGGCCACGTCGGGGATGACGAGCGTGACTCCGCCAGAGCCATCGGGAAGCCACTCGAGGTCGGCGCCCACCGCCGAGATGTCGAGCAGGAGGCGTTGCAGGGTGGATGCGATGGTGGCTTCCCGGATCGGCTCGGCCAGCTCGCCACCCTTCACCATGAGGCCTTCGACCCCAACCGAGAAGTCGCCCGAAACCGGGTTCACGCCCGAGTGGAGGCCCACCATCGAGGTGACGAACAGCCCATGCTGAACGGCACCGAGCACGTCCTCATGGGTGCCCGACCCGGGGGCGACCGCAAGCGCGGCCGCGCCGACACCTGGGGTGGAGGCCACCCCGCGCTGCGCGGATCCCGTGGAGGCAGTGCCGCTGCGGCGGCCGGTGTAGCTGTTCTGCAGGAAGCCCTGGAGCACCCCGCCGACGACGAGCGTGTTGCGGCGGCAGGCCAGGCCTTCACCATCGTGCGTCTCGGCCCCGAGCGATCGTGGGTCGGTGGGGTCGTCCACGAAGGTCAGCAGCGGGGACGAGATGGTCTCGCCGACGCGCCCAGCGAAGGGAGAGCGGCCCTTCAGGACCACCTCGCCGTTGAGCATGCCCCCGACGAGCCCAAGGATCGTGGCCGTCATTCGTGGCTCGAGCACGAGCGTGAGGCGCTGCGTGGCTGGCTTGGTAGAGCCGAGGAGCCGCGTGGCCCGCAGGATCGCGTCGGATGCCGCTTCCTCCACTGACAGGTCGCTCACCTCACGCCCCACGGACAGTCCAGCGGCGATCTGCGTCTCGCCATCGTGCACCGCGAGCGCCTGCACCGCGAGATGGCAGTTGCCCGCTCGGCCCCATGCACGAATACCAGTGCTGGTGGCGACGGCCCCTTCGCCGCGTGCGTCGGCGAACA
Organism: Actinomycetes bacterium; assembly: GCA_031422255.1. Taxonomy (GTDB): domain Bacteria; phylum Actinomycetota; class Acidimicrobiia; order Acidimicrobiales; family VFJN01; genus VFJN01. The sequence continues at coordinate 1,050 of JANOQG010000405.1, read as the reverse complement.
TGGCCACGCGCACCGCGCTCACGCGTGGGTCGCGCCCCGTCGTAGCCCTCTCCAGCTCGAGAGCCATGGCCACCTTGTCCGCTGTGGCGACGTGCTCCAGCCCGGCCGGCCACAGATCGAGATCGGCCACCTCGACGCCGTCGGGCTCGGCCAACGCGTTGAACTCGTCCGGTTCACCGAACTGAGCGTTGTCGCGCGCCTCCGCCAGCGCTTCGAGCACGGCACCTTCGTCGAGGGTTCCGGCGTACGCAAACCCCTCGCGGTGATCGACGATGACGCGCACGCCCACCCCCGCGGAGCTGGCCTGCGTGAGACTCTCGACCTCGCCGGCGTAGGCCTTCACCGAGGTGCTGGTGCTGCGCGCGACGTATGCCTCCACCTGCTCGCCTGGGCTCGCCATCTCGGCGATGCGCGCCGCAATGTCGAGCAGCTCCGGTTGCGCTGCCGTCATCAGGCGGTTCCGCCGATGGTGAGCGCCGGCACGCGCATGGTGGGTATCCCGTCGCCAACCGGCACTCCCTGGCCGTCCTTGCCACACATGCCGGGCGAACCCATCGCGAAGTCGTTGCCCACCGCGTCGATGCTCGCCAGCACCGCGGGGCCATTGCCGATGAGGTTGCCCTCGCGGATCGGCTCGGTGATCTTGCCGTCTTCGATGAGGTAGGCCTCGGTCATGCCGAACACGAAGTCGCCGGTGGCGGTGTTCACCTGGCCACCACCGAGGTGAGCGACATACACACCCGTGGGGGTGTCGGCCACGATCTGAGCCGGATCGTCCGGGCCGGCCAGGACATAGGTGTTGGTCATCCGCACCATCGGGAGGTGCTTGTAGCTCTGACGGCGGCCGTTGCCCGAACGGGCCCGACCCTCCTTGCGAGAGCGCAGCAGATCCCACATGTAGTCGGTGAGGATGCCGTCCTGGATCAAGACGTTGCGAGAGGCCAGCGACCCTTCGTCGTCGATGGCCAGCGCACCCCACTCCTCTGCCATCGTGCCGTCGTCCACGAGCGTGATGCGCGGGTCGGCCACCCGCTCGCCGATGCGACCCGC
>JANOQG010000404.1:0-2630 GCA_031422255.1 Actinomycetes bacterium | reverse complement strand
CCAAGGGACAGAACCCCGCCTACAAGCCGGCTCACCGTCACCACCGGCTGTGACCAGGACTCTTGCAGCCGCTGAGCGCCTGCGTAGCCCCGTTGGTCCTCAATCAGTCCTCAGCAGATCGGCGAACTACCGGGCCTAGTGGCAGGAAAGGGTATGCCGCGTCCCCCCCCGATGGCCGCTGGTGACGCCTTCAAGTGCAATGCTGCCGCAAGCACTTGTAGGGGTGCGGTCCGCACCCCGGCTGCCGCCGAGTAGGCCATCGACGAGCGAGTGAACTCCATGACCATCTTCGACGACTTGCGCTTCAGTCACGAGGTTCAGCGCGCCCTGGCTCGCACCCTTACGCACGGGCGAGCGTCCGCCGACACTCGGCGGGCTGCCTTTCTCGCCCTCGCCAACGAGCTCGACGCCCACGCCACCGCGGAGGAGCGCCATCTGTATGTCCCGCTCCTCATGATCGACGCGGGTCTCAGTGTCAGTCGCCATGCCCTCGCTGATCATCACAAGGCTGAGAAGGTCGTCGACGAACTGCGTGGCGTTGACCCGACGACGGATCACTTCGGCGAGCTCGCTCGAAAGCTGTCGGCCGAGGTACGCGACCACTTGGATGAGGAAGAGCACGGGACCTTTCAGCTCGCTGGAAGGCTCCTCTCGAAAACTCGGCTGCGGGAGCTCGGGGCCGGGTATCGCGCCGAGTACGCCAGGCGTGGTGGCCCGTACAGCGTCTGATCCGTACGGCGCCCTCTCTGTAGGCCCCGGGGCGCGCATGACTCCAAGTGCTCGCGCAAGAGACGACACCTCAGAGCGTCCCAAAGCCGAGCAGCCAATGCGGCGGACGTCCCGCATCCCCATCTTGGCCGCTGGTCGCGTTGCAATCTGGCAGCTATTCCCGCTGATCGCGGATCCGAGGGTCCGCCTTCCACCCCGCGATGGTGGTGCGCCACGAATCGAGGTCTGACTCGACCACACTCCAGCCCGAAACCCTGTCGTGGCCGAACGCCTCGATGAGCATGTTCGTCGCCTCCTCCGCCTTGGCGGAGTCCGCAGTATGAAAGGCCCCGTAGAAGGCCTCGTCCAGCATCACAAAGTGAGCAATGTGTTCGTGCACCGTGCCACTCTGCCGTCCGAGCACGCGGCTCGTGTCGCACTCCGGCAGGAGTGTTCCCACTCCGGGCCGAATGCCCCTTAGGGGCTTGCCGTCTCCAGTGCATCCCGGGCGACCCGAATTAGTTCCTCCCGTTCCGCCCTCGCGAAGGACCGCAGCACCACATCGTCTTTTTGCTGCGGGCCGCGGAACTGGAGAACTCGACCACTCCGGACCACGCCAGCGAGCACGGCCGCCACGGTCAGGCTGGCCTCACCGCGGCGGTATGTGTTCACGCCGCGGAGCGATCGGACGGTGACTTGTCCGTCGGACACCTCCACACGGAGACGAAGACCAACGGCGGCAGCGACCGGGGCGCCTATGGCGATGAGCGCTCCCGCCACTCGACCGAGCGTCGCAGTGTCCGTGCCCATCGCAAGCCAAAGACCCAGCAGACCGGAGACGAGGATGCCTCCGAGGTGGACGCGGCTGGGCCGAAATGCTCTTGCGGCCATTGAGGCTCGGCCCGTCACCCCCGAATCCTGCCCGACCGCTTCCGCGACGTGGTCCTTACTGCCCAGTATGCCCGCCCGATGCGTCGACATCGGCGGATCTGGACGCTGTCCGTCGCGCCCATGATCGCGATAACCCCTTGCGTAGCGCCGGGAGCTGAGCGATGTGACGTTCGGCGCCGGGCGGGCCAGCCTTGGGTGGATAGTCTTCAGGAATGAAGGGTCCACTTCAGGCTGCCCTGCGCAAGCTGACGCAGATCACGCGTCCGTTGGCGTTGAGGTCAGCCGGTGGCGCTCGGTCCGACACCTCGGTCGTTCGTCACGTGGGTCGACGCTCCGGGACGACGCACCGGACCCCGGTCGTGTCCGTGGAGCATGAGGGCAGCTTCTACATCGCCCTCCCGTACGGCGAACGCACGGACTGGGCGAAGAATGTCCTCGCCAGCGGCACCGCGGAAATCTCAGTCGGGGGCCGGACCTATGGCGTCGAACGTCCCGAGATCGTTCCCATGGCGGAAGTGACGAGGTTCTTCGGTCCGAAGGAACAGCGGTTGCACCGGCGGTTCAACGTCGAGACCGCAATGCAGGTGGACCGTCGCATCGGTCCACCCTCTGGGGAGGCCGAGGAGATCGGGTAGTAGCGATCCAGAAGCGGTTTGTGATCGCGCTGGTGAGGGACTGGCGGCCCGACGCAGGAACCTTCGCCGGAGTTCGCCTCGTAGCCTGGGACTCGGCGGCTTCGTGGGATCTCTCATCTGACCCAACGCACAGCGGCTGGAGTGATCTAGCTTCCGGGCGCGAGCGCGACGAGTGCGGTGACCGTCGGGAGCTTCTGCAGCGCGGCCCACACCCGGCCGCCCCCGACAGCCATCCGGTTGAGGTTGGCCGTGAACGGGAGGTCGATCAGCGCGACGAGCCCTGGATGCACGCCGGGGTTCGTGTTGCCGTCTGCTCCGACGGTGCGGACCTCGAGCCAGGAGGTATCCGCGGCGGACTGCATCAGCAGCCAGAAGGTGCCGTCGGGCTGCATGTCG
>JANOQG010000403.1:0-10283 GCA_031422255.1 Actinomycetes bacterium | reverse complement strand
AGGCTTGTGTTGATTGATGCTGGCCAGGTTCTGCAGACCGGATCACCCCTCGCAGTATGGCGCCACCCGACATCGGTTCGCGCGGCGCGGCTGCTGGGCTTTCGCAACGTCGGTCCGCCGCCCGGAACGCCCGCCGGTTCGCCGGTGCTGGTGCGTCCCGATGGTGTGCACATCGTCTCCGATGGCCCGTTGGCTGGGGTGGTGCATTCCGTCACCTTCCTCGGCGCACGGACACGGGTGGTGGTCTCCCTCGACGGAGGCGAGCTCCTGGAGATCGATGCGCCAAGCGCCGAGGCGCCGACGGTGGGCGCCCCCGTGCGAGTCCGCATCGACCCGGCGGCCGTTGAGCCGCTCATCTCCTGATGGCGTCGGTACGCTGAGCCGGCTCTTTCGAGCCTCTAGTTGTGCGTCTTTCATGCCGACACCCCCCTCCGTGCGCCGCCGTCCGGCCGTCCTCGCGCTGAGCGTTGCCCTCCTCATGGCGGCAGCGGCCTCCGCCGCGCCCGCGCTCGCCCAGGACGCAGGCGGTCCGCCCACCACCGAGCCCGCCCCGACGACGACGGTGCCGGTCGCCGGCACGACCACGACGACGACCCCGCCGGATCCGACCGACCCGGGGTCGATCGAGGACGTGCCAGACGAACCGGTGCCCGTCGTGCCCGCGACCGTGCCGGCCCGAGGTGCAGCGGACCTCGCGGCCGGGGCCCAGGTCGGTCGAGTGATTCGCCAGGGGCTGAGGGTCGCCCGCGCCGAGGCCACGGAGCTGGCGATCAGCTACAAGACCGCCAAGGATCGGCTCGTGGCTGTTGAGGCCGAGCTCGATGACCTTGAGGCGGGGGTCGTTGCGCTTGCTGGCCACCAGCGCGCCGCGGTGCGTCGGGTTGAGCTGGCGCGACGGGTGCTCGAGGTCCGCGCGGTGTCGGCGACGGTCCGGGGCAGCGACGATGAGCTCGTGGCACTTGTCCAGGCTGAGGACCCGAACGAGCTCGCCGTTGCCCAGCTCCTTCTCGGGTCCGTATTGGACGCCGACGATGCCGCTGTGCGCGACTACGTCGAAGCAAAGGACTCCGTCGACGTCAACCTCGTTCGCAAGGCTGAGCGGCTTGTGACCGCTCGCCACGAGCTCGACGTAGCAAGAGGCCAGCTGGTGGAGTCCCGCCGAGCCACGGTCACCGCGCAGTTCAACCTGGCGGTCTTCGCTGCGGGGTCGGAGATCGTGATCCACGGCTTCGTGTTCCCGGTTGGCGATCCGCACACCTTCGGGGACTCGTTCGGGGCTGCCCGCATGATCGGGACGACGTATGCGCATGCCCACCAGGGGACGGACATCCTGGCCCCAGACGGCACGCCACTCCTTGCTGCCGAACGCGGCATCATCACGCAGGTGGGCTCAGATGTGCTCGGAGGTACGAAGCTGTGGGTCAAGGGGGAGAGCGGCACGTACTACTACTACGCCCACCTCAGCGCGTTCGCTGAGGGCATCGCGAGCGGCAAGCTCGTGGAGGCAGGTGACGTCATCGGCTTCGTGGGCACCACGGGCAACGCACGTGGTGGCCCCGCACATCTGCACTTCGAGATTCACCCTGACGGTGGATCCGCCGTAAACCCGTACCCGCTCCTGAAGGTGGTCGACGACCTCGCCCAGGCCGCTAAGGCTCGCGCTCGGGGCTGACCGTGGACGTTGTCGCGTCGCTCGACGCACCCTGCGCCCCCGCCGCCCTCCTCCCGTGGGTCGAGGATCTTGGCCGGTACCCCGACTGGCTCGACATCGTGCCGCGTGCCGTCGTGGCGGATGCCCACAGGGACGATGTCGGTCCTGCGTGGTCCGTGGATCTACGCGGGCGACTTGGACCGTTCGCGAGGGCCAAGCGGCTCCGCATGGTGCGCACACAGCACAGCGCCCGTCACGTCCGCTTCGAACGAGCTGAGCAGGACGACCGGCAGCATTCCGCATGGGTCCTCGACGCGGAGATCGCAGAGGTGGATCAGGCAAGTCAGCTGACGATGCGTCTCCACTACGGGGGTCGGCTCTGGATGCCAGCGCTGGATCGTCTCCTCGCGGAGGAGATTGCCCGGTCGCGTCCTCGCCTCCTGCAGCGGCTCCAAGGCTGAGCTGCCGTCGCGAGTGGTCGGGCTCGCAACGGGATCAGACCGCTCGGGCAGACCAACGCTTTCCCTGACGCGCAACGTCGAGGTCCAAGCCGAACGCAGCCGATAGGTGCGTGCTCGTCAGCACCTGGTCCACCGGGCCTTGCTGGCGTGCGCGACCGCCACAGAGCAGCAAGGCATGCGTGGTGCCAACCGGAACTTCCTCGACGTGATGGGTCACGAGCACGGTGGGCGGGCTGGCGGGATCGTCGGCTGCTGCACTGAGGCGAGCAAGCAGGTCCTCCCGGCCACCGAGGTCCAGACCGGCGGTGGGTTCATCGAGCAACACGATCGCCGGATCCCCCGAGAACGCGCGAGCGAGAAGCACCCGTTGACGTTCGCCGGAGGACATCGCGGCGACCGGTCGTTCCGCGACATGAAGCACTCCGAAGCGTTCCAGCAAGGCTTGTGCTCCGCTCCTGTCCGCCTCGTCGTAGGTGTGCCACCAGGGCTCCAGAGCCGCGTAGCGGGCCGTCATCACCACCTCGGTGCCTGTGAGCTGGGGGCGGAGCAGATCGCCGAATGCAGGGCTGGCCAGGCCGATCCGGGTCCGCAGCAAGCGCACGTCGGTGTGGCCGAGCGACTGGCCATCAACCGCCACTACGCCGGCGCTCGGGTGCAGGTAGAGCGAGGCGATGCGCAGGAGGGAGGTCTTGCCGGAACCGTTGGGGCCGAGCACGACCCAGCGGTCGCCCTTGTCCACCTTCCAGTCAATGTTCTCGAGGATCGTGGTGCCGTCGCGGTGGAGGCAGACGCCGGCTAGATGGAGCGCCGGCGTCACGCGGTGATCGAGAGCTCGAGCAGGTGGGGACGACCGCTCGCCAGCGCACCTCGAACCGCGTCGCCTACGTCGGCGGCATGCTCGACTCGGGTGGCATCAACCGCCATCGACGCGGCCAACGCGAGGTAGTCGATTGCGGGATCGTTCAGGTCCATCCCGGGATAGCGATCGAGTTGCGATGCAGGCCCGCCACGGCCTCGCAGGTACCCCTTGAGGATCTTGTACTGGCGGTTGTTGACCACGGCGAACACCACGGGAAGTCCCTCGGCTGCGGCGGTCCACAGCGCTTGCGGTGAGTACATCGCCGAGCCGTCGCCCACGACGCACAGCACGGGGGCTCGTTCGTGGGCAAGTGACACGCCGCAGGCGGCCGGCATGCCCCAGCCCAGCCCTCCGCCAGTGCAGAAGAAGTAGCGGCCGGGTTCGGTCCAGTGGTGGAACCCGCGTACGTAGACGCCCGTGGTGATGGCTTCGTCGACCACGACACTGTCAGGCGGGAGCGCGCGCACGAGCGCGTGTGCGGCGGCCATCGGGTCCATCGGTGCTGCGCCGTAGCGATCGAGTGCGGTCTGCTCGAGGGCAGCGACCTCATCGGATCGGGCACGCTTCGCCACCTCTAATGCAGCGCGCGCAGCGCTCCGATCGACCCTCGCTCGCACCAAGGGAAGGAGCGCGGCCAACGTGGTCCCTGTGTGGCCCGCCACACCGAGGCGGACCGGCCAGACCCGGCCGAGCTGGGTCGGGTCTGGCGACAAGTGGAGAAGCTCGACTGACGCGGGTAGCGCCGGTCCGGGTGTGTACGGGTACACCGTGAACGCCTGTTCGCCGATGAGAAACACGCGCTCGAAGGGCTCGATGGCGGCGTGGATCGCCACCGCAGCGGGGCTCAACATCCCGCGCCAGAGCGGGTGGAGCGGAGGGAAGACACCACGGCCGTGGAGCGGTGCGCCGAACACTGGAGCGCCGAGCGCCTCAGCGAGCTCAACCAGGGCGTGGGTCGCTCCTCCGGCGGCGACCGCGTCGCCGGCCACCAGGGCAACCCGTCCGACTCCTGGCCCGGCGAGCAGATCGGCCAGCTCCTCCAGCCCGCCACCCACGGGTGCGCCGTCGATGGTTGAGGGTGGGGGCGTCGCTCCAGCCTCCTCGTCGAGCAGGTTCATCGGAAGGGACGCGAACACCGGGCCCGCCGGTGGGGCGGAGGCATCGTGGAATGCCCGTCGCACGATGGTTCCGAGCTCAGCGGCGGTGCGTGCCTCGTGGCCCCACTTGACTGCTCCCCCCGCCAACTCCACCAGCGGTCCGGCGAGCAGTGGGTCCGTGGCGATGTGGCGGTAGTCCTGTTGGCCAGCCGTGACGACGAGCGGCGTGCGGTTGGCCCGAGCGTTCGTGAGGTTGCCGATCGCGTTGCCGAGCCCCGCGGATGTGTGCAGGTTGAGGAACGCGGGTCGACCGGTGGCCTGCGCGTAGCCGTCGGCCATCCCGACGACGGTCGCCTCCTGGAGGCCGAGCACGTAGTGCAGATCGTCCGCCCCGGCGAGGGCGTCCATCAAGGGCAGCTCGGTGCTCCCGGGGTTGCCGAACACGTGGCGGACGCCCTCGGTGCGCAGCACATCCAGCAGCACCTCTCGTCCGAGCACCATGACGAGCGACCCTACTGTCGACCCGTAGATTGAGTGGGCCAGCACCTCGACTTGGGCGGCCCCCATCGATACCGCTCTCGGCCTCTTGGCCGTACTACTGCTGATCATGGCCACCGGGTTCTTCGTCGCGGTCGAGTTCGCGCTCGTGGCGGTTGACCGTGATCGTGTCGATCGTGATGCGGCGGCGGGCAATCGCCGGGCCAAAGCCACGGCATCGGCCCTGCGCTCCCTGTCGTTTCACCTCTCCGGTGCGCAGCTCGGGATCACCATGACGTCGCTCATCATCGGCTTCTTGGCGGAGCCCACAGTCGCCGCGGCCATCGAGCCGCTGATCGGGTCCGCGGTGGGCGACGCTCGCGCCCGGGGCGTGTCCATTGGCGTGGCGCTGGTGCTGGCCACCTTGGTATCGATGGTGATCGGCGAGCTCGTGCCCAAGTCGATCGCCATTGCCAAGCCCCGGACCACCGCCTATGCACTGGCGCCGGCGATGGTGCTCATCGGCCGCGTGGCCTTCCCGGTCATCCGCTTTCTCAACGGCGCCGCCAATTGGACTGTGCGTCGCCTCGGCATCGAGCCGCAGGAGGAGCTTGCATCAGTGCGCTCGCTGGAGGAGCTGGAGCTGCTGATCCGCTCGTCGGGAGCGGAGGGAACGCTGGAGCCGGATGCCCTCAACCTGCTCACTCGCTCGATCCGGTTCGGCACGAAAGACGCGGCGTCTGCCCTCGTCCCTCGGCGATCCGTGCGGTCGCTGTCACTTGACGACCGCGTTGCCGATCTCGCCGCCACAGCGGTGCAGACGGGCCATTCCCGCTTTCCGGTGATCGGCCGGGATCTCGACGATGTGCGCGGCGTCGTCCACGTCAAAGATGTGTACGGCGTGCCGTTCGCGGAGCGCGGCGACACCTCAGTGACGGCAATCATGGCGCCGGCGTTCGTGGTGCCGGAGACGCGGGACCTTGCCGACCTTCTTGCCGACCTGCGCCGCCGCGGCAGCCACTTGGCGATCGTCGTCGACGAGCACGGAGGCACCGCGGGGATCATCACCCTCGAGGACGTTCTCGAGGAGATCGTTGGCGAGATCGACGACGAGCACGACCGGCCGGCGCATGCGCTCACGAAGCTCACGCGGCCGGGCGAGTGGCTGCTCGAGGGCTCGCTCCATCCTGACGAGGTGTTCGACACCTGTGGCCTCAAGGTGCCGGAAGGGCAGTACGAGACCCTGGCGGGGTTCGTGTTGGCCCGGTTGGGGCACATCCCAACTGTCGGTGAGTCCTTCGAACACGACGGGTGGCACTTCGAGGTGGTCGAGCTGGATCGGCGTCGGGTCGCTGCCGTGCGGCTTCTTCGGCGGGGCCGACCGAAGGCCAGCGAGGGCGAGTCATGATCGCCCGAAACCTCCTCTTCATGGTGGCGCTGCTCATCGCCAACGGCTTCTTCGTGGCAGTGGAGTTCGCGCTTCTCGCGAGTCGTCGCACGAAGCTCGAGGCCCTGGCCGAGCAGGGGAGCGCGCGGGCCAAGCTCGCGGTCGGCTCCATGCGACACCTGAACCTGCAGCTGGCCGGAGCGCAGCTCGGGATCACGATGGCGTCGCTCGCGCTCGGGTTCGTGGCGGAGCCCACCGTGGCCGGCGTGCTCGAAGACGCCGTGCAGGGCCTGTTCGAGGTGCCAGAGCAGCTGCTGCACACGGGTGGCTTCGTCGTGGCGCTGATCATCGTGGCCTTCTTCCACATGGTGGTGGGGGAGATGGTGCCGAAGAACATCGCCATCGCCTCGCCCGAGCGCACGTTGATGGCTCTCGCCCTCCCGAATCGGGCCTACGTCACCTTGCTCGGACCAGTGCTCCGGGTGCTGAACGCGATGGCCAATGCGTGCGTGCGATTGGTGGGCATTGAGCCGAGGGACGAGCTGGCCACTGCCGCCTCAGCCGAAGAGCTCGCGGCGATGCTTGGCGCATCGCGCGATGAAGGCCTCATCGAAGAGATGGCCCACAAGCTGCTCACCGGCGCTCTCGACCTCGGGGACAGAGCGATCACCACGGTGATGGTGCCGCGTGCGGGCGTGGTGTCGTTGCGCCGTGCCGCCACCCCCGCCGAAGCCGAGCGGATCGTCGTGGCGTCCGGTCACTCGAGGTTGCTCGTCGTTGGGGAGGGGCTCGATGACGTCCTCGGGTTCTTGCACGCCAAGGATCTGCTCCTCGTACCCGAAGCAGCTCGAAACCGGCCGCTGCCCCTCGGGCGGGTGCGAAGGATGTTGCTGATTCCCGGAGCCGCGTCGCTCGACGACGCCCTGCTTGCCATGCAGCAGGCCCACCTGCACTTGGCCCTGGTCACCGACGAGCGCGGCCGTACGCTCGGCATCGCAACCCTCGAGGACGTGATCGAAGCCCTGGTGGGGGACATCCGAGACGAGTCGGACCGTTAGCCACGCGTGCGCCTGGTTCGGTAGCGTCTGGCCCCACTGTGCGTCGGCGTCCCCTTCTCGTGCTGCTCGGCACCACTGTCTTGCTCAGCGGGGTGGTCGCGCCGCGAGCTGGTGCCGGTGGTGGCGACCTCGCCGCGGCTCGGTCCCGCGCCAACGCTGCCGCAGCCGACCTCGCCGATGCCGAGACGCTCCTCGGGGAGCTCGAGTCCGACATCCAGGATCTTCAGGCCCGAGCCGACGCGGCACAGGAGACACTCGATGAGCTGCGCGCGACCGTGCGGGAAGTGGCGATTCAGCGTTTCGTCAACGCAGATGCAGATCGCCTCACCACCTTCGACCCGGACATCAACGCTCAGGCCCGGGCCGACGCGCTGACCCGCTTCACCACCCAGGGCAACCAGGACGCAGTCGATCTGTACGTAGCGGCTTCGGAAGACCTCGAGGTAGCTCAGGCGGCGCTCTCCGAGAAGCGCTCCGATCAGGAGGACGCCGTCGCCAGGCTCGAGCAACGCCGCGAGGCACTCAACCGCGAGTTCGTGCGCTTGGAAGCGCTCGAGAAGCAGCGCCAAGAGGCCGAGCGTCAGCGGCGAGCCGCGCTGGCGCGGGAGGCCGCCACGCGCACTGCCGCGTCACGCTCCAGCGGCAACCCTCGATCAGTCACGCCCTCCGCTCCGGTCGGCGGACTCATCTGCCCCGTGCAGGGGCCCGTGGCGTTCAGCGACACATGGGGAGCTGCTCGTTCCGGTGGGCGCGCGCACAAGGGCGTCGACATGCTCTCGCCCCGCGGTACGCCCACCGTGGCCCCAGTGAGCGGCCGGGTGGAGCACAGAGGAAACAGCACGGGCGGGCTGTCGTGGCACCTCTATGGCGACAACGGCAACTACTACTACGGCACCCACTTGTCGTCCTATGCCAACCAGGGGGCCGGGCACGTCAGCGCGGGAACCGTCATCGGGTACGTCGGCGACTCGGGCAACGCGCGCGGCACCAACCATCTGCACTTCGAGATCCATCCGGGCGGAGGCGGCGCCGTGAACCCGACCCCCTACGTCGCTGCTGCCTGCTGACAGGAGATGTCAGACGAACTGGCGGACGCGCTCACGACGCTCCTCGGCCGTCAGGACGCCACGATCGAGAACCTTCGTCGGTTGTCGGGTGGGGCTTCCCGTGAGACATGGGCGTTTGATCTGGTGAGTCAGGGCCACTCTCAAGGCTTGATACTCCAACGGCTTCGCCCTGGCGTGACCGCCAGCTCCACTGGCGTGCCCATCGGCACCGAGGCCGGCTTGCTCCGATTGGCCGGGCAGCAGGGAGTTCCCGTGGCCGAAGTCCTGGAGAGCGACAACGGCGAGGTGCTCGGTAGCGCGGGCATGGTGGTGCAGCGTCTGGACGGCGAGACCATTGCGCGAAAGATCCTGCGCGACGACGAGTGGGCCGTCGCTCGGAACCGATTGGGGGAGCAGGTAGGGGCTGCTCTCGCTCGGATCCACGCCATCCCGCCTGCCGAGGCCAGCGGGCTCACCGCAACCGATCAGCTGAGCCAGTTCCAGGCGGTTCTCGACGGGTTGGGCGAGCCCCATCCCGCCTTCGAGCTCGGGTTTCGGTGGCTAGCCGCGAACCGGCCGTCGTCCGCTGAGCCATGTGTGGTGCACGGCGACTTCCGCATGGGAAACCTGCTGGTCGATCACGACGGCCTCCGTGCGGTGCTCGATTGGGAGCTCGCTCACCTTGGGGATCCGCTCGAGGATCTCGGGTGGTTCTGCGTACGGGCCTGGCGATTCGGATCAGCGCTTCCCGCCGGTGGCGTGGCCACACGCGAGGCGCTGGTGTCGGCGTATCAGACCGCGTCAGGCTCAGTGGTCGATCTCGCGTCTCTGCGGTGGTGGGAGGTGCTCGGCACGCTGAAGTGGGGCGTGATCTGCGTGATGCAGGCATGGGGCCACTTGAGTGGTGCGACTCGATCGGTCGAGCTGGCCACCATCGGGCGCCGCGTGTGCGAGAACGAGTGGGACGTCCTCGGGCTGCTCCCGGGCGCTCCGCTCGTGTTGCACCCGGGCCGGGTCGTGGCGCCGGCTCCGGTTCTGCACGACCGGCCACACCTGTCGGAGCTGGTGGAGGCAGTGCGTGAGTGGGTCGGGGGCGAAGTGCGAGCGGGCACCGAAGGTCGCCTTGCGTTCCATGCTCGAGTGGCGACGAACGCCCTGAAGATGGTCGAACGCGAGCTCGCGCAAGGGTCAGGCCCCATCGCCGCCCACGCCGAACGGCTGCGAAGCCTTGACTGTGCGGACGACCGGGAGCTGGCCGCGAAGATCCGTCGTGGCGACTTCGACGCTCGTCTCGCTGAGGTCCGTCTCGCCGTCGCCGCGAGCGTTGAGGACAAGCTGCTCGTCGCCAACCCCGAGTGGCTCCAGCCCGACACCTAGCCGGTTCTCACGGCCTCACGTGGCCACGGCGTGAAAGCCTCCGTCGACGTGGATGATCTCGCCCGTCGTCTTGGGGAACCAGTCGGAGAGCAGCGCCACGCAGGAGCGGGCCACGGAGTCAGCGTCGGCCTTCACGTCCCACCCGAGCGGGCTGCGTTCGTCCCACACATCCTCGAACCGTGAGAAGCCGGGGATGGACTTGGCGGCCAGCGTCTTGATCGGGCCGGCAGCCACGAGGTTCACCCGGATCCCTTTGGGGCCGAGGTCGCGGGCGAGGTAGCGGCTGGTGGACTCCAGTGCGGCCTTGGCCACCCCCATCCAGTCGTATGCGGGCCAAGCCTGTCGGCTGTTGTCGAAGTCGAGCCCGAGGATCGAGCCGCCTTGCGTCATGTGCGGCACCACGACGTCAGCGAGCGTCTTGAGCGAGTACGCCGAGATCTGGAGCGCGACCGCGACGTCTTCCCACGGCGCATCTGTGAAGCCACCCCCAAGGCAGGAAGGAGGGGCGAATCCGATGGCGTGGAGGGCGCCGTCCACCCGACCCCAGCGCTCGCCGAGCGCGTCACGTACCGAGGTCACCTGATCAGGGTCGGTGACGTCGAGCTCGAGCACCTCCGCTGGCTCTGGGAGCTTTCGGGCGGTGCGTTGGGTGAGCGACAAGCCCCGCCCGGCGCCCGTGAGGATGATCTCAGCGCCCTGCTCCTGGGCGTGGCGGGCCACGCCGAACGCGAGCGATGCATCGGTGAGGACGCCGGTGACGAGGATGCGCTTGCCGTCGAGGAGGGACATGGCGCTGAGACTGCCACGCGCCGGGCTCTGTTACGGCGGTGTCGGCCGACTTCCTTGCGTCGCGACCCTCGCCGCTACGGT
>JANOQG010000402.1:0-6756 GCA_031422255.1 Actinomycetes bacterium | reverse complement strand
GCGGTCGCTCCTGCGCGAGGAAGTCGCGTTCGTAGCCCCCACCTGATCCCGAGGCCCCGGTCGGCGTCGCAGCAATCTGCGGCACAGAGCGACTGCTTCGGGCGCGATCCGCCGCAGGTTCGCTTGGGGTTGAGTGGTGGGCACGGCGTCGCACCAATCTGCGGCAGAGAACGACCGGCGCAGGCTTGATCTGCCGCAGGTTTGAGAGCGTTCGTCCGTAGGACGACAGAAGCCCCTCGGCCACCCAGCCGCTAGGCCAGGCATCGCGGTTGAGTGGTCGACACGATCTGCGGCAGACAATGACCGGCCCGGGCTCGATCTGCCGCAGGTTCGCTCGGTGGTGGGTGGTTGACGCAGCCTGCGGCACGGAGCGCCTGCTTCGGGCTCGATCTGCCGCAGATTGAGGCCGGCGTGTCCGTGTGTCTTCCCGCGTGGGAGTGTCAGTGGCGATTGACGAGGGTGCTCGCGTCAGGATCGCCTTGTTCCCGCCGCGGGGGCGGACGATGATGGCGTGGTGGTCGCTCCGGAGTGGAAGGCGCGCTCGCGTGGGCCTGAGTACGAGGCGACTCGCCGGCGGCTGATCGATGCTGCGGAGCAGATCGTGCGTGCTGAGGGGGCAGCCGCATTGCGGCTGGAATCGGTGGGCGACAGCGTCGGCTTGCACCGGTCCTCGGTGTACCGATACTTCGATTCGAAGGAGGCGCTGCTCACCGCGGTCGTCGTGCAGGCCACCATGCAGGTCGGTCGTGAGGTGGTGGCCGCGCTTGGTGCGTCAGCCCGACCAGAGCGCTTCCTCGTCGACGGCTTGGCGATGGCGATGGCGCGGATCGCGACCGACCCAGTGCATCGCTCGCTGATGGCTCCATCGACCAGCGAGGCGATGACGAGGCTGGGAGCGCGGGCGTTGAACGAGGGCATCCGGCCCCTGATCGAGCCGATGTTCCTGGCGGCCTCCGAGCAGGGGTTGCTCCGAGCGGATGTCACGCCGGACGATGCGCTGCGGTGGTTGTTGGTCGTGGCGACAGGCTTGTTCCGGGCCCCGGACGTGGTGCCAGAGATCGACGAGCTCACGCGACTGCTGGAGCTGTTGCTGGTCCCGGCTCTGCTCGACATGGCCCGCGTCCAGCCGAGGAGCGGACCGACATAGCAGCGTCGACCTGCTCGTTGCGATCGTGCGTGCGCTTGCGAACCGGAGGGGCTCTCAGGAGCCGACGATGGAGCACCGAACGGGGAGCGTGCTGAGGCCTCGGATGAACAGGCGCGTGTTCCACGCTGGTTCGCCGGCAAGCTCGAGGCCTTCGAGGCGACTGAGGAGCGCTTCGAAGAAGGTTTCGGCTTGGCGGCGGGCGAGATGGGATCCGATGCAGGCATGGGCACCCCCGCCGAACTGCAGGTGCTGATCGGCGTCGGACCGGGCAACGTCGACCTGGTCGGCGGAGGGACCCCACCGGCGTGGATCACGGTTGGCGGAGGCCAGACCGACGAAGAGGACCTCCCCGGCCGGCAGGGCGACACCGCCAATGACCGTGGGAACGGTGGTGATGCGCCGGACGAACTGGTTCGGCCCGTCGAACCGGAGCAGCTCGGACACCGCGTTGCGCAGCAGACCCGGCTCGGTTCGCAGGCGAGCGAGCTCGTCCGGATGTCGCAGCAGAGCAAGCATGCCGTTGCCGATGAGGCCGGCCGTGGGCTCATGCCCTGCCATGTACAACGTGATGAGCTGCGACATGAGCTCATCGTGCGAAAGTCGCTCCTCACCATCCTCCGCCTGGACGAGGTACGAGAGGAGGTCGCCAGTAGGCGCGAGGCGCTTGGCCTCGACCTGCTCGGCCAGATAGTCGTACATGGAGTCCAGGGCCGAGAAGAGCTCCAGCTGCTCCGACGGGCTCAGCGGGTCGCGGCTGCGGGCCACCCAGCTGGTCCACTCGCGGAACTGTGGGTGCGCCTCCTCGGGCACGCCGAGCCAGGTGGAGAAGATCTCCACGGGGAGCGGATACGCGACCTCAGCGATCAAGTCGATGATGGTGGGCCCGCTCTGCTGCGCTTGGAGGGCATCGAAGGCGGCGCCGATGCGCGACTCGATGAGCGAGGTGAGTCGGCCGATCTCGCGTACGCGAAACGGCTCGGCGAGCAGCTTCCGGACGCGGGCGTGGTCTGGGTCGTCCATGTGCACGACGGTCGCGGATGCCCGGGAGTGGTCGGCCAGCCCGTCAAGCTCCAGCTGGGTGATCGGGGTGGCCGTGGCCCGGCGCAGGTCGCTTGACATCGTCGGGTCCCGCAAGACGCTCGCGACGTCGGCGTAGCGAGTCACGATCCATGCGCACAGCAGGTCTGATCGGTGCACTGGATCGTCGTCGCGCAGGGTCGAGTAGTGCTCATATGGCGACGCTGCGAACGAGGCGTCGAAGGGATCGAACCGCACTGGATCGCTCGCGGAGGGATCGATCACGGCGCGGCGGTGGGCCAGGTCTCGATGCCGGTGCGCCACGGGCGTCCAGCCCGCTTTGCATCAGCCCACTTGGCCGTCGGGTCGTCGTGCTGGCCTAGCTCGTCTGGCGTTGGGCCGATCCGATCGGCCAGGGGCTGCAGCGCGGCGACATCGAAGCCATAGACCTCAGCGGCGTTGCCCCCAAGGATCGCGGCGGTCTCGTCGCGGGGGATGTCGTGGAACGCATCCGCGAGGAACTCTTGCGTGTGAGGCCATGTCCCTTCGGGGTGGGGGAAGTCGTTCCCCCAGCACAAGTTGCCGATGCCGATCTCATACCGCCGCGCCAGTTCGACTCGCACGATGTTGGAGGCCCCGATGAAGCAGTTTCGATCGAAGTACTCACTCGGGCGCATCGACATGTTGGCCGTGAGCTGCGTACCGAGCTTGCGGGAGCCGTGGTCGCGCTCGTAGACGAGGTCCATCCGCCAGAGAAGGTCGCTGACCCAGAACGCCCCGCACTCGGCGATGCCGAAGCGCAGGCCGGGAAAGCGCTCGAACACGCCGGACCAGATGAGGAAGGACAGCGGCCGCGAGGACCAGAACCGGGTTTCGGTCGTGAAGATCCCGACGTGAGGCCCGTACGAAGCACGGTCGGCGACGCCGGAGTGAACGTGGACCGGCATGGACAGCTCGACGCAGGTCGCCCACACCGGGTCGTAGCACGGGTCGTGGTACGGGGGATGGGGCTGCCACATCGGTGGGATGAGGATCCCGCCCCGCAGGCCCGACTCGTGGGCTCGACGGATCTCTGCCACGGCGGCGGGGACATCGACCATGATCGGCACGACGGCGACACCGGCTCGACGCTCCGGGCTCTCCTGACACAGGCTCGCGAGCCACCGGTTGTGTGCCCTGGCGCCGGCGAACAACAGCTCGGCCGGGATGTCGCCGGTGGCACCGAGGCCGGCGCCGAAGGGGGCGGAGGCTCCGCCGCTGACCGAATCAGCATCCGGGAAGATGACCTCGCCCGCGACGCCATCCGTGTCGAGCTCCTTGTCGCGACGGGCAGCGTCCCAACCGCCGAGCAGGCCCTCCTCGTTCTCCTCTTCCCACGCTTTGGCGAACTCCTCGTTGAGAAATCCGGCCCGGGTCATCTCGGCGGCGCGAGCTCGCTCCACGAGAAACGTGTCGAACCGTTCTCGGTACTCGGGATCGAGCCACCCGCGATACTCGGGCCCCGGCAGCCCGGCATGCGTGTCCGCTGAGATCACCAGGTACCGATCGCTCGTCATGTCAGGTCCTCCAGGTAGGTGGGCGCGGAGCGGTCGAGCATCGATTTGGCGCGGGCCTGGATCGTGCGGTCGGTGCGCTCGCTCGCAGGCAGGATCCAGAACCGGCCCTCGCGTATGCCGGCGAGCGCCTCCTCGGCTACGGCCTCGACCGGGGTGTAGGTGGGCTCCACTCCCGCTGCCCGCAGCCTGGCCTCGAACGACTCGATCGTGGTGTACGGCGTGGTTCGGGGCATCTCGTTGGCCCAGCGCTCGGGGCGCTTGCTCGATGACTCGAGGAGGCCGGTGCGAAGCACCTTCGGCCCGGGGTACAGGACCGAAACGCCGATGCGGCTGCCCGCTGCCCGCAGCTGGCCGTGGAGCACCTCGGTAACGGTGGTCACCGCCGACTTCGTGGTGGCGTAGATGGCGGTCGAGGTGAGTGGCGCGACGCCCCCGTTGCCAGAGGATGTGTTCATGATGTGGCCCTCGTCGCCCGCTTCGAGCATGGGCGGAACGAAGGCCTTGATGCCGTGGATGATGCCCCACAGGTTGACCGCCAGCCCCCAGCCCCAGTCGTTGAGCGTGTGGTCCCAGATGCGACCCTCGGCGCCAGCACCCACGCCTGCGTTGTTGCACAGCAGGTGAACGCCGCCGTGCAGCGCGTAGACCTCGTCCCGCAGGTGCTCGACGGATGCGTAGTCGGTCACATCGGTGACGAACCCCGTGACGTTGTGGCCGGCGTCGCGAAGCTCAGCGACCGTCTGCTCGAGCGGCTCGACGCCAACGTCGGCGAGCACGACCTTCATGCCTTCGGCCGCGAAGCGTTCGCCGAGCGCTCTGCCGACTCCACCGGCACCGCCGGTGATCACCGCGACCCGGCCCTCGAGGTCTTGCATCAGCGCTTCATGTCCCCAGGAAACGGGCCGAGGCGAAGGCTGGACAACGCAGGGCGTCGTCGGGGATGTCCTCGGGGAGGAGCGGCTCGGCGACCTCGGCCGGCGACGGCCCGAACTCCTCGGCGAGGACGGCGAGGGCGTTGAGGTCGAAGCCATAGAGCCGCGCCGCGTTGGCACCGACCATGGAGCGCACCTCATCCTCGGGCACGCCTGCGAACGCGAGTCGAAGGTGCTGTCGGGAGTAGGGCCAGCAACCCTCCAGATGGGGGAAGTCACTACCCCACATGATCCGGTCGACGCCGACGCGGTCTCGCAGGTCGACTTCGGCTCGACGGATGAAGCTCGAGCCGACGTGGCACTGGCGCGCCCAGTACTCCGACGGAGTCAGCGAGAGGCGTGCGGCGGTGGCGCCGAGCTTTGCTTCCTGGGACCCTGCTGCGCCTCCGGCTCCGCTCAAGCGGTCGCGGTAGTAGTCGAGGCGTGTCAGCTCGTCGGGAAGCCAGGCCGTGCCCTGTTCGGTGAACACGAACTGCAGATCGGGGTGACGGTCCATCACGCCGGAGAAGATCAGGTGCCACAGCGTGCGATGGGCCCACCACGTGACCTCGAGGAGGAACATCGCGTTGGCGGCTGGGTAGTCGCCGAAGTCGGGCGCAGCGCTGCCGCTGTGGTGGTTCACCGGGAGCCCGACCTCCTCGCATGCGGACCAGATCGGCTCGTAGTCGGGGGCGTACAACGGAGCCACGCCCGAGCCCGGTGGGGCGCCAGGGAGCAGGACGCCCCCCGTCAGGCCATGGTCGGCGGCCCACCTGATCTCGGCGACCGACCCCTCGACGTCATGCAGCATGATCTGACACATGCCCGCCCGCCGGCCGGGAGCGTCGGCACAGAAGTCGGCCAACCAACGGTTGTGCGCTCGGAGCCCCGCCCAACGCCGTTCGAGGTCTCCGGCAGTGGCGCCTGGGGGCTGGTGAACGAGCGACACCTTCGGGAAGAACGGTGGGATCGTGTTTGGGAACAGCACCTCGGCGACGACACCGTCCGCCTCCATCTCGCGCAGCCGTCGGCCCGAGTCCCAGTTGCGGCTGGCCACGTCGCCCGTGATGTCGTCGTAGGGGTTCTCGAACTCGGCCAACCAGGCGTCGAAGTCCTCGTGGTGACGAGATTCGAGGTAGGCCCGGTAGTCGCTGAGGTTGCCGCCGCCATGGCAGTCGGCCGAGATCACCACATAGTTCTCGCCAGCCACACAGTGGGTCTAGCAGTCGACTACCAGGGTGACAAGACGAATCGGGAAAGTGTCGTTCTCGCGTCATAGGGTGCCACCCGTGGCCACCACCGTCGGGCAGTACTGCATCTACGTGAGCGACATCGAGCGCTCGATTCGCTTCTACACCGAGGCCATCGGCCTCGAGCTCCAGGGGCGAACCGAGATCGACGAGGTGCACGAGGCGCACCTCGCAGCGGCGCACGGAGGTGGCCGGCTCCAGTTGGCGGAACGCCATCAGAACGGTCAACCGATCGACCACGGCTTCGCACTTTGGAAGATCTACATGAACGTCGACGACTGCGTGGCGACACACGCCCGCGCTGTCGAGGCAGGTGCCGAATCGACCATGGCCCCGCAGAGGCTCGATCGCTGGCCCGTCACCGTCGCCTTTGTCAACGACCCTGATGGCTACAGCGTCGAGCTCCTGCAGCGGCACGAACAATGAGGTCAACGCGAGGGGAGTAGTCGCCCGCTGGGCTGGCTGGGTTCGGCCACACGACGGCCTGACGGCCAACGGGCTTGACCGGTGCGGGTGCCAGGGTTTGGATCTAGGCATGCGCCACGACGAGCAGGTTCGCTTGATCAAGCAGCTGTGCGCCCATCTCGATGCTGGGACGACGGTTGATGCCGGAGGCCTACGACGGCTCCCCACCACGGACTACACCGATCCTGTTCTGGCGGAGCGGGAGTGGCAGGAGTTCTTCGGCGGGGCTCCCCAATGCCTTGGGTTGTCGGGGGATCTTCCGGAGCCAGGCTCGTTCTTGACCAACAACGATCTCGGCATCCCGATCCTCGCCACGCGTGATCAGGACGGCTCCTTCAAGGCGTTCGTCAACTCTTGCCGTCACCGTGGCGCTGTGGTCGAGACCGAGGAGCGCGGCTCGAAGCGGCGGT